>JALOTH010000218.1 GCA_025458035.1 Rhodospirillales bacterium
GTGGTGGCAAGATTGCGGCCGAGTTCGAAGGCGCTGGTATCGCTCAGTGGGATCTGCAGGCGGCCGTCATGCTGTTCCATGTGGTCCAGCATGCGGCCAAAGCCTTGCAGCAAGTTCTGCCCCTGGCTGTCGAGGGTCGCTTTCAGCACTTTCGGGTTGGTGGCAACGAAGTTGGTGGGAGCAATGGCGCTCATGAACTGGCGCATGTAGAACTGGGCGCGCCGCTTGACCTGCGGATCAAGGCCGGGCGCGTCGTTGACCAGCCGGTCACACCAGTTGGCGGTCAGCAGATAATACTGCTTGATCGCATCGAACACCGGGTTTTGCGACCATTCGGCGTCCTTGAAGCGGCGGTCATCGCCGCCCGGTTCGATTACCGGCTCCATCGGCTGCTTGTGCTCGAAGGATTGCGCGATCGCCTTCCACAGCCGCGCATAATCCTCGGCGAGACCGGCCTGTGCCGCCTGCAGCCGGGCTGGGTGAGCAAGCAGCTGCTGCGCCACCGCCATGAACGTCTGCGCCGCGATCGTCGGGTTGAGAATGGAGAAGCCTTCGTCTTCCGCCATTCGTTGCTGCCAGCCTGCCATCAGCTGGCGTGACCGCTCCATCAACTCGTTCCAGGCCTCGGTGGCCGGCTGCCGTGCCGCGCGCGCTTCATCGGGGTCGGACGCGCCGCCCCTTGGCTCGGTCATCACTGTTCCCTCAGACGGTTTCTTTTCGTGGACGGACGCCGCACGCCGCCATCAAGGATGATAGGCTTTCGCAGCCGGAAAGGCCAGCCGCGTATCGGCGCCGTCAGGCAGCTTTGGGCGGCGGCGCCGGTTCGATCAAGTCCCGATAGGCGTGCCAGGTGGCATAGGCCAGCACCGGCAAGGCGACGGCGAGGCCGATGAACGCCGTCGCCAGGGCGCTGGCGAGAACGAGCGCGATCAGCGCCGCCCAGCCGAACATCAGCCGCCAGTTGCCGCGGACCGTGAGCAGGCTGGTGCTGATCGCGGTGATGACGTCCACCGGCCGGTCGAAAATCAGCGGCACCGAGACTGCCGAGATGGCAAAGACGACGGCGGCGAACACCGCGCCGATCGCCGAACCGGCAATCAGCAGGATGGCGCCGTTTGTCGAAAAAATGACGTCGGTGAAGAACCGCTCCAGTGAAGGCGGCGTCTGGCTGAAAATACCCATGAACAGGACGAGCGCGATCTCGACCCAGATCCAGAAACACAGCATGAGGACGATGCCCATTGCCGACAGCTGCCCCGCGTGCTCGCCATAGGCCGACAGCACATCGCGCAGCGTCGCCTCCATCCCCTGCTCGCGGCGGCGGCTGACGTCGTAGAGGCCGACGACGAGGATCGGTGTCAAGATGATGAAGCCGCCGGCCAGCGGCAGCACCAGCGAGCCGAGACCGATCTCGACAAGGCCCAAAGTGACGATCAGGCTGACGATGACAAAGGCGGCGCCGTAGGTCAGGCTGATCGTCGGCGTTGCCAGGAAGTCCTGCCAGCCGAGCCGCAACCAGCGCCCCGACCGATCGATGTCGGCAATCGTCTTGATGGTGACCGGCAAGCGGTAGGCTTCGGCGACCGGTGCTGTCTCCATGGCCCGTTTCATTCCCTCGACTTTTCTGTTGCTTGCGAGCTAACGCCACTGGCGCGGCGCCGTCAAGTCACGCCACGCGGCGCCGGTCACGTCGCGCCCGGCCGCTCCGGCTCGTCCACCGCCCGATAGCGGTATTGAAGGGCGACGGTCAGGCCCTTCAGCGGCCGCAGCAGCGCGATCGCGCCGATCAGCGTCAGCGGCAGCCACAGCGCCGCATGCAACCACAGCGGCGGTGCGAACAGGAACTCGACGACGGCGGCGAGGCCGACGATGCCAAAGCCAAGGATGAAAATGGCGAAGACCGCGGGTCCATCCCCCGCATCATGCCCGCTCAGGCCAAGGCCACAGTTGCCGCAGGCGTCGGCCACGGTCAGGAAGCCGCTGAACAGCGGCCCCTTGCCGCACCGTGGGCAGCGCCCGCACAGGCCCGATGCCAGCATGGCGAGCGTCGGCCGTGGCGCGGCTCCGGCAACCGCCGCCGTGACCACGGTGGTGGCCAACGCCCGCCGCCGCCGTCAGTGGCCACCGCCTCCATGGGCGGCAAAGAAGCTGGCGCTGCCCCACCAGTAGATGGCGACGAACAGGAACAGCCAGACGACGTCGACGAAGTGCCAGTACCAGGCGGCCGCCTCGAAGCCGACATGCTTGTCCGCCGTGAAGTGGCCGGCGCGCGCGCGCAGGAAGCAGACGAACAGGAAGCAGGTGCCGACGAACACGTGGAAGCCGTGGAAGCCGGTGGCCATGAAGAAGGTCGACGGATAGATGCCGTCGCCGAAGCCGAAATGGGCGTGGCTGTATTCCAACGCCTGACAGCCGAGGAAGATCACACCGAGCAGCACCGTCAAGCCGGTCCAGAACGCCATCTTCGGCCGGTCGCCGGCGCGGATGGCGTGGTGGGCGATGGTCACCGTCGCGCCCGAGGTGAGCAGGATCAGGGTGTTCAGGAACGGCAGGCCAAAGGTCTCGAACGGAATGATGCCCGCCGGCGGCCACACGTCGTGGGCGGCGCGGTTGATCGCCGGCACGCTGGCGTTGAAGAAGGCCCAGAAGAAGGCGAAGAAGAACATCACTTCGGACGCGATGAACAGCAGCACGCCGATCCGCAGCCCGTGGGCGACGACTGCGGTATGGTCCCCGTGGCGGGATTCGCGGACGACATCGCGCCACCAGCCGTAGAAGGTGTACAGCAGGACCGCGAAGCCGAGGATGAGGATCCACGGCGGGCCGTCATGCATGTACCAGATGCCGCCCATCGCCAGCAGCAGCGCGGCGACGGTGCCGAGCGCCGGCCACGG
>JALOTH010000219.1 GCA_025458035.1 Rhodospirillales bacterium
CTCGATCATCGAGATGCCCTCGACCAGATCGACATAGTGGGCGAAGCCCTCGCGCTCCGTCAGAATCGGCAGCGTATAGGGGTCCCATTCCACAAGCTTGTCGCCGCGTTTCACCTCGGTGCGGTCTTCCCGCAGGATCTTCGCGCCATAGGGCAGGCGATGGCGCGCCCGCTCGCGATTCTGCGCGTCGATGATCAGCAGTTCGGCGTTGCGGTTCATCACCACCGCGACGCCGCTGCTGTTGCGCACCGTCTGGCAGTTGCGCAGCACCAGGGTGCCGTCGCCCGCCGCCTCCACCTTCGACTGCTCGGCGCCGCGCTGAACCGCACCGCCGATGTGGAAGGTCCGCATCGTCAACTGCGTCCCCGGCTCGCCGATCGACTGGGCGGCGATGACACCCACCGCCTCGCCGATGTTGACGCGGGTGCCGCGGGCCAGATCGCGGCCGTAGCAGGCGGCGCAGACGCCCGTCTTCAGTTCGCACGTCAGTACCGAGCGAATGCTCACCGACTGAATGTCGGCAGCCTCGATCGCCACCAGCGCGTCCTCTTCGATGAGGTCGCCGGCGCGCACAACCACGGCGCCCGAGACCGGATCGCAGATGTCCTCCGCCGCCGATCGGCCGAGGATCCGTTCCGACAGCGGCGAGACGACCTCGCCCCCTTCGATGATCGGACGCACGGTCAGCCCGTTGGTGGTGCCGCAGTCCTCGATGAGAACGATGCAATCCTGCGCCACGTCCACCAAGCGGCGGGTGAGGTAGCCGGAGTTGGCCGTCTTCAGCGCGGTATCGGCGAGGCCCTTGCGAGCACCGTGCGTCGAATTGAAGTACTCAAGGACGGTCAACCCCTCCTTGAAATTGGAGATGATCGGCGTCTCGATGATCTCGCCGGACGGCTTGGCCATCAACCCGCGCATACCGGCGAGCTGCTTCATTTGCGCCGCCGAGCCGCGGGCGCCGGAGTGCGCCATCATGTAAACCGAGTTGATCGGCTGGCCGGGATTGAGCCGGGAAATGCTTTGCATCATCGCCTCGGCGACCCGGTCCGTGCACTGCGCCCAGGCATCGACCACCTTGTTGTACTTTTCGCCCTGGGTGATCAGCCCGTCCATGTATTGTTGCTCGTATTCCTTCACCTTCGCTTCGGTCTCGCCGACAATGCTTTCCTTCTCCGCCGGCACGACAAGATCGTCCTTGCCGAACGAGATACCGGCGCGCGACGCCTGCGTGAAGCCGAGCCGCATGATGCGGTCGGCGAAAATGACCGTCTCCTTCTGGCCGCAGTTGCGGTAGACGGCGTCGATGACCGCCGAAATCTCCTTTTTCGTCAGCAGCCGGTTGACCAGATCGAAGGGCAGCTGCGGATGGCGCGGCAGCAGCTCGGAAAGCAGCATCCGTCCGGGTGTCGTCGACACCAGCAGCGTGATCGGCCGGCCTTCGGCGTCGACGGTGTGATAGCGGGCTCTGACTTTCGCGTGCAGGCTCACTGCCTTGGCGTCGAGCGCGTGATGGATTTCGCCGATGTCGACAAACGTCATGCCCTCACCGGGTTCGCCATCGCGATCCATCGTCAGGTAATAGAGGCCCAGAACGATATCCTGTGATGGCACGATGATCGGCTTGCCATTGGCCGGGCTCAAGATGTTGTTGGTCGACATCATCAGCACCCGCGCCTCCAGCTGCGCCTCCAGCGACAGCGGCACGTGCACCGCCATCTGGTCGCCGTCGAAGTCGGCGTTGAAGGCAGCGCAAACCAGCGGATGCAAGCGGATCGCCTTGCCCTCGATCAGCACCGGTTCGAACGCCTGAATGCCCAGGCGATGCAGCGTCGGTGCGCGGTTCAGCAGCACCGGGTGCTCGCGGATGACCTCCTCCAGCACGTCCCAGACCTCGGGACGCTCCTTCTCCAGGATGCGTTTCGCCGCCTTGATCGTCGTCGCCATGCCGTAGAGTTCGAGCTTGGAATAGATGAACGGCTTGAACAGCTCGAGCGCCATCTTCTTCGGCAAGCCGCACTCGTGCAGCTTCAGCTCCGGCCCGACGACGATCACGGACCGTCCGGAATAATCGACCCGCTTGCCCAGCAGGTTCTGACGGAACCGTCCCTGCTTGCCCTTGAGCATGTCCGACAGGGACTTCAGCGGCCGCTTCGAGGCGCCGGTGATCGGTCGGCCGCGGCGGCTGTTGTCGAATAGCGCATCCACCGATTCCTGCAGCATCCGCTTTTCGTTGCGAATGATGATCTCCGGTGCGCGGAGCTCGATCAGCCGCTTCAGCCGGTTGTTGCGGTTGATGACGCGCCGGTACAGGTCGTTGAGATCGGATGTGGCGAAGCGGCCGCCATCAAGGGGCACCAGTGGGCGCAGTTCCGGCGGAATGACCGGGATGACCTCGAGGATCATCCACTCCGGGCGAGAACCGGACTCAAGGAACGCCTCGACCAGCTTCAGTCGCTTGACCAGCTTCTTGCGCTTGGCCTCCGATGTCGTTTCCTTCAGATCGGCGCGCAGTTGCGTTTTTTCGGCGTCGAGATCGATCTGCTTGAGCAGATCGCGCACCGCCTCCGCACCGATGCTGACGGTGAAGTTCTCCTCGCCGTATTCGTCCATCGCCCGCTGCAACTGTTCCTCGGTGACCAGTTCGCGCGGCTTCAGCGGCGTCAATCCCGGATCAACGACGATGTAGTTCTCGAAATAAAGGATGCGCTCCAGATCCTTGAGCGTCATATCCAGCAACAGCCCGATCCGGCTCGGCAGCGACTTCAGAAACCAGATATGAGCAACCGGCGACGCCAGCTCGATGTGGCCCATGCGCTCGCGCCGGACCTTTTGCAAGGTGACCTCGACGCCGCATTTTTCGCAGACGAT
>JALOTH010000015.1 GCA_025458035.1 Rhodospirillales bacterium
TGGGTGGAGATGGAACTAATACTGGGGATGAGGAATTAACTGAATTGCACCTCAGTGCTATTAGTGAGGCCATGAATCAAATGATTGGGTCCGCTTCAACATCAATGTCTGCAATGACTAAAAGAAAAATAGATATTTCACCACCAGTTGGCTATAACTTATCTATTCTGCAATCTTTAAAGAGAATACCGCTATCAATCGATCCACCGAGTTTGGAAGACCAAACAGACGATTTAAATAGGTTAGAGAGGTGCTTGCGACAGAAAGATGGGATATTAAAAATTGATATTCCACTTCAAATATTACGAAAAATGGGTGGAGTATTGAGAGATTCTGCGTGGGAGATATCTGCATATGTCGATATTCACTTGGATCAAGAGAACGAAGAAGAAGCCTGGTTGATAGATTTGGAAGCATTGTCTTTTGATGATGGATGATCGCAATCGCGAACGATTGGAACACATGCTGAAAGCAATTTCGACGATCGAAACCTACGCGTCGGGGCTGGACGAAGACGGCTTCCCCGGCAATCCGATGATCATCGATGCCATCGAACGCAACATCGAGCGGATTTCCGAAGCAAGCCGGCATCTCCCAGATGACCTGGAGGCAAAGCACCCAGTCGTCCCCTGGCGAGAGATTGCCGGCATCGGCAATATCCTGCGCCATGACTATCCGCAGGTGAGGCCGGCGGAGATCTGGGCAACCGTTGTCGGCGATTTGCCGCTGTTGAAAGCAACCATCGGAGCCATTCTGCGGGGGGCTGATCACCGGCCTTCGCGCCACCAGGCGGCGATGAGGGCGGCGGCGGCGAGGGTGAGCAGCAGCCAGCCCGGCGGTATCGGCGTCCGGCTGACACCGATGACCGCCGCGCTCTCGTTGCGTTGCAAGCCGAGCCAGCCGCGCCCCGCCGCGTCCCGGCCGGCGGCGACGCGGCGCAACTCGGGCAGGCCCTCCGCCAGCCAGGCGATGCCGCCGCCGGTTTCGGCGATCAGCGGCGCCAGCCGCTCCGGCGTGGCCCGGAGGTCGCTCAGCTCCGGCGGGCTGATGCGGCCGGCGGCGGCGAAGGCGGTGCGGCCGCCGTCGTCGATGCGGTAAAGGCCGCCCTCGAACGCCGCCGTCTCGCCTCGGGCGATGCCGTCCGCCCCGTCGGACAGGCGGACCGTCGCGGCGGCGCCATTGGGCCGGGTCACCGTCACCGTGCTGTCGCCGGCGATGAGGCTGCGCCGGGCGATGCGCAGCCGGCCATTCGCCACTGCCGCCGACAGGCTTTCTTCCTCCAGTTCCGGCTCGCGCATCAGCCAGTGGGCGAGGCGGCGCAGCAGTTCCGCCTGCGGCCCGCCACCGCCGTGGCCGCGCGCCCAGAGCCAGATCTGATCGCTCATCAGCTGAGCGACCCGGCCTTCGCCGACCCGGTCGAGCACCAGCAGCGGCCGACCGCCGGCGCCGTCCATGAGGATGACGCCGCGCCTCGCCTCGCCCTCGATCAGCCGGTACCACGGCCCCCAGGCCGGCGTGCCGCCTTCCGCGTCGCCGTCCACCGCCGCGCTGTCGTCGCCATCGCCCGCCACCGCCTCGCCCGGCAAGCCGGAGGTGACCGGATGGCGGGCGCCGGTCGCCGTCAGCCGGGGGCGGAACGCCTGCTCGATGACGCGGCCGGTTGGCGGCACCGGCAGCACGTCGGCCAGCGGCGTGCGCATCAGGCCGCGCGGACTGGCGTACTCCGGCCCGACGCTGGCGAGCAGGGCGCCACCGTTGCGGACGTATTCGGCGATCCGCTCATAGTAGAAGTTCGACAGGATCCCGCGCACGACATACCGGTCAAAAACGACGAGATCGAAGTCGCTGAGCTTTTCCTCGAACAGCTCCTGAACCGGAAATACGATCAGGGACAGTTCCTTAAGCGGTGTCGCGTCATCTTTTTCCGGTGGCCGCAGGATGGTGAAATGAACGAGGTCGACGGCCGGGTCGGCCTTCAGCAGATTCCGCCACGTCCGCTCGCCCTGATGCGGCTGGCCGGAGATCAGCAGTACCCGCAGCCGGTCGCGGACACCGTTGATGACCACCGCGGCACGGTTGTTGATGTCGGCGACTTCGCCCGTCAATGGCTCGGCCTCGATCTCGACCACGGTCGGGCCGGCGTGGTCGATGGCCAGCCGCAGCAACTGCGGCGTTCCCGGTACCGTGCTCACCACCCGGTCAGGTGTGCCGGGGATGCGGATGCGGACGTTCGCGGGGCCGGCTGCCTCGATGCCGCGATCCTCGACGCGAAAGCCGATGTCGACGGCGGTGCCGACGACGCCGAAGGCGGGCGTCTGGCCGACGACAACCCGGCGGTCGACCTCGTCGGCGCGCCCCGACAGTAGCACGTGCAAGGGCGCCGTCAGCCAGTCGGGCGCCGCCGCCGGCACGTCGTGCACCTGCCCGTCGGTGATCACCAGCAGCGCGGCGAGCCGCCCCGGCGGATCTTCCCGCACGGCCCGCTCGGCGGCGGCGAACAACCGGGTCTCGCCTTCCGTTTCGCCGGCTTCGACGATGCGCACCTGCAGGTCGGGCTGTGTGGCGAGGGCGGCGGCCAGCGCGTCGCGGGCAGCGTCCGTCTGCTGACGGCGATCGCCGATGCCCTGGCTGCCGGAGGTATCGACGACGACGATCGCGGTGTCGGGACGGCTTTCCCGTCTTTCGCGAACGAGCCGCGGATCCAGCAGTGCCCAGGCGAGGGCAGCAACGGCGATGAGGCGGAAGGGCCAGCCGCGGCCGCCGCGCACGATGTCGACGGCGAGCAGCAGCAGAGCGATGCCGGCGGCGACGCCCAGCAGCCAGGGGGCAAGCAGCGGTGAAAAGACGAGCTCGTCGATCACTTCGCCGTTCCCCGCAGGCGTTCGAGGATCGCCGGCAGGTGGACCTGATCGGTCTTGTAGTTGCCGGTGAGCACATACATCACGAGGTTGACGCCAAAGCGGTAAGCCAGCTCCCGCTGCCGCTCGCCGCCGGGGACGACGGCGTGGAGCGGTCGCAGCTGTTCATCGACCGCCCAGGCGCCGGCCCAGTCATTGGCGCCGGCAACCACCGCCGAAACGCCGTCGTTGACGTGTTCGCCACTCGCCTCCACCCAGACGGGATTGCCGGCGTATCGTCCGGGCAGGTCGGCAAGCAGGTAGTAACTGCGCCGCAGCACGTGGTCGGCGTCCACCGGCACCAGCGGCGGCAGGTCGAGGGCGCGGGCGAACGGGCGCAAATCCGCCCGTTCGGCAAGGGAACGGCCGCCGCGGATGTCGAAGACGATGGTCCCGCCGGCACGCATGTAGGCGGCGAGGTTGCGCGCTGCCGCCGGTGACGGCATGCGCACGGGCTCGACCAGCGGCCAGTAGAGTAGCGGGTAAAAGGACAGATCGTCGCGATCGGGACGCACCCCCACCGGTGGCGCCAACTCCGCGGCGGTGCGTCGGTTGACGACGGTGCCAAGGCCGGTCAACGCGGCGAGGCTCAGCCGGTCGGTTTCGCTGTCCCCGGTTATCACATAGGCGAGCGAGGTCGCCACCGCCGGCGGCGGCGCCGTGCCGTCGGCGAGTACGCCCCCGGCCTTGGCCGGCGCCGAAAGCGACAGGATGGCGATGAGGGCGAGCATCGCCGTCCGCCAGCGCCGCTTCGCTGCCGCCGGTGACCGCGGGCCGGCGGTCACGCGCGGGTGGCGCCGGCCGTGACCAACCATGCCGCGCATCCTTAAGCTGACTGCAAGGTCGATGAGGGCCAGCGCGGTCGCGGCGGCCAGCAGCCAGGGTAAGGGATCAATCCCCGTTTCGGCGCCATAGGCCGCCGTCGTCCAGCCGCGCGGCAACGGCGTCAGCGGGCGCGGGTCGGCGAGGAGGGGGGCAAGGTTGAGCGCGGTTCGCGCATCCGGCCGGCCGTAGTAGCCCGGCGGATGGTCCGGGCCGGCGGTGGCACTGGCGAACTGCCCGGCGGCGATCGTGCGCGCGGACTTTGGCGGGGCGCCGAGCCGGCCGAACCCGTCCAAGGTTTCGATCGGCGGCAGCGGCGTGTCGACGGTACCGCCGCCGGGCAGGCCGAGATCGGCGATGCGGCGCAGCATTTCGACGAACAGACCGGAAAGGGCGAGGTTCGACCAGTCGGCATTCGCCGTCGTGTGCACGAGAACGAGCCAGCCGTTGCCAGACTTGCTGCCGCTGATCAGCGGCGTGCCGTCGACAAGCCGTGCCCATGTGCGCGTCGCCTCGTCCAGCATGGGTTCGGCCAAAACTTGGCGGCCGACCGCAATGTCGGGGGAGATCGCGAGGCCGGCGAAGGGGCTCGACGGCTCGAACGCGGCCAACTGCCCGCCCGTCCCCCAGGACAGGGCGCCGCCGAGCGTGCGATCGCCGCGCCTGAGCGCGACCGGCAGCAGCGGATCGGCGGCGCCGCCGGCCGCTTCCGCCAGCCTCGGGCCAGCGAAGCGCAGCAGCACGCCACCCTGCTCGACCCAGACGCGAACGCGTTCGGCGGTGTCGGCATCGAGACGGCCGATATCAGCAAGAACGAGGACCGCCAACTGCCGTTTCAGGAGTTCGGCAACGGTTCCAGACCTCAGCTCGGCATAGGGCTCCAGCGCCCGTTCCACATAAAACGTGCGACCCAGCAGCGGCTGTTCGCCGGCGGCACCGGGCTCGGTGGCGATCCCCACCGTGCGCCGTTGCCAGCGACGGTCGATGAGCACGACACCGGCGGCGCTGTCCAAGCCCTCGATCTCCATGCGCGCCAGCTTTTGCAGCCACTCGGCGGGCATCTCGATGACGACGCGCGCGGCGAGGCTGCCGGCGGCGAAGTCGAGCGGCTGACGGCCGAGCGTGCTGCCGTCGTCGGCGAGGAGACGCAACGAGATGCTCAAGGCGTCGTCGCCGGCGGGACGTACCGCGGTTGCCGTCAGCCCACCGCCGTTGCCCGGCTCGGACCGCAGCAACGGTGTCGCCTCCGAAAGGGCCGGCACCATCACATGGACGGCGCCCATGGACGCCAGCCGATCGTAAAGCGCGCGATCGGCGGCGGTGCCACCGGGTTCACCGAGGCCGTCGCTCAGCCACAGCACCGTGGCTGGCCCGGCCACCGCCGCCTCGGCGCGCTGCACCGCCGCCGGGCGATCCGTTGCCCAGGGCCGTGGTCGCAGCATCGCCGCGGTCTCCCGCGCGGCGGCTGCCGACGTCACGGCGGGAGTGGCGCCGCCGGAGGAGGCATTGTCGTCGCCGACGCTGCCGACGGCGGCGGTTGCCAGCAGCATCACCTCCCGCCCCTCCCGTTCCGCCGCCGTGATCGCCGTGTGGAGCGCGTCCTCGCGGCTCCGCCAATGGTGGGCTGACGCCCAGCCGTTATCGATCAGGAGCACCAGCGGACCATCGCCGGGCAAGCCCCGCCCGGCATCGTAGACGGGCCTTGACGCGGCGAGCACCAGCAGCGCCGCCAGCAGCAGCCGCAGGGCCAGCAGCCAGGGCGGCGTGCGGATCGCCTGCTGTTCGCGGCCGACGAGGGTCATCAGCAAGCGGACCGGTGGGAAGGCAATCCGCCGCGGTGCCGGCGGCGTCACCCGCAGCAGCCACCATAACGCCGGCAAGGCCGCGAGCCCGAGCAGTGCCGCGGGCACGGCGAATGTCAGCGAGCCGATCGTCAGCATGGGCGCGCCCCGGTTTCGGGGTTGCCCGACAGCGCCAGCCAGAGCGCGAGCAGCGACGGCTGCAACGGCCGGTCGGTGGCATGCGTCAGCAGCCCGAAGCCGGCGGACCGGGCGAGCGCCTTGAGGCCGCGGTGATGCGCCTGGAACGCCTCGACGTACGCCTCGCGAATGGTTTCCGCGCGGCCGAACAGGACATCGCCTTCGGCTTCGGGCCCCTCGAAGACGACCCGGCCAGAGAATGGCAGGCTGGCCTCCGCCGGGTCGAGGATCTGCACCAAGTGGCCGCGAACGCCGCTGCGCGACAGCCGACCGAGGGCGAGGGCGGTGTCCTCCAGCGGGGCGAGCCAGTCGCCGAACAGCGCGGCGCGCGCATGGCGAGGCAAGGGCTCAGGCACCGGCAGACCCTTGGTGCGGCGCATCGGCCCGTCCAGCATCACGCTGAACCGCTCCAGCACCGCGCGCCCCGTAGCCGGCGGGACGCCGGACCCGAGCATCGCCACGTGTTCGCCGCCGCGCGCCAGCAGCGAGGCGAGGGCAAGCAGCAGCAGGTCGGCGTGGTCGCGTTTGCTTGGCTGGCCCGGCCGCGAACTGTAATCCATGGACGGGGAGCCGTCTCGCCACAGCCATACGCTCTGCGCCGCCTCCCATTCCGTTTGCCTGAGGAAGATATGGTCGGTCTTCGCCGACTGCCGCCAGTCGATGCGGCTGGTCATGTCTCCCGGCTGATAGCGGCGGAATTGCCAGAACGTCTCGCCCTGGCCGACGCGGCGCCGACCATGCACGCCTTGCGAGACGGTTGCCGCGACCCGTTCGGCGGCGACGAGCAGCGGCGGCAGCGGCGCCGCCAATGCCTCCGCCCGCGCGAGCCGATGACGGGTCGGCCCCGCGTCGCTTGGGCGTGCCGTGGCGCGGATCAGTCGAGGCGTGCGCACAGCCGCTCGATGATATCGTCGATGCGCACGCCTTCGGCGCGGGCGGCAAAGGACAACGCCATACGGTGGCGCAGGACCGGCGCCGCCAGCGCGAGCACGTCGTCCAGTGACGGGGCGAACCGACCGTGCAAGATGGCGCGCGCGCGCACCGCCAGCATCAAGGCCTGGCTGGCGCGCGGTCCCGGCCCCCAGGAGACATGGGCGCGGACCTCGGGGATATCCGTGGATTCGGGCCGGCCGGCGCGCACCATGTCGAGAATGCCGTCAACCACCGATTCGCCGACGGGGACGTGGCGGACGAATCGCTGCGCGGCGAGCAGCTGCGCCGCATCCATCACCGGCCGCGCCTGCACCTCGGTGGCGCCGGTGGTTTTCAACAGGATTTCCCGCTCCGCCTCGCGCTCGGGATACTCGACGTCGACCTGCATCAGGAACCGATCGAGCTGTGCCTCCGGCAGCGGATAGGTCCCTTCCTGCTCGAGCGGATTCTGCGTTGCGAGGACGTGAAACGGCTGCGGCAGGCCGTGATAGTGCCCGGCCACGGACACGCGATGCTCCTGCATCGCCTGCAGCAACGCCGACTGCGTGCGGGGACTGGCCCGGTTGATCTCATCCGCCATCAGCAGCTGGCAGAAGACCGGCCCTTTGATGAAGCGGAACTGGCGCCGTCCGGTCTCCTGCTCCTCCAGCACCTCCGATCCGAGGATATCGGCCGGCATCAGGTCGGGGGTGAACTGGACCCGCCGCTCCTCCAGGCCGAAAACGGTGCCCAGCGTTTCCACCAGCCGCGTCTTGCCGAGCCCGGGCACGCCGATCAACAAGACGTGGCCGCCGGACAGCAGCGTGATCAGCGTCTCGTCGACGACCCGTTCCTGCCCATAGATCACCTCGGCGATGCTGCTTCGCGCCGCCGCCAGCCGTTCGCCGAGTTGATCCATGGCGTCAATGGGCGCACTATGCGCTGTCATCGTGTCGTCGCTGGTGGCGGACATCATCCTGCCTTACATCCTGCATCGATGGCTTCCGGGCGAGGAATGATCAAACACACTCCCACGGCCGCTGCGGCGGTGTCCTTCGATGGCGAGGTCCGTTTCATTGCTGCGCCGCCTCCTGCCGCGGCCGGCCGTACCCTCATCGAGGATCTCGGCATTCACATCGATCGACACGGCCGCTGGTTTTATCACGGCTCCCCGATCGAGCGTAAGGAATTGGTCTGTTTGTTCGCATCCGCATTAACCCGCGACCAGGCCGGTGCGTACTGGCTGGTTACGCCGTCGGAAATGGGACGGATCGGCGTCGAAGACGCACCGTTCCTCGCCGTCGAACTGTTCGTGAGCGGCAGCGGGGCGGCGCAGCGCCTCAGCCTGCGCACCAACGTCGACGAGATCATCGAGGTCGACGCCGGCCACCCGCTCGTCATCGTCACCGACCCCGACAGCGGCGAGCCGTCGCCCTATGTGCAGCTTGACCGCGGGCTGAGCGCGCGCCTGTCGCGGCCGGTGTACTACGAGTTGGTGGCCCTCGCGGTAGCGGGGGAACGGCGCGGCGATCACGTTGCCATCGGTGTGTGGAGCGCTGGGCATTGGTTTTCACTGGGAGAGGTCGAGTGTTGATGCCGGCGGCCGACGTCACGGCGATGGCGAAGCCACTCACCCGTTCCGTCGTCGAACGGGGCCTCGCCACCCGCCGACTGATCCCCCGCCACCCGGACATGGCGATCGACTTGCGGCGGGATCGGGGTGATCATGCGCTGAACGCCGGTCTTGAACCGCTTTCGCCGCTGAAGCCGGCGGCGGTCCTGGTGCCGATCATTGAGCGGGAAACGCTGAGTGTCTTGTTTACCCGGCGCACCAGCCATCTCGCCCATCATGCGGGTCAGATCAGCTTTCCCGGCGGACACATCGAACCGGATGACGAATGTCCGCGGGATACCGCGCTGCGGGAAACCGAGGAGGAGATCGGACTGGGCCGCGAGCACGTCACCGTGATCGGCCACCTCGATACCTATGTGACGCGCACCGGCTTCGTGGTGACGCCCGTCGTTGGCGTCATTACACCGCCGTTCTCACTCAATCCCGACCCGCACGAAGTTGCCGAAATCTTCGAGGTGCCGTTGGATTTCCTGATGGATAGCAGCAACCATCAGTTCTGCTCGGCGGAGTTCGACGGGCACGTCCGACACTTCTATGCGATGCCTTACGAGAGCTACTATATCTGGGGTGCAACCGCCGGCATGCTCAAGAACTTCCACGACATTCTGAATGCGGCGCGGGATCTGCGGCAGGCATGAGCCGCGCGTTGGTGCAGATCGTTCTGCCGTTGGTTTTGCCGACGCTTTTGTATCTGATTTGGGCCGTATTTATTCGCAAGCCCGGGCCGGATGGCGATGGCGACGTGCCGCACTGGCTCCGCCAGGGTCCGTGGCTGTGGCTGATCGCGGCGGGTGTCGGGCTGATGGCGATCGTCCTCGCCGTCACGGCGTGGCTCACCGGCGGTGATCCCGGTGGAACGTACGTCCCGGCGCGCCTGGAAAACGGGCGCGTCGTGCCGGGCCGCATCGAGTGATCGCCGACCACCGAAGCCCGCTGGCAGACGGCGCCGCCGACACCACGGCGGCCGCGAGCCAGCCAATCGGGCAGCTTCCCATACAGGGCTGGTTGACGGCGCCGGAAACGCAGCGCGTTCTCGCGGCGCTCGCGGCCGGCGGCACGGAAGTGCGCTTTATCGGTGGTTGCGTTCGCGATGCCCTGTTGCGCCGGCCTGTGCGTGACGTCGATCTCGCCCTCGCGCTGCCGCCGGAACAGGTGATGGCGCGGCTGGCGGCGGCGGGGTTGCGCGCCATTCCTACCGGCATCGACCACGGAACCGTCACCGCCGTTATCGGCAGGCAGCATTTCGAAATCACCTCGCTGCGCATCGATGTGGAGACCGATGGCCGGCGCGCCCGCGTCGCCTTCACCGACGACTGGGCGGCCGATGCCGCGCGCCGCGACTTCACCATCAACGCCATGTCGGCGACGGCGGATGGCGCCGTCTACGACTATTTTGGCGGCATCGACGATCTCTTTCGCGGCCGCATCCGCTTCGTCGGCGACGCCCGTGCGCGCATCGTCGAAGACGCGCTGCGGCTGCTGCGGTTCTTCCGTTTCTACGGTGACTACGGCCGGCCGCCGGTGGATGCGGCGGCCCTCGCCGCCTGTGTTGAGCGCGCCGATGACGTCAAGTCGCTGTCGGGGGAGCGGGTGCGCGGCGAACTGCTGCGCATCCTGAAAGGCGGCGATGTCGTCGACGTCATCGACCTGATGGCGGCGGGCGGCGTCCTCGCCGCCGTACTGCCGGAGGCGGGGACAAGCGCCCGGCTGGCCCGGCTCGTCTGGCTGGAGACGACGGCGACGGGGCTGTCCTCGGTCGCCCCGGACGAGACGCGCCGGCTCGCCGCCCTCATTGACGGTGATCGCGGCGGCGACGGCGCTGCGGCGGCCTCGGCGATCGCCGACCGGCTGAAATTCTCGAACCACGAGCGGTTGCGGCTGTCCCGCGCCATTGCCGGTGGCTGGCGGATCGACCCCGATGAGCCGGCGGCGGCACTGGCGCGCGCCCTGCACCGGCTCGGGCCGGAGAGCGTGCGGGATCGGGCACTGCTCGCCTGGGCTGGCGAACTGGCTGTTGAACCGCGGTTGCCACGGGCACGCACCGGCGGCTGGCTGCGGCTGCTGACCGCCATCGACCAGTGGCGGCCGGTGGAATTTCCGCTGAAGGGGCGGGACGCGCTCGCCCTTGGGATGCCGCGCGGACCGGCGATCGGCGCGGCCCTCGCCAGCGTCGAGGACTGGTGGGAGGCGGGCGGCTACACCGCCGGCCGTGACGCCTGCCTCGCCCGCCTGCGCGCCGAATGGGCCGGCGGCGCCGGGCCGGCGGGTCATGATCAGATGTTGGCGACGAACGCAAGGGAAGGACGATGATCGCTGCGGAACGTGGGCGGCGCTACGCCACCGTTGATGTCTTCACGGATACCCCGTTCGGGGGGAACCCGCTGGCCGTCGTCATCGACGCCGAGGGGCTGGACGCGGCGACGATGCAACGGATTGCCGCCGAGTTCGGGTATTCGGAAACCACCTTCGTGCTGCCGCCCGCGGACGCCGCGAATACGGCGCGGGTGCGCATCTTCACGCCCAAGGCCGAACTGCCGTTTGCCGGCCACCCCAACGTCGGCACCGCCTACGTGCTGGCGGCGCACGGCGAGGTGTTCGGCGTCGAGGTCGGCGAGCAGGTGGTGTTCGAGGAGGGAGCCGGTCTGGTGCCGGTCGATCTCGTCTGGGAGGAAGGGATGCTGGTCGGCGCCCGGCTGACGGCGCCGCAGTTGCCGCAGCTTGCCGGCGAGGTGCCGGTCGAGGCGGTCGCCGCTTGCAGCGGGTTGCCCGGCAGCGCGATCATCGTCGCCCGCCACGGCCCGCGCGTCGTCTCCTGCGGCATGCCGTTCGTCATCGCCGAAGTGACCGACCGGCACGCCCTCGCCGCTGCCTCACCGCAGATCGCGGCGTTCGATCAACTCACCCGCTTCGGCAGCGGCGCCCTTCTCCTCTACACGGTGTTGAGCGACGGCAGCGAAGCGGACATCGAAGCACGGATGTTTGCGCCGCTGCTTGGCGTGGTGGAGGACCCGGCGACCGGCAGTGCCGCGGCGGCGCTCGCCGGCCTGCGGGCGGTCCTCGCCGCCGAAGGCGATCTCGAGTCCGTCATCCGCATCGCCCAGGGTGCGGCGGTCGGCCGGCCCAGCCTGCTGTTCGCCGAGGCCGACAAGCGTGACGGCTCGGTCATCGCGGTGCGGGTCGGCGGCTATTGCGTGCCGGTGATGGCCGGCGAACTGCTCGACATCTGACCGCCGGCGGTCGCTGAGCCGTTTCAGGCAATCGCCCAGTCGACGATCCACACGGTGCCGGCGAGCAGTGCCGCGGTAACCGCCCAGGCGATGACGGCGAGCGCGAAGCCCAGCCAGACCATTCGTCCGTCATGCAGGATCAGGCCGAGCGCGACGGCCAGGGTGGAGACAGCGGGCGCGGTGTTACCCAGGGGGATCGGCAGGGCGATGAGGATGCCGTTGACGATGGCGATGATGCCCATGGCCCGCAGCAGCCCGATGCCGCTGACGCCGGCGGGGTGGGGACGGGCGAAGACTTCGAGACGTTTCAGCCACGGCCGCACCCGAATGACGAAGCCACGCAGTTCGCGGTATGACAGCCGGCGGCGGCCGATCCATTGCGGCAGGTGCGGTTTGCGCGAGCCGGCGAGCATTTGGGCGCCGATCGCAGCGATGCCGAGACCGACGAACACGCCGATCGGCACGCCGGGCGAGGGGACGAGCGCCGGAATGGACAACATCAACAGCAGCCAGCCGGCGACCGTATCATCGCCCAGATGACCGCCCAGGGCGGCGAGGGTGGTATCCTGCCCGCGCTCGATGACCAGCATGCGACGCAGTCGGGCGGATGGCAGCAGCGGCAATCCGTGCGGCATCGCAAGGCATCCAAGGCAAGATCCTGCCGCTGACATCGCATGGCCGGCGGCAGATCGCAAGTCCGCGAGCCGCCCGCCCTCTCGGTTGATCGCGGCGCCTGCCGATGCCAGATCACGTGGGGCCTCACTAGGGCCCACATGGTCTGGAGGTCAAAACGATGTGGACGTGGTTAGCCAAGAAGGCGGTGCTGCCGACCCCCACCGAAGCCCTGCCGGGCCGCGACGAGGAGATGGCGGTTCCCGATCGGCACGCGGTGCTTGGCACGCCGCTGCGCGGACCGTTCCCCGATCAGTGCGATCAGGCGGTGTTCGGGCTCGGCTGTTTTTGGGGGGCGGAGCGCAAATTCTGGCAGTTGCCCGGCGTTTACACCACCGCCGTTGGCTACGCCGGCGGGATCACCCGCAACCCGACCTATGAGGAGGTGTGCTCGGGGCGGACCGGCCATGCCGAAGTCGTGCTCGTCGTCTTCGATCCGGCGCAGGTCACCTTTGGCGATCTGCTGAAAGTGTTCTGGGAAAGTCACGATCCGACGCAAGGAATGCGGCAGGGCAATGACGTCGGCAGTCAGTATCGATCCACCATCTACACGACGTCGGACCGGCAGCGACAGTTGGCCGATGCGTCGAAAGCGCGCTTTGCCCGCGATCTGGCGCAAGCGGGATACGGACCGATCACCACGGAGATCGCCAGCGCGCCGCCATTTTATTATGCCGAAGCCTACCACCAGCAGTATTTGGCCAAGAATCCCGCCGGCTATTGCGGTCTCGGCGGCACCGGCGTGACCTGCTCGATGGAGGCGCCCGTTGCCTGACGAGGCGATATCGTGGCCGCAGGCGCAACACCAACCCGGCGATGGCCAAACGCAGCGATCGGCGGTTGTCGCCGGCTGGCGCTGGCGGCGCTGGCAGATGCGCTTCGCCCTGCTCGGTATCGGCAGCGCGGCGCTGTTCGCTTCGGCGGTGGGCCTTTCGGCGTGTTCCCCGCTCGTCACCCTCAATGACTGGATGGTGCCGCAGGACGGCTACGTTCGCCACCGCGGCATCGCCTATGGCGAAGGCCCGCGGCACGAACTGGATATCTACGTTCCCGATCGCGCGGCGGCCGCGGGCGGCAACGCGCCCGTCGTCGTCTTTTTTTATGGCGGTGCCTGGAGCGGCGGCAAGCGCGACTACTACCCCTTTATCGGTGAGGCCTTGGCGAGGCAGGGCTATGTTGTCGTCGTGCCCGATTACCGCGTCTACCCGGAAGTGCGGTTTCCGGAATTCGTCGAAGATGGCGCCGCCGCGCTGCGATGGGTGGAGGACAATATCGCAGGCTATGGCGGCCAGTCCGACGCGATCGTGCTGATGGGGCATTCCGCCGGCGCTCACATCGCCGCGATGTTGATCATGGACAACCGCTACCTGGAAGGCAGCGGCGTCGACCGCCGGAGCATTCGCGGCTTCGTCGGGCTGGCGGGTCCTTACGCGTTCGATCCCGCGCGGTTTCGCACGACCCGCTCGATCTTCGCCGATGCCGGCGTGCCAACGATGCCCATTGGCCTCGTCAATGGTGACGAGCCGCCGATGCTGCTGCTGCACGGCGGTCAGGACGGGACCGTCTATCCCGAGAACTCGCAGGCGCTGGCTGGGCGCGTTTGGGCTACGGGTGGGCAAGCAAAGCTTGTCGAGTACCCCGAAAAGGGGCATATCGATATTGTCCTCGCGATGGCCTCGCCCTTCCGCGACGACGGTGGGCCCTATGCCGAGATCGGCCGATTCCTCGCGGCCGCCACCGGGACCGACCAGCCGCCCGCGGATCGTTAACGGGACGGCAACGGCCTGTCGGCATCCTGGAGCCCGGCGCAGCGGCGTCCGAACGGCCTTCTGGACCGTTTGGCGCAACCGACAGGATGGTTCATGGTCAGGCGACGGATATTCACCCGCTACCGGCATCGTCAGCAACGGCAGCGGGCGCAGATTGCGTTGACGGTGATGGCGATGCTGGCGGTCGCGGCCTGGGCGGGTGCCGGCAGCTACCGGCAGAGCCCGCCGCTGGCGTTGGCGTCGGCTCCGGCGCCGCTGAAGATGGCGTGCGCCGCCGGTTGCGCCGTCGACCGCTAAGGCGCCGGCGCGCCGCGCCGGTCAATCGCGGAAGCGCGCGCGAGCCCGCTCGAACGCCTGTTCAAGGGCGTTCGTCATCGCCTGAGCGCCTTCGAACAGATCGTTCCAGGCGCTCTCGCTCGCCGATCGCAGGCGCTGCAGTTCCGCCGACAACAGGTCCCGCTGTCCCTTCAGCTCCGCCACACGGGTCTCGATCTCGGCTTTCACATCGGCCGCCGCGGACTTCGCGCGCTCTTCCAGTCCGTCGACTTCCGCCGACCACTCCTTCAGTCGTGCCGCGATGCGGTCGATCTGCTCGTCCCGTGCTGCCATCTGCGCTGCCCCATCGAGTGCTGTTACCGCCGCCCACCAGCGGGCGGATACCACGGCCGCTTTCGCCCTTTCAAGCACAGAGCGCCGCGTCGGCATCCTCGAAGCAATCGGGACACAGGCCATGGCTGATCCGCACCCGGCTGTCGCCGCCGCGATGGTAATAGTCTTCGGCGCTGATCCAAGCGCCATCCGCGTCGCAGCTTCCGGCCGGGAAGCGGACGTCCTGGCAGTAACTGCACATGCCGAGAATTGGCCAACTCTTCAGGCCGTCTGCCGCCAGCCGCCGTTGTTGCGCGAAATCGAACAGGTCCAGTCGGGGACGGATCGTCTCGCCGATCGTCAACGACTGCCAGAGGACGCCCTCGATGGTGTCGCCGGCGTAGATGGGCGTGACCGTGATCATCAACTCCCGTTCGACCGCTGGACTGTCGCAGCGGGACAGCAGCCGGGCGCGACCGACGCGGTGCGAGATGATCGCCGACAGAAAGTGCCGGTAGCGGTCGCGCACATCGTCGCCGGAAATGAAATCAAACAGGCTGTGACCGAGGACGCCGCTGCCGTCCACGAGGCCCAAGCCGTCGTTGTCGGCGGCAAAGCGGTTCCAGTGGCGGCGGCCGATGGCGAAGATCATGCCGCCGGTATCGGTCAGGTAGGTGATGCCCTCCATGCTATCGACGATGTCTTCCATGTTGAACTGCATCGCCACCTCCTGCCCGAAGCCTGCGTCCGGACACCAAATCCCCAAATAAAGTACAACAATTTGCCCATCGGCGCTACGCACCTGTCGCGCGGAAGTCCGCTCACAAAGCTCGCGCGAAAACCGGAAGATTGACGGATTGCAACGATACGCTGTGTGCCGCAACCGGTTGTGCGGTTTTCCTTTACTTCGCCACGATCGCCCGGCATGGTAGCGCGGTTCGCGAGGCGTTCGATGCGGTCCACCCGAGAGTGATCGCAACCCGATCCGGAAAACCTTCGATGTACGAGCGTTTCTTCGGTTTGACCGAACCGCCATTTTCGATCGCGCCCGACCCGCGCTACCTTTACATGAGCGACAAGCATCGCGAGGCGCTGGCCCACCTGCTTTATGGGATCACCCATGGCGGCTTCGTCCTGCTCACCGGCGAGGTCGGCACCGGCAAGACGACAATCTGTCGGTGCCTGTTGGAGCAGCTGCCGGCCGACACCGAACTCGCGTTCGTTTTCAATCCCAAGCTCACGGCAGCGGAACTCCTTGAGACCCTGTGCGATGAGTACCGTATTGCGCGCCCGCTCGCCGGCCCTGGCGGCGCGGTCAGCATCAAGGCGTTGATTGACGCCATCAACACGCATCTGTTGGCGCAGCATGCGCGGGGGCGGACCTGCGTGCTGATCATTGACGAGGCGCAGAACCTCGCGGCGGACGTGCTTGAGCAGATGCGCCTGCTGACGAACCTCGAGACCAACGAGCGCAAGCTGATGCAGATCATGATGATCGGCCAGCCGGAACTGCGCACGATGTTGAAGCGGCCCGACCTGCGGCAGCTGGCGCAGCGGATCACCGCCCGCTACCATCTCGGCGCGCTGTCCGCCAAGGACACCGCGGCCTATGTGGCGCGCCGCCTCGAGGTCGCCGGCGTCGAGCGCCGACTGTTCCCGCCGAGGGTGCTCGCCCGCCTGCATCATCACACCGGCGGCGTTCCCCGCCTGATCAACCTCATCGCCGACCGCGCCCTGCTTGGCGCCTACGTGCAGGGTGAACCGCGCGTATCGATGCAGACCCTCGACCGCGCGGCTGGCGAGATCTTGGATGGCATGACGTCGGCGAGCCACTGGCGCTCCCGCCGCCGCGTGGTTGTGGCCGGTGGCGGCGTCGCGCTGGCCGCCGCTGCGACCGCGGCCGTGCTGATCGTCCCGACCGGCCTCGTCGCGCCCGTTACCGCCGCGTGGCAGCGGGCGACCATGGCCTGGCAACTGGCGACGGCCGATGCGGATCCGCTACCGGGTGCGAGCCCGGCGGAGACGGCGCCGGCCGCCGCGCCGGAACCGGAGCTGGCGGCAGTGACCGCCCCGGTACCGGCTCCCGTGACGGCTTCGGTGACGGCCCCGGGGCAGCCGCCCGAGCCGAGCGAGCCGCGAACGCCCACGATCGCCGCCGCCGAGCCGCCGCCCGGACCGGCAGCGGACGAGGCACCCGCCGCCGAGCCGGGGGAAGCCGCCAT
The DNA here is from genome assembly GCA_025458035.1 of Rhodospirillales bacterium. GTDB lineage: Bacteria > Pseudomonadota > Alphaproteobacteria > Rhodospirillales > Defluviicoccaceae > Defluviicoccus. The sequence continues at coordinate 16,722 of JALOTH010000015.1, forward strand.
CGTCCTGGCGCGTGCCGTCGTCGATGCCGTCGACGACCCGAGACCGGCGCCGGCCAGCGGCCAGGTTGCGCCGCCCGCGCCCCTCGATACGCTCGACTGGCCCCAACACCTGCCGCTGACCGCGAGTGAGCCTGCCGCCTACCGCGCCGTGCTGGCACGCTGGGGCATTGATTATCACGGGAACGGCGCCGAGGCCTGCGCCGTCGCCGCCGCCGAAGGCCTGACGTGCCTTGACGACGTGGGCACGCTCGCCCGTCTCGCCAGCCTCGACCGCCCGGCGGTGCTGAAGCTCAAGGATCGCCAGGGTCGGCCGCTGCTGGCGGCGCTGGTGGGCTTGTCGCCGTCGACGGCCGAGATCGACCTTGGCGGCGAGTTGCGGCGGGTGGCGCCGGCTGATCTCGTCGCCGAGTGGACCGGTGGCTATACGGTATTGTGGCGGATGCCGCCCGGCTACCGCTGGCCCGTCGGCGTTGGCAGCGAAGGCTCCGTCGTCGCCTGGATCGCCAAACGCGTCAACAGCCTGAACGGCGATGTCGGCACGCCGCCGAAACTGGTGTTTGACGAAGGCCTGCGTGAACGGGTCCGCCGCTTCCAGGCGGTGCACCAATTGAGCGCCGACGGGATCGTCGGACCCCTGACGTTGATCGCCCTCGATGCGGCGACGGACGGCGGCGGGCCGTCCCTCGCTGCCACCGAACGCTGAAGGACCGCCCGATGTCATATATCCTCGATGCGATCCGCAAGTCCGACTGGGAACGGCGCCGTGGCCAGGTGCCGGGCGTTCTCGACCGGCACGGTGCGGCCTCGCCCGTCGCAGCGGACGGTGACAGAAGCATCGAAACGGCGTGGACGTCCGCGCCCGGCTGGGTGCGGCCGCTGTCGATGACCATCCTGGGCGGTGCGGTTGCCGGTGCCGTCGGTCTCGCCGTGGTCTCGCTGGCGCCGGAGGTCTGGCGCAATCGGGACGCGCAGCCTGCCGCCCTCGCCGCGCTGCCGCCGGCGATGGCACCCGCTGCCGCCTCGGGGGTGCCCGCCGTCCAGCAGGCGGCGGACCCTGCGGCTGTCCAGACGGTGGCGGCGGTGAACACGGCCGGGGCCGTCACGCCGCCGGCCGGCGCGTCGGCGTCCGCTCTGCCCGCGCCACAGCCGCCGATGGTTGTCGTGCCGCCCGGTACCGGCTGGGCATTGTTGCCGATGGTCCCCGCCGGCGCCGTGGCCGGCTCCGGCGGTGTCGCCGGCGTGCCGATGGCGATGGCGGCGCCGGGGATGGTGACATCTGGCGATTGGGGCGCTGGCATGGCTGCCAACGTCGATCTGACCGATGAGGAGATCGCCGCTCTCCTCGACAGCCATGGCGCGCCACGGCCGGCGCCGGCCGGCGTCAGCGCACGGACGGGCGCCAGGGCCGCCGCCACTGAACCGCCGAAAGCGGACTTGAGTGCCCGCCGCAAGCCGGGCGCGGATCGTGGCGATGAGCCAGCCTGGTATGCGAACGCGCGCGCCGACCTGGCGTCGATGGCGGCAGCCGAGAAGGCGAAGGCACGGGGGATCGGCGCGGGCGCGTCGACGCTTGCAGCCCGATCATCCGCCGTGGAGGCGCCGGAACCGGTGCTGGCGGCCCTACCGCCGCCCGCTGCGGCAGGGCCGGGGCGGGTGACGTCGGCGGTGCGCCCGACGGCGGCGCCGCCGATCGACGAGTTGCCGGCCGCCGTGCGTGAACAGTTGCCGGCGATCGCCTTGTCCGTCCACATCTACGCCGATCAGCCGGCGGCACGCCGGGTTCGTGTGAACAACGTGGCGGTGCACGAGGGTGACACTATCGGCGCCGGTCTCGATGTGGCGGCGATTACCCGCGACGGCGTGATCTTTCGCTTCCGCGGTACGGAGTTCTTCCTGCCTGCCAACGAAAGCTGGCAGCCGCAGAGCGCGGCGGCGCGCTGACGCTCCCGTTCTGGCGGTGAGGAAAAAATGGAGTGGACGGACGAGGCGATCATCCTCGGCGCGTCCGCCTTCGGTGAAGGGGCGGCGGTCGCGGAGGCGATGACCGCGGCCTATGGGCGCCGGCGCGGTCTCGTCCACGGGGGGCGGTCCGCACGTCGGCGAGCCGCGTTGGAGCCCGGCACCGTCGTCCGGGCCACGTGGCGCAGCCGGCTGTCGGAGCAACTGGGCAGCCTCCGTTGCGAAGTGATGACGACCGTCGCCGCGGCCACCTTGGCCGATGCCGGCCGTCTCGCGGCCCTGCGCTCGGCCTGTTCGCTGGCGTCGATGATGCTGCCGCCGCATGATCCCCATCCCAACTGCTACGCCGCCTTGCGCCTGCTGCTCGACGCCCTCGGCTCCCGGACCGACTGGCTGCCCGCCTATGCGCGGTGGGAAATGGGCTTGCTCGCCGAGATCGGCTTCGGCCTTGATCTGACGCGATGCGCGGCCGGCGGTGACGATCGCGACCTCGCCTTCGTTTCGCCGCGGAGTGGACGCGCCGTCAGCCGCGCGGCGGGGCAGCCCTACCGGGACCGGCTGCTGCCGCTGCCAGCCTTCCTCATCGACACGGCCGCCGCCGCCACCGCCGACGACGTGCGTCAGGCCCTGGGTCTGACCGGCTTCTTCCTGGAACGGCATGCGGGCGGCGACGATGGACGTCAACCCCTGCCATTGGCACGGCGCGCCTTCGCGCAGCGGTTTTCGGCCGTTGATGGCGGCGGCCGCCGGTGATCAGCGGATGGCGGCCGCTTCGCCGCGCACTGCGCGCCCCCGCGAGCGGTAGCCGCTGCTGATCTTCGGCGCCCGCGGCAATCCCAGAGGTCCTGGATTGTAGACGTGCCGCGACAACGCCATCAGCGTGGCGCTGATCAGGTCGATGCGGTCGACGCTGCGCTGCTTGGCCGGGCGGACTTCGCCGGCGGCATTCTGCTCGGCGACGACGTTGGCGGCACACCAGCGCAGGACCGGGTGGTCACCGTGACGCAGCTTGCCGCGGGCAATCGTGCGTTCGAGCTCGCGGGCCGGCGCCGTCATCGCGCTCGCCATCTGCGATACCGGAACGCAATTGATCCCGTCCGCCATCAGCTGATTGATCAGCATCGCCGCATTCCAGCGATCGAAGCCGAGTTCTTCAATGCGATAGAGCCGGGCCAGTTCGAGGATCTTGAGCCGCACGGCGGCGTGGTCAACGACGTTGCCATCGGTCGCGATGAGGAATCCCTCGTCGCGCCATCGCCGGTAATCGACGTGATCGCGACGGCTGCGCAGGTCGATGGTGTCGTTCGGGCAGAAGGCGAACGGCAGCAGCGTGTAGCCGCCGTCAGGATTGACGAAAGCCAGCACGAGCGCGGTCAGGTCGCTCGTCGAGCTGAGATCGAGTCCGGCGCGGCAGGGCTGGCCAACCAGGGCGCGAGGATCGACCCGCCGCAGCCCGCACGCGTCCCACCGGGTCATGTCAAGCCAGCGCGACGCGCCATCGGTCCAAACGTTCAGGTACGAACGGCGAAAGGCATCGACGATAGCGGGTGTTTCCTGGGCGCGCCGACATTCCTGAGCCAGGAACGATGGGCTGATGATCGTCCCATATCCGGGATGAACGCGCGCCCATACCTTCGGGTCCTGCCAGTTGTCGGAGTCCTCCGCGGCGAACCGCGCCACCAGCCAGGAGGGGTCATCGATGGTGTTGCTGGCAATGCCGACAGCGTAGCGGTGCAGGTGCCACGCCAGCGACGTCCGGTCGCTTCCCGCCGACGAGAAATACAGGGCCAGCGGCTGCTCGCGAGCCGCCATCGCGGCGATGATCTGATCGTGCAGATCGCGGGATGGTTGGGTCTGTACCTCGTCCATGATCAGGCACGAGATATCACTGCCCGCCAGCTGGTCACGGCGCGGTGAAAGGACCCGCAGGCGCGCGTCCTTGTAATGGATGCTGCGCCGGACGATGCGGCAGACCGCGGCAAGGTCCGGGTCCAACTCAACCATCCGCCGGGCGATTTCGAAGACGATCGCCGCCTGTTCCACCGACGCACCGGCGATGACGATATCGGCATCGGGTTCCGGATCGACGATGAGCATGTAGAGGCCGAGAGCCGCGGCAAACGTGCTCTTGCCGGATTTGCGGGGCACTTCCAGCCACAGCGAGCAGTATTGGCGGCGCCCGTCGGCGGCACGCTGGCCGAACAGCCGGCGGACGATCGTCCGCTGCCACGGAGCGAGCTTGAGCGCCTGACCGGCCAGCGGCCCCTGCACGTGCCGGCAGTACTCCTCGACGAAGACGAGGGCGCGCTCTGCCTCTGCGTCGTTGCGAGGCGGTTCATTTGAAGATGGCACGGCGCGGCTCGTTGCCTTCGGTCATCCGGCGGGGATCGCCACCGATGCCAAGCTGACGCGCGAACTGCCGCAACGCGTTCCAACTCTTCTCGGCATCGACAACGGCGGGATGCCGCTTCATCGTCGTTGCGCCGTTCCGCGATGTTGCCTCGTAGTAGGCCCCTTCCCGGGCGATCGCGTCTTCGGCGCGCATCGCCTTTGCCAGGGTCGAACAATAGCCGACGAGCAGCGTCTGCTGCAGGGCCGTCAGCCGGCCATTTCGCATCAGTGTTGGCGCGATGCGCCGCCATTCCGCGATGGCGATCTCATCGATGAGGATCGGCGGGGCGTCCGCGTCCTGCGGTTTGCCCAGACCGGCGTCGGCGCCCTCGGCGGCGTCAATGCCATGGAAGACGATCAGGTTTGGCTTGCGATGACTGGCGGTCGGCATCTTTGAGCCCTTTCGGTTCCCGAGGTGGTCGCGTTGATACGTCATTACGGATAGGTGGCCCAGCAGCGGGCCAGCGGCTGCGGCCGGCGCTCGACACAGGTCGTGCGCGAGTGGCACCGCTTGCACAGGCTGGCGAGGTTGGACCAGGCGTTATCCCAAGGGTTGGCATTGCGATGATGCACCTCGCTCGCCGGCACGTCGCCGCAGCACTCGCACAAAGGATCGACGGCAAGCTTGACGCTGCGCATCACATTCCAGGCGCGCCGGTTATAGGGCTGGCAGCGGTCGCGGTGACGCATCGCCTCCGTCGACTGCTCGCGGCGGCTCGCACGGACGTTGGCGACCGGATCGATGGGCTTGACAGCCATGGTTGACATCCTTCCCCTGTGTCGTCCTTGGGGGAGCGCCGAGCCGCTGAACCCCTACCGGTGGGGTCATGGGCGGCCTGGAACTACCCCAATTGGGGAAATTGTGCCACCAAGGCCGCGTGTGCACAACGCCATTGCGACTCGCACCGGTAGCATTCGAACAAAACTAGAACATAGCAGGGTTGCAGAACTGCCCAGCATTCCGCGCATGGGTCGTAAGGTCATGATTCTTTTTGATGATTCGCGTTTATGACAGTCGCACGCATGCTTTGGTGTCAAGAAAGCGACGTAAATACAATATGTTGTCTGGTCCCGGGCGGGTCGGGTCATTGTCGCGAATCGGCAGGAATCGGCGGGACCGAAGCGGCAACGCCGTCAGCGGTCCACGAGGAACTGGCGGGATCCCTGCCGGATGTCGAGAAAGCGGAACGCGGGGACGTTATCCGGCTCGATGGCGACGACCGCTTCGCGCACGAAGATGGCGCCCTGCGCGCTCCGCGCCTCCGCGTGCACGGTGTAGATGTTGGCCTCCGACCGCAGGTCCAGTCCTTCCGGGCGCAAGCTGCTGAGCATCCGCGTCTCTGCCGATCGGGAGCGTTGCCGACCCTCTGGCTCTTCCTCAAATTGACCTTGACGCTCCTGCGCCGACGGCTCGCCTTCGACAGCCGCATCATCCCCGGCGCCGGAAACGCCGATCACGCCCTGCAAAGCGGCGCGGTACTCCGGCGCCATCAACGCGATCGTCGGTTCCGCGGTGGCGGTGTGGACGGTCGCGATCGGGCCGAGCAGCGCCATCACCTCACTGGTCATGCCGAGAACGAGGGACAGTTCATCAACGCGTTCGAACGGCGCATCCTTCGGCCCATGCGGCAGGCCGGCGCGGCGGTACTCGGCAGCCTCGGCGCCGCTGGCGGACACCGCCTGATCGTCGTCGCGGAAGTCGACGATGGCGCCGGCCAGCCGTGCGCTGTCCCGGGCCGGCACGCCGAGCGCCGCCAGGATCGCCGACAGCTCCTCGGCGCCGACCGAGTTCAGGTCGATCTTGCCGCCTTCGTCGGCGATGGTGAAGACGACCTCGCCACCGTCGAAGATCCAGGCATAGGGCGTCTGGTCGACCCGCAGTCCACCCTCCTCCGGCGGCGTCAGAAGGCCGGCGATGGCCCGCGCCACCGCGGCATCGGCGAGGGCTTCGGCCTTCGCTCGCTCGATGACGTTGAAGGCGAGCTTGGTGTGGGTGCGGCTGGCGGTGCTGAATGCGCCGGCAAGGACCGCCAGCAGCGCGAGGGTCCACAGCACGATGACGAGAGCGACGCCGCGCTCGCCGCGGCGGCGGGGGGATGGGCGCTCGGCGGCGATCGGCGGGCTGGCGAACGCACCGCCGGCGGGTGTCACCGGATGCGCTCCTCCAGCGTCAGCACGCGGCGGACGCGCTGCCGCAGCTCGTCGGTAACCCGCTGCGCTTCTTCCTGGTTGGGCACCACGCGCGGCGTGATCAGCACCAGCAGCTCGGTGCGGGTGGCGTTATCCTCCTTCGTGCCGAACAGCGCCCCGACCACCGGGATGCGGGAGAGGAACGGGATGCCGCTGGACCCGGTGGTGCGGCGATCGCGGATGAGGCCGCCGAGCGTTACCGTCTCGCCGCTCTGGATCGCCACCGAGCTTTCGATGCGGCGGGTCTGGATGGTGGGCGTGTCGAGCTGCGAAGTTTCCGTTTGCACCGCGTCGCTGACCTCCTGGACGATGTCCATGCTGACGAGGCCGCCACGGTTAACGCGCGGCGTGACGTTGAGGATGACACCGGTGTCAACGTACTGCACCGAATTGACGATGGGACTGTCGGCGCCGATGGTGCTCTGCGACTGCTGGGTGACGGTCGGCACCTGATCGCCCACCTGGATCGCCGCCGTTTGATTATCGAGGACGAATACCTGCGGCGAGGAGATGACGTTGACGTCGGTCACCTGGTCGAGGGCGTTGACGAGAACCTTGACGTTGCTGCTGTTGTAAAGAAACGTGAAGCCGCTGAGACTCGACACGGCATTGCCCGCGACACCGGCGAGATTGCCGAGGCCGGTGCCCGCCGGGCGTGACGTGACGGACACGTCGCCGCGGTGGAAGAACCATTCCACGCCGTACTTCAACAGATCGTTCAGCACGACCTCGAGAATGGTCGCTTCGATCAGCACCTGCATCGGCACCGTGTCGAGCTTGCGCAACGCCTGTTCGATCAGCCGGTAGGCGCGTGGTTTGGCATAGATGACGACCGAGTTCTTGACGTCATCGGCGACGATGCGCACCTCACCGTATGGTCCCAGTTCGAGGGTGTCGATCCCGGCCTGACCGAATGCCGTCCGGCCGGCCTGTTGGGTCGTCGGCTGCGTGCGCTGGCGCTGTTGACCGGTTTGCTGACCATCGGTCCCGCCGCGTCCCGTGCCCGTTGGGCTGGGGGTGCTATCCACCTGCCCGATCTGCAGACCATCGGCGCCGGTCGTCAGCGATGCGACCTGCAGCGCGTTCGCCGACATCGTCGACAAGCGCGGCGGCTGGTTGGACTGTGACCGGCGGGTGCTGCTGGCGCCGCTGGTGCCGGTCCCGCGCAGCTGAGTCGGCGTCAGCCCTGGCGCAAGGCTGCCACGGCGCGTCGATTCCTGCGCCGGGAAGATCTCGGTCAGGACGTTGGCGAGATCCGCGGCACGGCTGTTTTCGGCCCGGAACACGAAGATCTGCGGCACCTCCTCCTGGCCGGCGTCGAGGCGGGCGATCCAGTCGCGGGCCCGCTCCAGGTAGGCGGCGCGTGCCGAAATGACCAGCACCGCGTTCAGCCGTTCGATCGGCACCAGCCGCAGAACGCCCTGCAGCGGTCCTTCCTCCTGACTGCCAAAGATTTCCTCGAGGTTGGCCACCATGGTTTCGGCATCGGTCGTCTCGATGGGAAACAGGCCAAAGGATTTGCCGGCAAGCATGTCGACGTCGAAGGTATCGACGAGGTCGAGCATGCCGGCGACCTGGTTGTTGGTGCCGCCGAGCAGCAGCACGTTGCGCTCGGGATCGGCGGTTACGGTGCCGTTGGGCTGGGCCAGCGGCTGCAGTACGCGCGCCATGTCGTTGGCTGCGGCGTAGCGTAGCGGCACGACGACGAGACCGCCATTGCCGGCGCGGCCGGCGGCACTCGGGCGAACCACCCGCGGCCGGCCGCCGCGCAGGACCTGATCGGCGGGCACGACCTTGTAGATGCCATCCGCCGTGATCAGTGCGGCGTTGTTCAACGCCAAGATGTCCTCCACCGTCGCCAGCAGCCCCGATATGGGAATCGGCTGGCTCGTCCGCAGGGTGACCGTCCCCTGCACGCTGGGATCGACGACAAAATTGCGGCCAAGGGTGTCGCCCAGCACCGCCCGCAGCACTTCCCGCAGATCGGCGTCGACGAAATTCAACGTCACTTCGCCCTGCGCGGCGGGAGCGCCAAGCGCCGCCGGGGCACCGGCACGGGGCCGGATCATCAGGTCGGAACCGGTCACCGTCAGCGGCTGCGGCCTCGGCGGCGCCGCATCCGCCGGCGTTGCCGACGGATCGAGCGCGCCCGTCCAGGCGGGGGCGACCGAAGCGGCCGGCTCGGGCGAACGCGGCTCGTCGAAGAACGGTCGCTGGCACGACGCCAGCATCAGCAGCGCCATCACCACCGCCAATCCCTGACGCGCCGCGACGGTGATCCGGCGTTTCGGATAGCCCATGCCGACCTCTTGCGTAGTTCTAGCGACGACGAGGCGAGTGCAGCGCCACGAGACTTCTCAAAGAGAGCGGCCATCCGTGGGCGCCGCGGAACGCGCGGGCGCTGAACGTCGCTCTGACAACCCGGCCGGCGGCAGTGGGCCGACCGCTCGACATTATGATCGTGAACCGGGCATCGCGGCAAGCGATCTCGCGCTTACGTACTTGTACGCAATCATAAAGAGCGCATCGGCTTGCCTATTTACCACTGGTCGAGTAAAACCATGCTAGGCTGGTTGGGTGCGTGTCCGGCCGGCGCGCCCGGTGGTGCGGTCGCCTGAGCCGCCAAAGCCGCGATGATATCCCAGCGATAGCGAAAAAGGGCGGCGAGTGGCGCCAAAACAAAATCCGTTGATGGCGGTCCTGAAGGAAGCCCGCGGCGGTCTCGGGTCGGTGGCGCTGTTCAGCTTCTTCATCAACCTGCTGATCCTAACATCGCCGATCTACATGTTGCAGATCTACGATCGGGTGCTCGGCAGCGGCCATATCGAAACGCTGGTGTTCATCACCCTCATCGCCGGCGTCGCCGTCCTCATCATGGGACTGCTCGAAATCATTCGCGGCCGCCTGCTGGGGCGGATCAGCCGCTGGCTCGATCGCCAGCTGGCGCCGGAACTGATCTCGGCGTCGATGCGCGGCACCTTCTACGGCCTGCCCGCCAGTGCGCAGGCGCTGCGCGACCTGGCGCAGATCCGCGCCTTCCTTGGTGGTCCGGGCGTCAACGCCATCCTCGATTCACCTTGGGTGCCGATTTTCATCGCCGTCATCTGGCTGATGAGCCCCGCCCTCGGCGCACTTGCCGTGGCCGCCGCCGTCATTCTGTTCATGCTTGCCGTTCTCAACGAATATGCCTCGCGGCGGAAACTGAAGGAGGCTGGCGTCGCTTCCATCGGTGCCATGCAGCGGGCCGACGCGGCGATCCGCAACGCCGACGTCTTCCACGCCATGGGCATGCTTCCCGGGTTCCTGAAAGGCTGGGCGAAGAGCAATACGGCGGTGCAGGACCTGCAGCTGAGCGCCGGCGATCGCAACGCCACCCTCACCGGCCTTTCCAAGTTCTTCCGCGTCTTCGTACAGATCTTGACCCTCGGCGGCGGCGCCTACCTGGTGCTGCAACAGGAGATGACGGCGGGCGGCATGATCGCCGCCTCGATCATCATGGGGCGCGCGCTGGCGCCCGTTGAACAGGCGATCGCCGGCTGGAAAAGTTTCGTCGGAGCGCGCGACAGCTACGACCGTCTCCAGCGCTTGATGGAGCGGCTGCCGCCGGAGCCGACGGCGATGCCGCTGCCGGCGCCCACCGGACGGCTGCTCTGCGAGCAGGTGGTTTACGTGCCGCGCGGGCGGGAGACGCCGGTGCTGCAGGGCGTGACCTTCGCTCTCCAGCCGGGCGAGGCCTTGGGGATCGTCGGCCCGTCGGCGGCGGGGAAATCGACGTTGTGCCGGATCCTCGTCGGCTCCTGGCAGCCCACCCGCGGCCATTGCCGCCTCGATGGCGCCGATGTCTTTCAATGGCCGCCCGAGCAGCTCGGTCCCTACATCGGCTATCTGCCGCAGGACGTCGAGCTGTTCATCGGCACCGTCAAGGAGAACATCGCCCGGCTCAACCCCGATCCCGATCCCGCCGCCGTCGTCGAGGCGGCGGCGACCGCTGGCGTGCATGAGATGATCCTGCGCCTGCCCAAGGGGTATGAGACCGAGATCGGCGAGGGCGGGAGCTTTCTTTCCGGCGGCCAGCGTCAGCGCATCGGCCTCGCCCGCGCCCTCTACGGCCAGCCGAAGCTGATCGTTCTCGACGAGCCCAACGCCAGCCTCGACAGCGAGGGCGAGGATTCCCTGGTCAACGCGCTGATCAAGGCCAAAAGCTGGGGCGCCACCGTCATCATCGTCGCCCACCAGCCGCGCATCCTGCAGCCGGTGGACAAGGTGATGCTGCTCAGGGATGGTCGCGCCGAGTTGTTCGGGCCGCGCGACGAGGTGTTTGCCAAGCTGCGGCCGCAGCGGGTCAGTGCCGAGCCGCGCCCGCGGATCGTTGCCCCCTCGCCGTCGGGCGGCGCGTGAGATGGGCGGAGCGGGGCCGGTGAGCCGCACGCATCCCATCGTGCCAGCATCGTCGGCGCTGCCCGTGCCGGCGCCAACAGCCGGCGCCTCCGCCGGCGGGGCTGAGCGGGTGCCGTCCCTGCGCCGCGAGATCCGCGGCACCTTCTGGGCGGGCATCGCCATCGTCGCCCTGTTTTTCGGAGCGGGCGGGGTTTGGGCGACGACCGCGCCGATGTCCGGGGCGATCATTGCCCATGGCGTCGTCAGCCCGGAAGGCAGCCGGCGCACCGTCCAGCATCTGGAAGGCGGGATCATCCGCGAGTTCCAGGTGAAGGAAGGCAGCGCGGTGAAAGCCGGCGATCCGCTGCTGGTTCTCGCCGACGTCAACGCCCAGGCCGAGGTGGGCACCCTGATGACGCGGCTGCGCACCGTCGCCGCCACCGAGGCGCGGCTCAGCGCCGAGCGCTTTGGGGCGAAGCAGCCGGTGTTCGCCCACCCGTCACTGGCCGACCTTGCCGACGGCGAGGTGCGCGCCGCCATCGAACAACAGATCAATGCCTTCGAGACGCGCCGCGACGCGGACCAGAACCGGACGGATATCCTGACGCAGCGGATCGCCCAGCTGGACCAGCAGACGATCGGCGCGCAGCGGCAGATCGAAGGAATCCGCCGGCAACTGGTCCTGATCCGCGAGGAAATCGTCGCCAAGCAGGATCTCTTCGAGAAAGGGTATGAGACGAAGCCGCGGCTGCTGGCGCTGCAGCGGGAAGAAGCGCAACTGGTCGGCAACGAGGGTGAACTGTTGTCGCGGATCGCCCGCAATCATGAGGCCATCGGCGAAACCAAGTTACAAATCAACAGCATGCTGACCCAGCGGCGGGAGGAGATCGACCGTGAGCTCGCCGAGGCGCAGGCGAAGCGAAGCGAACTGGAAGCCCAGATTGAGGCGAGCCTCGATAAGCTGTCGCGGACGAACATCGTCGCGCCGGTGGACGGTACGGTGATCAGTCTGCACTTCAAGACGGTGGGAGGGGTGGTTCGGCCCGGCGAGCCGATCCTCGACATCGTTCCGATCGAGGACGATCTGATCATCGACGCGCGCATCCGCCCGCTCGACATCGACGACGTTCGCGTGTCGGCGGAGGCGACGGTGATGTTCCCGTCGTACCCGCAGCGACAGATGATCCGGGTGCCGGCGACGGTGCAGCGGATGTCAGCGGATGTGCTGACCGACAGCCGCACGGGCGAGCCGTATTTCAATGCGAAGATCGTCGTCGATCGCGGCAAGCTCAAGGAGCTCGATCCGTTCATCGAGCTGACGCCGGGGCTGCCGGCGGAGGTCTACATCTCGACGGTCGAGCGGACATTCTTCGAATACATCATGCAGCCGTTCCTGTTCGCCGTCGAACGGGCCTTCCGCGAACATTGAAACGCCGGCCGCGCCGGGTGCTCCCTGCGTCGCGGTGTCGTCAGCGAACCTGCCGGCGATGACGCCGATCGGCCGTGGTTGCACTGCCGCCAGCTCTTTCGCCACCGGCAAGATGCGCCAGAAAGGCGGCCTTGTGGGTACGTTGCCAATCGGCGAGGGACCAGGGCGCGGTCGTTGCCATTCGCCGGCACCGCGGCACGAAGAGCCAGGCGGCGACGCGGGCGCCGTCGCTCCGCCGCACCGTGCAGCGGCAGGACCGGTAGCCCTCGCCCTCGTAGGCCGCGAGCCGGCGGGCGTCGGTCGCCGTCAGACCGCTGACGAGCACGCCCGCCGTTTGCGCCCCCGCCGCGGTGACGATGACCGGGTAGGAGGCACCGCGGGCTCGGCAGCGGCGATAGCCGGACAGCCGCGCGCTGCTGCGCGCCAGGCGATCGGCATCGCGGCCGACAACCGCCGACAGCACCTCGCCGTCCATCAGCGTGCCATAAAAAAAGAAGTTCATCGCCCCGTGGCGATCGCGCCCGCCTGCGTTTCCGCCCGTCAGGCGAGGCGATCGGCGAGGATGGCACCGCGCGCCGCCATCAGGTAAAGGCCGACATGGTGGGCGATCGCCTGCGGGTGCGCCGCCGTCGCCGGCAGGTTCGCCGCGAGCGCAACGGGGCGGGGCAGATCGTAGGTCGCACAGCCCGGCTCGTAGACGACGATGTCGGCGAGCGGCGGCACCAGCCCATGATTGCGTGCCGACAGCAGCGTCAGGACGAAGTCCATGACGCAGATGTCCGTGCAGATGCCAACGACGATCACGGTGGCGAGCTCGTTGCCGCCGATCCACTCGACGATCCGGTTGCGGCCGGTCTGCGGATCGATGGCGCCGATGAAGCCGTTGATGCAGTCCTTTTCGATCAGCGTCGCCGTCGGCGCCTCGCGCAGCCACAGCAGCTCCGCGACCAGCTCGTCCTCGCCCGATCCGCGCTCGCAATGGGGCGGGTAGGGGGGCTCCGGCTTGCCGGGTTCGTGGCTGTCGAGGAAGAGGGCGATGGGCCGGCCGTCGCCGGCGAAGGCGCGGGCCAGCCGCTCCGTTTCCGCCAGCATCCGCGTCACTTGCGCGTTGGCCTCGCGTGGGGCGAGGGGGCCGGCGCCGACGGTGCAAAAGCCGTTGACCTCATCGACGATGATCAGGCCGGCGCGTCGGCCGGCCAGGGCGTACGTGCCAAGGGCGATGGGCAGCGACGATTGCGCGGCAACGAGGTCCGGCTCGGCAACGTCGGTCAGCACCCCTGTTACCATCGCCGCCGCCTCGTCAACGCACCGCCGCCGGGTCGATGCCGCTCAATTGCAACTGAGCCGCGAGTTCGGCGCGCAGCCGGCCGAGCGCTGGTGCATCGGCGGCTTCGCAGCGGCCCACCAGCACCGGCTGCGTGTTCGAGGCGCGCAGCAGCCACCAGCCGTCGGCGGTGTTGACGCGCACGCCGTCGATGGCGTGGACGGCGACATCGGGGCGGCCGTCGAGGCGGCCGCGCACCTCGGCGACAACCGCGAACTTCCGTTCGTCGGGGCAGTCGATGCGCAGTTCCGGCGTGTTGACCAGCGTCGGCATGCGATCGCGCAGGGCGCTCAACGGGCCTTCGCCGCTGAGGATCGACAGCAGCCGCACCGCCGCGTAGGGCGCATCATCATATCCATAATAGTTGTGCGCGAAAAAGATGTGCCCGCTCATCTCGCCGGCGAGCAGGGCGCCGGTCTCCGCCATCATCGTCTTGATCAGGGAATGCCCGGTGCGGCTCATCCGCGGCGTTCCTCCCATGCGCGCGATCTCGTCAAAGAAAACCTGGCTCGATTTGACATCGGCGATGATCGTCGCTCCCGGTGCCTCGCGCAGCAGCGGCT
>JALOTH010000016.1 GCA_025458035.1 Rhodospirillales bacterium
GACGAAGGAATGCCGATCACCATCGCCCTTGCCGAGTTGACCGCGAACGATGCCGCCTCCCGCGGCGCCGCGTCGGTGCGCGTTGCCGCCGTCGAGCGGGTCATCGACGGGGTCAGCGGCGAGCCGATCGGCGGCCACGTCGAACTGCGGGACACCGATGGCGATGGCCTCGCCGACGCCGTCGTCTACGATCCCCGCGGTGCGTTTGACCATCTCAAGGACGGCGAAGCCGCCACCGATCACTTCCTCTACCGGATCACCGACGGCAACGGTGGCAGCGATCAGGCGCGCGTTGCGGTGCGCGTTACGGGCGTCAACGATGCGCCCGTCGCCGCCGCCGATGTCATCACCGGCCGCGAGGATGAACCGCTGGCTGGCAACGTGCTGGCGGACAACGGCAGCGGCAGGGATCGCGATGTCGATGGTGATCCGTTGCGCGTCGACACGGTGCCAGTGGCCGCGCCGCAGCATGGCTCGCTGACGCTGAACGCCGATGGCACGTTCGTCTATCGTCCCGATCCGAATTTCCATGGCGTCGATACCTTCACCTACCGGATCTTCGATCGGCCGGACGGTGGCCTGTCGGATAGCGCGACGGTGCGTCTGGTCATCGCGCCGGTCAATGACGCGCCGATCGCCGGCGACGATGAGGGACATACGGACGAAGACAGCGTGCTCATCCTTGCGCCTCTCGCCAATGACAGCGACGTCGATGCGCACGACATCCTGCGGCCGGTTGCCATCGCCGGCAACGCCGCCGACGCCGGGCAGCCGGTGACGCTCGCTTCCGGAGCGGTGGCGA
This sequence comes from Rhodospirillales bacterium, assembly GCA_025458035.1. Lineage (GTDB taxonomy): Bacteria > Pseudomonadota > Alphaproteobacteria > Rhodospirillales > Defluviicoccaceae > Defluviicoccus. The sequence goes on from JALOTH010000016.1 coordinate 803, forward strand.
CGCTGAACGCCGATGGCACCATCGGCTATGATCCCCGCGGCGGTTTCGCCCGCCTGCGCGCTGGCGAACAGGCGGCCGATACCTTTTCCTATACCGTTGGCGACGGCCAAGGCGGAACCGCCGAGGCTCGCATCACCGTGACCGTCGACGGCCGCAACGACGCGCCCGTCGCCGGACTTGATCGGTTTGCCACGCAGGCGAACGCGGCCGTTGCCATCGCCGCATCGCAACTGCTCGCCAACGACATCGACGTCGATCTCGGCGACGTGCTGACGGTGACCGCCGTCGACGGCGGCGCGGCAAAGGGGAGCGTCACCTTCGATGGCCACTCGCTGGTCTACGACCCCGCCGGCCGCCTTCAGGCGCTGGGAGCCGGCGAACGTGCGGTCGAGGTCATCCGCTACACGGTGAGCGACGAGGCGGGCGCGACCGCCGAGGGCACGATCGAAGTCACCGTTGCCGGCGTCAACGATCCGCCGCAGGCGGTGGACGACGTGGCCGTGACCTCCGAGCGGCGCGCCGTCGTCATCGACGTGCTCGGCAATGATCGCGACCCCGACAGCAGCGATCGCTTTTCCATGGTCGACTTCGATACCTCCGGCACCCGCGGGACGGTGTCGCTGAACCCGGATGGCACCGTCACCTACCGCGCCAACGGAGCCTTCGATCATCTCGGCGCCGGGCAGACGGCGACCGATCGCTTCCGTTACGTCATCGCCGACAGCAGCGACGCCCGCGACACCGGCGAAGTGACCGTTACCGTCACCGGCCAGGGTTCCGTCGAACGCTTGGTCAACAGCTTCGAGGCGCCGATCCGCGTCGAGGACATCTCGCGAGGTTCATCCGACGCCGTCGCCATCAAGAGCCAGCACGTGGAAACGGACGGCGGCCGCGGCGTCTATCAGCCGACCGACGGCAATCACCTTGCCTGGCTGGAGGCCTACGGCACGACGCGCAGCACCCTCGACGCATTTCTCGGCATCGATCTGCGGGCGCGTTTCACCGACATCGACGGTTCGAGCCCGGCGAGCGGCGCGGCATTCCGCTTGGAGGTGGCGCTCGATGCCGGCGACGAACTGTCGTTCGACTGGCTGTTCGACGCGCGGGATACGGTCAGCGGCAGTCCCGCCGATAACGACTTCGCCCTGGTGACGGTTGGCGACGCGAACGGCGTCAACGTCTTCAAGCTGACCGACGTACGGGGCACCGGCGACCGCGGTGCCAGCGGCTGGCTGACCACGATCTTTACCGCCAGCCAGTCCGGCACGGTGACGATCGGCTTTGCCGCGGTCAACGATCGCGGTTCGGATACGCCGTCGGCGGGCAACTCGGCGAGCGAGAATTCCATGCTGCTCGTCGACAACCTGCGCCTCAATCGCGACTTCTCCCAAGGGTATCAGGTCGTTGAGGCGAGCGGCGACGGCAGGTTCGAGACGATCGCGGCGCCGCACGCGTAACCTTGAGCCGGCGACCGCCACCGCCGACATTTCATTTGCCGTCCGTCCGCGCGGCCGGCATAACGGCTCAGGCACCGCAAAGCGCCGTCGCCACGACCCCTTGTCGCCGGTGGCCAGCGTTCTCGTGCCGGCGGCGGCAGCGTACCCTCGGGTCACCGGTCTGGGTTCGTGGTGCGGTGGCCGGCCATATCCAAGCCGCAAGCGTGATTGCAGTTCAGCACAAAGGGCAAAAGCAATGAGCGATCTGGTTGCCATCTGTTTCAACGGCCGCGACACGGCCGAACGGGTTCTTGCGGACCTTAAGCACATGCAGAAGGAATATGTGGTTGAGCTGGCGGATGCGTGCATCGTCACCCGCGACGAAAAAGGCCACCTCCAGTTGCATCAACTGGTTAACACCGTCGCCAGCGGTGCGGTGGGCGGTGCCGCCTGGGGTGGTTTGTGGGGTGCCTTGATCGGGCTGTTGTTTCTCAATCCGATCGTCGGCTTTGCCCTCGGCGCGGCGGCGGGAGCGGCGGGTGGCGCGCTTGGCGGCAAGCTGGCCGATTACGGCATCAACGATGATTTCATCAAGCAGCTCGGTGACGCGGTGACCGCGGATTGCTCGGCGCTATTCGTGCTGTTTCGCAAGGTGACGCTGGATCGGGTGCTGCCCGACCTCGAACAGTACCAGGGCAAGGTGTTGCGCACGTCGCTGACGCTTGAACAGGAGCAGGAACTGCGCAAGGCCCTGGCCGCTCACGTCGCCGCCGCATGAGGGCAGCGTACGGGGCAGCGACGCCGGCGATTTGACCGCAACGGGCGGAGTGTCTGCGCATCCTGCCGGCGGCAAACTCTGTGCTCCAGACCGAAGCGCAGTGCCGGGAGGAGGAGACGATGCCGGTTGTGCCGACGACGACAAACACCGCCGTCGCTGACGGGTTCGTCAGCGACGAGGCGCGCTGGGCGGCGGTGGCCGGGCGCGATGCCGCCGCTGACGGGTGCTTTTACTATGCCGTGGCGACGACGGGCGTGTATTGCCGGCCGTCCTGCCCGTCGCGGTCGGCACGGCGCGAAAACGTGTCGTTCCACGCCAGCCCTGCCGATGCCGAACGGGCCGGCTTTCGCCCCTGCAAGCGCTGCCGTCCAAACGAGGCGAGCCTGGCCGAACGGCGGGCCGCGGCGGTCGGGGCGGCGTGCCGGGGCATCGAGCGCGCCTTGACCGGTGGCGAAGAGGTCCCGCAGTTTGCCGAGCTTGCCGCCGAGGTCGGCCTGTCGCGCTTTCATTTCCATCGCATCTTTCGCGAGGCGACGGGGGTGACGCCACGCCGGTATGCGGCGGCTTTGCGTGCCGAGCGCATGCGCCGGGAACTCAGCGACGGCACGGCGGTCACGCAGGCCATCTATGCCGCCGGCTACGGCTCGTCGTCGCGCTTCTACGAGACGGCAACGGCGCAGCTGGGGATGACGGCATCGGCCTATCGCCATCGCGGACGCGGCGCCGTCATCCGCTTCGCCGTCGGCGACTGTTCTCTCGGCCGCGTTCTGGCGGCGGCGACGGACAAAGGCATCGCCGCCATCCTTCTCGGTGACGATGATGCGGCGCTGGCGGCCGAGCTGCGCCGCCGCTTCACCAACGCCGAGATCGTTGCCGGCGATGCCGTATTCGGCGACCACCTTGCCCGTGTCATCGCGCTGATCGAGGCGCCGGGCCGGCCGTGCACGCTGCCGCTGGATGTGCGCGGGACGGCGTTCCAGCACCGGGTATGGCAGGCGCTGCGGCAGATCCCGCCGGGAACGACGGCGACCTACGGCGAGATTGCCACGGCGATCGGCGCGCCGCAGGCGGTGCGGGCGGTGGCTGCGGCGTGTGCCGCCAATCCCGCCGCCGTCGCCATTCCCTGTCACCGGGTGGTGCGCGCCGATGGTCACCTTGCCGGCTATCGTTGGGGTCTCGACCGCAAGCGCACCCTGCTCGAGCGCGAGGCGGCGAAGCGGTGAGCGATCTGTTCGCGGCCGTGGCTGGGGGACGGGAGGAGGTTCGCGACGGCATGGTGCTGCTGCGCGGCTACGCAGACAGCATTCGGTTGCTGCCGCTGATCGCCGCCATCGCCGATAGCGCGCCGTTTCGCCGGATGGCGACGCCGGGCGGGCGGGCAATGTCCGTCGCCATGACCAACTGCGGTGCGCTGGGCTGGATCAGCGACGCGCGCGGCTACCGATACGAGGCGACGGACCCGCTGACGGGGGCGCCGTGGCCGCCACTGCCCGTGCCATTCGCCGCGCTGGCGACGGCCGCGGCGGCGGCGGCCGGCTTTGCCGGATTCGCAGCGGACGCCTGCCTGATCAACCGCTATGCCGTCGGCACGCGGCTGACCGCCCATCAGGACCGCAACGAAACGGACTTTGCCCATCCCATCGTCTCGGTCTCGCTGGGATTGCCGGCGGCCTTTTTCGTCACCCTCGACGATCGGCGCGGCGGGCGGACGCGGTCCGTGATCCTGGAAGATGGCGATGTCGTCGTCTGGGGTGGGCCGGCGCGGCTTGCCTTTCACGGCATCCGCGAGATCAAGCCCGGCCACCATCCGCTCACCGGTCCCTACCGCTATAACCTGACGATGCGCCGCGCCGGCTGAGGAGCGCCATGCCGTCAATGCCGCCGCGCGGTGAACGCGTAGCGCGCGGCAAGCGGCGCCAGATCCCGCAGGTGCGCGACGAGATCGGCGCCGGTGCTGACCTTGTCCTCCCGGTTGCGGGCTTCAAGGGCTTCCAGCGTTCGGATGAGGTTCGCCTTGTCGATGTCCTCGGGCAGGGCCGCGGGTTCGCGGCAGCGCGCGATCAGTGCCGGCAGGTCGGCGCCATGCGGCAGGGCCACCGGTTTCTGATCGGCACCGGCAAGCAAGTCGAAATAGGGGAGCGCGGAACGGGGCGAGCCGGTGACGATGGCGATTTGCGTCAACAGCGCGCGATAGCCCAGCGCCTGTCCCGCCTCGTCGACCAGGGCCTCACGGGTCGCCGCCGGCAGGCCGGTCTTGATCAAGCGATAGACGTTGACGAACCGCAGGCCGCGGCGCGGCGTTCCGCCGACGAACGGCGCGAGCGCCTTCATCATCGTGATCTCTGCCGCGTCCTGCTCGAGATAGGTGGCGGCGGCCTCTTCCTCGGCGAATGCCACCGCCGTCAGTTCCTCGGTTGCGCCGTCGGCTTGCGGCGCCGGAGCCGGCTTCGCGTCGTCCAGCGGCTGCGCGGTGCCGGCCTCAGCGGTTCCATCACCGGAAGCGCCGTCGCGCGGAGCCGGCGGCTCGACACCCGCTTCCGCCGTTTGTGGCGCGGGTTGCGTGTCGATGGCCTCGGGGCTCCCGGTTTCCGCGCGCAAGACGGCGCGGCCGGCGATGTGGCCGATGTAATCGCGGCTCGCCTCCTCCTCCATCCGCCGCACCCAGTAGGGGATCTGGAAAATCTTTTCGAGGTAGTCCTGGGAGGAGGCGGCCCTTTCGATGCTTGCCGGTGCGGCATCACTCCGGTCGCCGGCGGACCGGACCGCGGCGCCGTGCTCGCCGGTGCCAGGGCGGATCACCGTCTCCGCCAGCAGTTCGGGGTAGACCTCTTTCAGCGATCGCGCCACCCAGCGGGCATCGACGGCGACGACGACGACGAACAGGCGGAAATACAGAAGCAGGTGGATCGCTTGCAAGACATCGACCACCTTCGCTGGCGGACAGCGGTCGAGATCGTCAATGTAAAGAATAACGCGCTCAAACCGGGCATCCTTGAAGGCGGCGGCATCGCGCAATGATTGCGCGCCCTCCCGCAGTTTGTTTTTCTCGTCATCTGACAGATGATCGCCGGCGTCTTCGATCAGGGTTTCCACGTGCTTTTCATAAAGCTCGCGGCGGCGTTTGCTTTCCGCCGTCTCGTCCCGGTTCAGCATCAGAAACGACAACTGCTCGAAGTCGCGGCGGATCGTGGCGATGAGGCCGAGATGCTTGGCATAGGTGCCGTCGGCCGCCCGCTCGCGGATGAAGCGGCGCAGCCGCCGCGATCCCGTGTTCTCCGTGTACGCCTCCATCGCCGCGGCCAGCGCCGCTGTCGCCGCCTGCAGCTCGGCGCGCGCCCGCTCCGCCGCCGCTGACTTTTCCGCGACCTCGGCCACCGCCGCCAGTCGCTGCTGTTCCTCCGTGGCGAGCTTGGCCGCGAGCGCCGCGTTCAGCGATGCGTTGAGCTGGGTCAGCCGGTCAAGATGCGGCCGCACTTCGCTGAGCAGCCTCTGCACCGTCAGCGTCGCCCCGCCCAGGAAGCCGGCGGCGGGGACGGCGAGGGTCGAGACGCTTTCGAGCCAGGGCTGGCCGGCGGCGGCGCCAAGGCCCGCCGTCAGCAGGGCGAGGACCGTTGGCAGGCCGGCGACCAGCGCGATGACGAGGCCAGCGGTTGGCCACGAGCCCAGCTGCTGCACCATCTGCGCCGCGATGACGCTGGCGCGGCGCCGCTCGTCGGTCAGTTGATCCAGCGCCGACTTGAACCCCTCGGCATTCGTTTGCAGCGTATCGAGGCCGGTTGCCGCCAGCGCTCTCCTGCCGTCCGCCTGCAAGTTCGCGATCTCGGCCTTGAAGACATCGGCAAAGGCGTTGGCCACCTCCCGCGGCGACAGCGCCGCCGCCGCGCGGGCTTGCGACAGCTCCCGTTCCGCGGCGCTAAGACGGTCCGCCGCGGCCGCCTGTTCCTTGCGGCGATCGACCAGCGCCGCGGCCGCCTCCAGCGTCAACTGGCGGGCGGTGGCAAGCCGGCTCATGAATTCATCGGTCTTGCCGGCGTCATCGGTACGTTCGGTGATCCAGCGGTCGAGTTCGGTGAAAATCGTATCGACAAGACTGGCCCACAGGTTGCTCTCCATGTAGTGCCAGGCGTTGAAGCGGATCTGCACGATGTCGGCGAGATAGCCGCTTTGCTGCGCTCGATCCCGCTTTGCTCTGGCGCTCGCCGCTAACCGGCTGATGTGCTCGCGGATCAGCCGCATGAAAAAGCTCTTGCCCGAGCCCCATTCGCCGAAGACGCCGATGGCGAGCGGCGGGCTGATGGTCTTGCTGGCGGCGAGGCGGGCGAACGCGCGCGCCTCGTCCTCCACCCGCAACTGGTCCTCGAGGCCCGGCGCATCCGGATCGTCATTGCCGAGGTTGGCGATCAGCTCGGTCGGCGGTGCCGGTGCTGGCGCCGTGGGCGGCGCCGCGCTTGGCCGCAGCCCCTCCAGCACCATCGGCGCGTCGGGATGGCCAAGGTCGGCGGCGACGGCAAAGGCGGCGATGGCGAACCGCGGATCGGTGGCGCGCTTTGCCATCTCGAAGGCGGTTACCGGCTCGTTGCGGTCGATGGCGGCGATCAGCCGGCGATCATCGCCGGTCAGCGCGTGTCCAGTCATCAAACCCTTCCACGCGTCCGGCGCGTCGGCCCCGATCACCGGCCGCCCATCGCTGTGGGAGCCGAACAGGAAACCGGCGAACGCTTCGCGCAGCGGGGCCTCAAGGTAGGCCTTGCCGTCGGGCAGGAAGGCATAGACCGCGAGGACATGGCGGGCGGCGACGAGGGCCTCGCCAGGTTCCTGACTGACGCGGCGGGCGATCCAGCGGGCCTTGCGCAGGATCGTGCGCGCCGATGGTGAAAACAGCCTCAGGTCAGCTTCGAATTCTGGTAGCGCCCCCGCCGCAACCGCTACCGTCAGCTTGCTGCGTTCGTCACTCTCGACCAGTCGTCCGAGAACACGCGGGGCGATGGACGAACTGTTCTCCTGGAACCAGCGCGAAACCGGGTCTTCGCCAAACAAAAACGCCGCGAGCAGGGTGCGGACGGTGATCCCTGTCTCGCTGGACAGGCCCGATGCGAAACGGGGCAGCCACGCGGCGATGCGCAGCAGCCGGTCGGTTTCCCCGTCCACGGCCTCGGCGAACTCGGGTAACGGCCTGCCGCCTTCGGGGGCCATCTGTTGCGGAGCGTCCACGACACGTTCATCCCGGGACAGCGAAGCTGGCAGCTTAGCCGTTTGCCCCCCGGTTGGGGAGCCCCCGATCGCTATCAGCTCACGGGAGTCAGCCGTCTGCGCCGGGGGTTGCCGGGCGATCATCGGCGCGTGCCGCACCGCCTGGCAGCCGACCGCCGGCGGCGGCCTCGACGATGGCGCGCACCACGTCCGCCGGCACGAACGGCTTTTCAATGACCGGGCGGTCAGCCTCGTCGAGGAACCGCTTGACCGGCAGGCTCAGCGTATCGCCGGTCATGAAGATCACTCGGTCGATCAGCCGTGGGCGGCGCGCCGACAGTTCGCGATAAAACCCGGCGCCATCGATCCCCGGCATGATCAGGTCGCAGACGATGACGTCCGGCGGCGACGCATCGATGGCGGCGAGCGCCCCGGCGCCGTCGGCGGCCACCGCGGCACGATGACCGGCGGCACGCAACAACTCGGCCAGCATGTCGGCAACCTCCGGCTCGTCGTCGATGATCAGCACGCTGAGCGGCGATGCGGGCGCTGGCGCGCCATCGCCGGCGTCGTTCGTCGCCGACGGCGGGCTGCCCACCGGCAGGCTGAGGCGGAATACGGCGCCGCGGCCGCCTTCGCCGGCGTCGACGCGGATCGCACCGCCGTGCGCCTCGACGATGCCGCGGCAGACGGCAAGGCCAATGCCGGTGCCGACGCCGGCGGGCTTCGTCGTAAAAAACGGATCGAATACGCGTGACAGGGCCGTTTCCGGGATGCCGATGCCATTGTCGGCGACGGTGGCGATGACGCTTCGCGCGGCCCCGTCATAGCGCAGCCGGATCGTCAGCAGCCGTTCGCCGTCGCAGCCGAGCAGCGCCTGCTTGGCATTGGTGATGAGGTTGTTGAACACCTGCGCCAACTGATCCGGATCGCCCGAGACCGGCGGCAGGTCTCGTGCCGCGTCTAGCACGACCTTCACCCCGGCGCTGTTTAGTCCGTAGGCGAGAAGGTCGAGCGAACCGCGGACGATCGCCTCGATGTCCACGTTGACCCGTGCCGGTTTCTCGGCGCGGGCCATGGCGAGAAAGGTCTTGACGGTGCGGGCGCAACGCTCTGCCGCCTCCCGGATTTTTCTGACGCCGTCGGCGACGCGGGGATCGGGCGCCATCTCCTCCAGCATCATGGCTCGCCCGACGACGACGGAGAGCGGATTGTTGAGCTCGTGGGCGACGCCGGCGAGCAGGGAGCCGAGCGCGGACATCTTTTCCGCCTGATGCAACGCTTCCCGCTGGCGGGCGATCTCGTCCGCCGCGCGCTTTCGTTCGGTGATATCGGCAAAGATGATCAGCGCGAGGGGGCGGTCGCCGCGGCGGAACGGCCGCGCCGAGGTCATCACCGTGACTTCGCGGCCATCGAGGGTCAACAGCCGGCGTTCGGTCGTATCGATGTCCTCGCTGCCGTAGATCATCGCGTAGATCCGCTCCATCGACGCTTTCTTCTCGCTCGGGACGACGAACTGGACCCATGACTGGCCGATGACATCCCTCGCGGCGCTGGCGCCAAGCAGCCGGCAGCCGGCGGGATTGATATGAACGATGGCGCAGTCGTCGTGCAGGATGATGCCGTAAGGCGCGACGTCGACGAGCAGCCGGTAGAACTCCTCGCTTTCGCGCAGCGCCTCCTGCATGCGGACGAGGTAGGAGATGTCGGTGCGCACAACGACGATCCCGCCCTCGGCGCTCGGATAGTAGTTGATGAGCGCCGCACGGCCATCATGGCGCTTGATCTGTATCGGGCCGATGTCGTCGAAGGCGTGCCGCTCCAGTTTCTCGAACAGGTCGGGGACGGCGTCCGCCGCCGGCCGGCCATTCAGCGTCTCGATCTGCGCCTGGAATTTCGGGCGCAGCTGGCTGATCGTCATGCCGGCGAGGCGCGCTGGATCCATGCCATACGGTTCGGCGAAGGCCGAATTGCAGACGAGCAGGGAGTTGCCGGCGTCGAACACGGCAAAGCCGTTGGGGATGCTTTCAATGGCGTCATGGAACAGCTGCAGCCAGCGCTGCCGCTCCCGCTCCGCGCGTTTGCGCTCGCTGATATCCCGGAAGATCACGAGAGCCAGGCGACGTCCCTGCTCCTCGAACGGCAGGGCGGCAACCGATGCGTCGATGACGCGGCCCTCGCCGGTGATCATCCGCCGTTCGGCAGGCGCGAGGTCTGCACCCTCCTCGAACAGGCGGCGCACGCGCTCAGCGGCCAGCGGCCGTTCATCGGGATGCACGAATTCGAGGTAGTGGCGTCCGATGACGTCCGCCGGTCCCGCGCAGCCGAGGATCTGGCAGCCCGCCGGGTTGAGGAACTGGATCCGCGCCGGATCGTGCAGCATGACGCCGTAGGGCGACAGCTCGACCAGCAGTCGATAGCGTTGTTCGCTTTCCACCAGCGCCCGTTCGGCGCGCTTGCGCTCGGTAATGTCCACGGAAACGGTCACGATGTGGCTGACGGCGCCACCCGCATCCGTGAGCGGAACCTTCGTTGTCAGCGCGTCGCGCATCTCGCCATTGGGCAGCGTCAGGATCGTCTCGCGGAAGGGGATCGCCTTGCCCGTTTGCAGAACCTCCTCGTCGCTCAGGCGCGGCTTGCTGACCCGGTCCGGATCGCAAAACACTTCGTCGACGGTGCGGCCGATGACCTCCTCGCGATGCAGTGACCAGGTTTCCAGGAAATGCGTGTTGACCATGCGGTAGCGCTGCTCACGATCCTTGACGTGGAGAACCGCCGGGACGGCGTTCATCACCGCTTCCAGCAGGCGCAGCATGTCGTCGACGGCGCGCTGGGCGCGGACCTGCTCGGAGATGTCGGCGTAAGTGGTGACGAAGCCGCCGTCGCGGAGCGGCCGGCGGCGGAACAGGATGGTTCTGCCGGTGTTCGTTTCCAGCTGAAGCGTGTGGACACGGCCCGGCGCCAGCGTCGCGGCGAGCCGCCGCGGCAGATCGGCGGCGTCGCGAAACAGCTTGCGGCTCTCTTCGAATGCGTAGAGTTCGGCGAGCGAAAGCCCCTGATGGACGAGGTTGGGCGGCAGTTCGAAAATTTGCACGAAGCGGTCGTTCCATGCGCGTAGCCGAAGGGAGCCGTCGACGAGGCTGATGCCGTCGGACATGTTTTCCAGCGTTGCCCGCAAGATCTGCGCCTGGTGTTCGAGGTCGTGCTCGCGCTGTTGCAGGTCGGCATTGCTGCGCTCCAGATCGGAGATCAGCCGCTTCAGCGACTGCCGGGTGTTTTCAAAGCTGCGGCCAAGGACGCCGATCTCGTCGCCCTGCCGCCAGTCGAGCGCGCGATCGAGGTTGCCGCCGGCCAGCGCGCGGGCCTCGCCGACGAGCCGCCCCACCGGGCGCAGCACCTTGTGCCGCAGGATGATGAAAACCAACGCCAGCCCGAGCGCCACCTGGCCAAATCCCGTCAGCAGCGCCTGCCGCAGCCGCTGCCGTAGTTCCGCCTCCACCGGTGCCGTCGTCATTTCGACCGTCACCGAGCCGATCGTCTCGCCACGATGCATCACCGGACCTTCGGCGGTCAGGAGAGTGCCTTTGCGGCGCTCCGGTTGCGACAGGCTGAGGAACGTCGGCAACGGCGGCGCCGTCACCAGCACGGCGGTGACCCGATCATCGGTCATCACCGTTTCAATGAGCGGGCGGCCAATGTCCGGCCGCACCTCCCAGATCGGGGTCGCCAGGCCGATGCTGAGCGTTTCGACGATACGCGCCTGATCCCGCGCCAGGGCGCCGAGCTGCGCCTCGCGGCGCAGGGCATTTTCCTGCCAGACGCTGACCGCGAACGGCAGGACGAAACCGGCGATCAGCGCCGCTGAAATCGCCCAGATCAGCGGCATGTCGGCGATCACCGCCGTCAGCCTCGACCACACCGCTCGTTGCTGCGGAAGCGTCACCGTCCGCCGCTCAACGGGGCTCGCGGTGATACTGCGTCAGCCGATCGATGCTGCCGTCCCGCCGCATGCGGGCAATGACGCGGTCGGCGATACTGACGAGGTCGGGCGGCACCGAGGCGCGGCTGAACATCAGGTGATAGTCGCTCGGCGGCAGCACGAGCGGGTGACGTTCGATCGCCGCTTCGACGCCAAGGGTGCGCGCCTCGCCGATCATCACGTTCACATCCTCGGCGAGAAAGGCATCCGTGCGTCCGGTCACCAGCATGCGAATGCCGGTGGCATAGTCGGGCGAGCCGTCGCTGAGGGCAGCGATTTCGGCCTTGGCGAGCGACGCGTCGATGTCGCTGCCGAACGAATAGGCGTTGACGAAGCCGAGGCGGCGGCCGGTGCGTGGCCATTCGTCGATGCTGCCGATCAGCAGCCGATGCACTTCGCCGCGGCGGGCGAACAGGGCGAGCTCGCCGCGGCGGTAGGGGATCGAGAACAGCGCAAACGCATCCCGGACCGGAATGTACTTTACCGAGCTGGCGACGTCGATCTGGCCACTTTCGATTTCAACCAGGATGCGCGCCCATGGCAGCTTGCGGAACTCGACCGAGCAGCCGGCAGTATCGGCGATCTGCCGCAGCACGTCGATATCAACGCCCCTCGGCTCGCCGTCCTTGCCTTCGTAAGTGAAAACGGCGTAGGGCTCCCAGCCGAGACGCAGGGTGCAGGCATGAGCGTCCGACGCCGCCGTCGTAACGGCGACGATTGCGACCAACGTGAGCGCATAGCGACCGATCGCGGCTGGATTGAGCACGTCTCCCCGGCTCTCCCCGTGGCGGCTTCGACGTCTTCGGCGTTACCGCAGCCCGCAAATGCTATAACGCGCGATCGCCGCGCGCGAGCCTTTCCGTGCGCATCACCGCTGCGCGGCGCCGTCCGGCGGATCGCCACCGGCGCCGGGCGGGCGGTCCGCCAGCAGCGCGTCGGCGTCGATGGCGAACATGCGAACCGGCTCCTCCACGTGTTTCAGATGGCGAAGCCCGCAGTCCATGACCGGGGCGGCGATATCCTCGGCCTGCAACCGATCGGCGACAGCCTGCGAGTAGCACAGGCCGCCGGCGGCCGCCTCCTGTTGCAGGCGGGTCGCCACGTTCACCGTCATTCCGTAGATGTCATCGCCCTTGCGGACCACCGGCCCCCAATGCACGCCGATGCGAAACCGCAGCCGGCGATCTTCGGGGCGCCGGGCTTCCATCGCCGACATGCCGCGCTGGATGGTGGTGGCGCACCGGATGGCATCCTTGGCGTCGGGGAATTCAGCGAGGAAGCCGTCGCCCATGAACTTGACGGTGCGCCCGGCGTGCGCCGCGATGGCGGGGTCGATGATGCGCGCGCGGTGCGCCCACCACGCCTCCAGTGTGGCCGTCTCGTCCTGCTGCATCAGGCGGACGTAGCCGGCAACGTCGGCGCACAGCACGGCGATCGGCGGCGAAGCGACACCGGCGCCTTCGGAGGCCTCCGCCGCTGGACTTGGGCGGCCGGATGCCCCGGTACGGCGCAGGACGGCCCGCATGCGCGCCGTCAATTCCGCCCAGACGAAGGGCTTGGTGATGTAGTCGTCGGCGCCGCCTTCGAGCCCGCGCACCTTCTCGGTGTCGGCATCGAGGGCCGTCAACATGATGATGCCGGCGGCGGTGCGCCGGCGAAGGTCCGGCAGCAGGGCCAGTCCGTCGCCGGACGGCATCGTTCGGTCAAGAAGGATGAGATCGACGGGCTCGTTGGCGAGTGCCGCCCACATGGCCGGCGGGCCATCGGCGCCGATGACGCGAAAGCCCTGGCCGCGCAGGTATTCCATCAGCATGTCGCGCACCGCGGCATCGTCGTCGACGACCAGGATGGCGGGCGGTGCGGACATCGGCGATTCGCAGGCGCGTGCTCGCCGTGGGGCGGCGCGGGCGGTGGCGCGGCCGCTACGGCGCCTTGGCACCGTCCGGCGCGAACAGGCGCAGCAGGGTGATCTGATCGGGTAAGCCGCTCACCGGGATCTCGGCCTGCTTTTGGAAGGCTTCGAACGCTTTGCGCGTGCCATCACCGAAGGCGCCGTCCGGGGTGCCCTTGTAAAGCCCCTTGTCACGCAATCTCTCCTGCGCCCGCCTCAGCACCTCCTTGTAAAGCCGCATGGACTTGTCGCCAGACTTGACCTCGATCCACTCCGAGGCCTCGTCCAGCTTGGTTGACGTGAACTGCGAGATCATGAAGTCGACGGCGGCGACGAAGGGCTTGTCACGGTTTTCGCTGCACAGCTTGGCCAGGAACTCATCCATCAGCCCCATCGATTCCCACGGCGCAAGATCGAAGGTATTGGGGGTGAAGCGGTTATGGCCGGAGAGATAGCCGCCAACCCACCCGATGAACTGCAAATAGGCGGGGGACTGCTTTTCCCGCTCCTGAACGAAGACGTCGCAGGTTGCTGCACCGGCTTCCTTGACGGCGTAGCGGCCATCTGCGGTGGCGGCGATGGCGGCTGGTGCCACGGGCAAGGCGAGGGCAAACACGGCAATCACGGCGAAACGTTTCATGGGGATAGAGACCTTTGGTCAGAGATCGGAGCCGATGGCAAAAGACCAGCGCCGCCGGCCTTTGGTTCGGCCGCGTGGCGCCAGTGATGTACGGTGGCGCACCGCCGTTGTCGATGTGTTTTGCAACTTGCCGATGCCGTCGTGACCGGGGCCCGAGGGATCGCCGCCCACCGCAACGCTGCGACTGCGAGTAAAGAACCACGGAAGTTGCCAGACGCGTTGCCATCGGGACCCTTCCTTGCTTTTTGCAGTGCAGCAGGCCGCATCCCGCGGTGCCGCGTTGACACCGCGGCCATCTCGCGCATATCGTTAGAAATCCTAGAGAATTTCGCTGATCAACACAGCTTTCGGGACTCCTCCCATGCCTGCCACCGACCGACCGTTGTCACCGCATCTGCAGGTCTATCGACCGCAGATCACTTCGGTGCTGTCGATTTTGCACCGGATCACTGGCGTCGCCGTCACCTTCGGCACGCTGCTCCTCACCTGGTGGCTGGTCGCCGCCGCCTACGGCCCCGATGCGTTCGCCAACGTTCAGGGCTTTCTTGGCTCCTTCGTCGGCCAGTTGGTGCTGTGGGGCTTCTGCTTCGCCGTCTGGTACCACTTCGGCAACGGCATCCGCCACCTGCTGTGGGACTTCGGCTGGGGCTTTGAGCTCGATCAGGTGCGCCTGTCGGCGATGGTCATGCTCGGGTTTTCCGCGGTCGCAACGCTGATCACGCTGATCGCCGCCTACCTCTGAGCCGCATCGAAAAAGGAAGCTCGCGATGGAACTCCGCTCCTCGCTCGGCCGCGCGCGCGGCCTCGGATCCGCCAAGGAAGGCGTCGGCCACTGGTGGGCGCAACGGCTGTCGGCGATCGCGCTGGTGCCGCTGTCGATCTGGTTTGTTATCGCGGCGGTGTCGCTGAGCGGCGCCGACTACGCGGCGTTCCAGGCGTGGATGTCCGTCTTCGGCAACGCCCTGCTGATGATCCTCACCGTCGTTGTCCTGTTCTACCACGCCACCCTCGGCATGCAGGTGGTGATCGAGGACTACGTTCATCACCCGTTCTGGACGCCGGCGCTCCTCATCGGCGTCCGCTTCGTTTTGTATGCGCTCGCCGCCTCGTCGGTCCTGGCGGTTGTGCTCGTTTCGATGGAAGGCTGACCCGCCATGGCCGCAACGTATCCGCTGATCGACCACAAATATGACGTCGTCGTCGTCGGTGCCGGCGGCGCCGGCCTTCGCGCGACCATGGGGCTTGCCGCGGGCGGCTTGAAGACGGCCTGCATCACCAAGGTGTTTCCCACCCGCAGCCATACCGTCGCGGCGCAAGGCGGCATCGGCGCCTCCCTCGGCAACATGGCCGAGGACAAGTGGGAATGGCACATGTATGACACCGTCAAGGGCTCCGACTGGCTCGGCGACCAGGACGCCATCGAATACATGTGCCGCCAGGCGGTGCCGTCGGTGCTGGAGCTGGAACACTTTGGCGTGCCGTTCTCCCGTACCAAAGACGGCAAAATTTATCAGCGGCCGTTCGGCGGCCACATGCGCAACTACGGGGAAGCGCCGGTGCAGCGGGCGTGCGCCGCCGCCGACCGCACCGGCCATGCCATCCTGCACACCCTCTATCAGCAGTGCCTGAAGCACGCTGCCGAGTTTTTCGTCGAGTACTTCGCCATTGACCTGATCATGGATGACGACGGCGCCTGCCGCGGCGTCATCGCCTGGAACCTCGACGACGGCTCCATCCATCGCTTTCAGGCGCAGACGGTGGTGCTGGCCACCGGCGGCTACGGCCGCGCCTATTTTTCCTGCACGTCGGCGCACACCTGCACCGGCGACGGCAATGCGATGGCGGCCCGTGCCGGCCTGCCGCTGCAGGACCACGAGTTCATCCAGTTCCATCCCACCGGCATCTATGGCTCGGGCTGCCTGATCACGGAAGGCGCCCGCGGCGAAGGCGGTTACCTGACCAACTCGGCGGGCGAACGCTTCATGGAACGGTACGCGCCGACGGCGAAGGACTTGGCGTCGCGCGATGTCGTCAGCCGCTCGATGACGGTGGAGATCCGCGAGGGGCGTGGCGTCGGCGCGGAAAAGGATCACATCCTCCTGCACCTCGAACACCTCGGTGCCGACGTGCTGCTGGCCCGGTTGCCGGGCATCACCGAAACGGCGAAGATTTTTGCCGGCGTCGATGCCACTCGAGAGCCGATCCCGGTGCTGCCGACCGTCCACTACAACATGGGCGGCGTGCCGACAAACTATCACGGCGAGGCGCTGCGGCCGTCCGACGACGATCCCGATGCCCTTTGCCACGGCTTGATGGCCGTTGGCGAATGCGGTTGCGCCTCCGTCCATGGTGCCAACCGCCTGGGAACCAACTCGCTGCTCGACCTTGTCGTCTTTGGCCGGGCGGCGGCGCTGCGCTGCCTCGAAAAACTCAAGGCGGGGGCGTCCCATCCGCCGCTGGCGAAGGACGCCGCCGATCCGGCGCTTGCCCGCCTCGACCGCCTGCGCCACGCCAACGGCAGCCTGAAGACCAGCGAGATCCGCCTGCAGATGCAAAAGACCATGCAGAATAACGCTGCCGTCTTCCGCAATCAGGAGGTGCTGGAGGAGGGCTGCCGCAGCCTCGATCAGATCTGGGGTCAGTTGGCGGATATCCGCCTTGCCGACCGCTCGCTGATCTGGAATTCCGATCTCGTCGAGGCCCTGGAGCTCGAGAACCTCATGGTTTGCGCCAAGGCCTCGCTGTACTCGGCGGAGGCCCGCAAGGAAAGCCGCGGCGCGCACGCCCGCGAGGACCTGCCGGAGCGAGACGACGCCAACTGGATGAAGCACTCGCTCGCCTGGATCGATGACAAGGGTCACATCACGATGACCTATCGGCCGGTCCATACCTACACGCTGACCAACGAAGCCAAGTACATCGAGCCGAAGGCTCGCGTTTACTGAGCGCGCGGCAAGGGAGAGTTAGATGGTCGAATTCAACCTGCCCCCCAATTCCCGCATCAAGGAGGGCAAGACGTGGCCGGTGGCGGCGGGAGCGAAGCGGCTGAAGCGCTTCAAGATCTACCGCTACGATCCGGAAGCGGGCGAAAACCCGCGGCTTGATACCTTCGATATCGACCTCGATGCCTGTGGCCCGATGGTTCTTGATGCGCTGATCAAGATCAAGAACGAGATCGATCCCACGCTGACCTTCCGCCGCTCCTGTCGTGAGGGGGTTTGCGGCAGTTGCGCCTTCAACATCGACGGCACCAACACGCTCGCCTGCATCAAGGCGATCGACGATATCAACGGGGATGTCCGAATCTATCCGCTGCCGCACCTGCCGGTGGTCAAAGACCTCGTTTGCGATCTGTCGGTGCCCTACGCACAATTGCGGCTGATCCAGCCGTGGCTGCAGGCGGACACGCCGCCGCCGGCGCGCGAGCGGCTGCAGAGCCCGGAGGAGCGGGAGAAGCTGGACGGCCTGTGGGAGTGCATCCTCTGCTTCTGCTGCCAGACGAGTTGCCCCAGCTACTGGTGGAACGGCGATCGCTACCTTGGGCCGGCGATCCTGCTGCAAGCCTATCGCTGGATCGCCGACAGCCGCGATGAGGCGACGGGCGAACGGCTCGATGCCCTCAACGATCCCTTCCGCGTCTTCCGCTGCCACACCATCATGAACTGCACGAGCACCTGCCCCAAACATCTCAATCCCGGCAAGGCGATTGCCGAGATCAAGTATCTTCTGGCGCGGCGTACCATGTAACAGCCGGGCGGCTATGGTTCCGGTGGCCGGCGGCGGGGGAAAGCCACCGGCGACGGATCAGGCAGGGGAGCCACCAGCGCGCAGCCGACCGGGCCGGGATGGCACTTGCCGTTCCGGCCCGCGGCGTTGCCCATGGACGTGTGAACCTGAGGAGAGCGATGACCACGTGCCGCACCGCCGCCACCGATCGCTGGATCGCCCGCTGGCTGCTCATGATCGCCGCGATGATCTTCATCATGATCGTGCTGGGCGGGCTGACACGGCTGACGAATTCCGGCCTGTCCATGGTGGAGTGGCGGCCGGTCACCGGCTGGCTGCCGCCGCTGAGCGAGGCGCAATGGCAGGCCGCCTTCGACGCCTACCGCCAATACCCCGAGTATCAGAAGATCAACCGCGGCATGTCGCTCGCCGACTTCCAGGAGATTTTCTGGCTCGAATACGTGCATCGCGTCTGGGGCCGCCTGCTGGGCATCGCGTTCCTGTTGCCGATGCTGTACGTGCTTGCCCGCCGCTGGGTTGACCAGCGTCTCGGCCTGACGCTGATGGGCCTGTTCGTGCTCGGCGGCCTGCAGGGGGCGCTCGGCTGGTACATGGTGCAAAGCGGCCTCGTCGACCGGCCGGATGTCAGCCAGTACCGTCTGGCCGCCCATCTCGGCCTTGCCGTGGTGATCTACGGCGCCATCGTCTGGGTCGCGTTTGAGTTGCTGTTGCGGGCACGAGCCGCGGCCGGCGGGCGCCAGCAGCCGGCCACCGGTACCGCCCCGGCCGTCGCCCCGCCGCCGCTGGCGGCATTTGCGGTCATCGCGCTGATCTTTGTCACGGTGATTGCCGGCGCCTTCGTTGCCGGGCTCGACGCCGGGTTTGCCTACAACACGTTCCCGACGATGGACGGGGACTGGCTGCCACCGCACCTGTTCCCGCTGCGGCCGCTTTATCTCAATGTTTTTGAAGACATCACAACCGTGCAATTCACTCATCGGCTGCTGGCGACGGTCACGCTCGCGGCCGTCCTCGCCTGGGTGCTCTCGCTGCGGCGGGCGCCGGCACCGGTGCGCGGCGCCGCCCTGCTGACGGCGGGCTGCGTTGCCGGCCAGTACACGCTCGGCGTGCTGACCGTCGTCCATGTCGTCCCCATTCCCGTCGCCGCGCTGCATCAGGCCGGGGCGCTCGTCCTGTGGACAGCGGTATTGTGGACCATGGTCAACCTGCTGCAGGCGCGCCGGGCGCCGCGCTCAGCCGCCGCGTTGGCACAGCGGGCGCTTGCCGGCGTTTAACGGCGATCTATCTCAAGGTGACACAAAATGGTACAACCGTAATCGGGCGGTGCGTGTTGTCGTTCCGAAAGCGGGCAGCAGGCGGCGTCCCACACCGTCAAACGTGGGCGCTCGGTGAGGACAGTTGCAAACAGTGCGGATCATCAGAACGGCTAGCATTCTTGGATTGGCGCTTGCCCTCGGCATTGGCGCCGGACCGGTTCTCAACTCCTGTTCCAGCGATGCCTCGTTCGATCAGGTTCTGGCTGCGGTCGGCTTCGATCCGTACCGGCTTTCGGATGACGGGCACCGGCAACTCGACCGTTTCCGCACGGTTTTCACCAAGTACGCGCGCGATCCCGAAAACACCCGCCAACTGAAGCATTTTACCGATGCATTCAAGCGGGTGCAGGCGGCGTATGTGGAGCGCATGCCCGAAAGCAAGCTCATCGACGCGGCGATTGCCGGCGTCGAGGCCAAGTCGCCGGCGCCCCATTCGCTGCCCGCCAGCGAACTGGTGGAGTTGGCTCTCGATGCGATGACCGCCGCGCTCGATCCCCATTCCGCCTACCTGAACGCCGAGGAACTGCGGGAATCGGAGATGGTGACCACCGGCGAGTTTGGTGGTCTCGGCATTCAGGTGACCCAGGAGGAAGGCGTGTTGAAGGTGATCGCGCCGCTGGAGGGCACCCCCGCCGACCGTGCGGGAATGCGCTCGGGCGATTTGATCACCCATCTCAACGGCGACACCGTCAAGGGCATGTCCTTGAAGGATGCCGTCAATGCCATGCGTGGCGAGCCGGGAACGAGCATTCGCCTGACCATCCAGCGCAGCGAGCAGCCCGCCTTCGATGTGTCCCTGACGCGGGCGATCATCACCATCGAACCCGTCCGCTGGCGTGTGGAAACCGACATCGGCTACCTGCGCATCGTCAGCTTCAACGAAAAGGTGGCGGAGCGGGTGGATGTGTCCCTTCGCGAGTTGCAGGACAGCCAGAAGCAGGCGCAACGGGCGGGATTGAAGGGCCTCGTCATCGATCTGCGCAACAATCCCGGCGGCTTGCTTGACCAGTCGCTGACCGTTGCCGACGCGTTTCTCGACGAAGGGGTGATCGTCTCCATCCGTGGCCGCGATGGAACCGGCAGCCGTGCCTTTACCGCCAACACCGGCGACCTGGCGAAAGGCCTGCCGATCGTCGTGCTGATCAACGGCGGCTCGGCGTCCGCTTCGGAAATCGTCGCCTCGGCGCTGCGCGATCACCAGCGCGCAACCGTCATGGGCACGGAGTCGTTCGGCAAGGGGTCCGTGCAGACGGTCATGCGCTTGCCCGTCGAGGGCGCCCTGAAGCTGACGACCGCCCTTTACTACGCGCCCTCGGGCGAAACGATCCAGGCCCGCGGCGTGAGCCCGGACATCCGGATCACCGGCGTCGGAGGCGATCAGGAAGCCCATGAGGTGGATTTGCCCGGCGCGCTGCCCGGCGCCGCGGGCAGCTTCCGGCCGGCGGCAACAACCGTCGACGTCAGCGCCTGTCCACCGATCGGTCCCCAGGAGGATCGCGAACTGGGCTGCGCCGTGGCCTTCCTGAGGGCGGGTTCGACGACACAATTTCTGGCGTCGATCGGTCTGAGCGATAAACTGTAGGCGGCGTGCCGGCGGCACCGGCACCCGTCTATCGCGCGAACAGATCGGATGTGGCTTGGCGGATCAGCGCGGCGAAGCGTGGCTCATCCGCGCGCGCCGGCCGCCCAAAGCGGCCCGCCACCTCCGCAATGCGCTCATCCCCCGCGCACAGCAGCATGGTCAGCGTGGCCACCGTCTCCGCGGGCGCCGAGGCGCCGTCCGTTTCGTCGGCGCACGCACCTGGCCCACCGGCGGACCCGCCAAAACCAACGATGATCCGCACCGACTGCGGCGGCGCCCGCTTGACCCACCGCACGTCGGGCTTCGCCGTCCACGTCATCGCCCGGCGGATGGCGTCGACGACGGCCGCTTCGAACTGACCATCGCTCCCGTTGCCGATGCGACCGCGGATGACGACCGGCAAGCCGGCCTTCGCCATGTCCGCTTGCGCGAACGACCAGGGATCGTCGCGGCTGAAGACGACCATCGTCGACGGGGCGTCCCGACAGGCCGCCAGCAGCGACAGCAGCAGGGCACCGGCGAGCAGACCCCGAGATGGGCGGGCGGGGCCTCTCGGCGCCGGGGTGCACGGACCGATCGCTTTGCCGCGCTTCATGGTTTACGCTTCCCCGTTCAGGGCGGTGAGAAAAACCGCGCCGCCACGGGAGGAGATGGCCATGACCAACGCGACCGGGTCAACCGCGCGCTGCTTCGCGCAGCCGCATCGGCATTCGATTTTCTGCATCCTGCCGCCGCACGTCTTGAAGTCGCTGGCCGAAAACGGGTCGGCGGACCAGCGCCGGCGCGCTCTGGAGACGATGGCGACGGATCAAACCATCCGCGCCCTGCGGGCGGCCATGCCGGCGCCGGTCAGCCGCACGCCGGCGGGCCGCCGCCTGCTGGAAGCGGCAGAGGCACAGAAGGAGCGGCTGATACACGATGCGAAAGGGCGGACGGTGCTGCCCGGCGCCGTCGTCCGCAGTGAAGGCGATAACCCGACCGGCGATGTTGCCGTCGACGAAGCCTATGACGGGCTGGGCGCCACCTTCGATTTTTTCTGGGATGCCTATGGCCGCAATTCTATCGACGATGAGGGCATGCCGCTCATTGCCACCGTTCACTACGATCAGGACTACAACAACGCCTTCTGGAACAGCCAGCAAATGGTCTTCGGCGACGGTGATGGCCAGTTGTTCAATCGCTTCACCATCGCTCTTGACGTCATCGGCCATGAACTGGCCCACGGTGTGACTGAAGATGAGAGCGGCCTCGTCTACTTCTACCAGTCCGGCGCCCTCAACGAATCGATGTCCGATGTGTTTGGCTCGCTGATCAAACAGTATACGCTGCGGAAGACCGCCGATCAGGCAGACTGGCTGATCGGCGCTGGACTGCTGGGCGACGCGGTCGACGGCGAGGCCCTGCGCTCCATGAAAAAGCCCGGCACGGCCTACGACGACCCCGTCCTCGGCAAGGACCCGCAGCCGGCGCACATGCGCGATTATCTCAACACCACGCAGGACAACGGCGGTGTCCACATCAATTCCGGCATCCCCAACCATGCATTCTATCAGACGGCGATGCTGATCGGCGGCTACGCCTGGGAACGGGCGGGGCGTATCTGGTATGAGGCCTTGCGGGACCCGTCGTTACGGCCGACAACGACGTTCCGGCGTTTCGCCATCCTGACCCACATGACGGCGGGGCGGCTCTACGGCGCGGGCGGCAGCGAGGCGGCGGCGGTGAAGGAAGGCTGGAAGCGCGTCGGTATTCGCGTGTAGGCCGCGAAACCGGTCGAGCGGCGGCGGGGACCCATGCGGATCGAGATGCGGACGGAAGGCGGGGTTGCTTTTTTCCCCGGGTTGGCGCGGCCGACTGTCATCGACCTCGGCACCCTGTCGCCCGCCGACGAAGCCAGGATGCGCGATCTCGTGGCGGCGGCGCTGGCAGCGCCGCCGGCACCGCCGCCGCCGAAAGGGGCCGCCGACTACCGGACGACCTTCCTGTCCATCGAGGATGGTGGCGATGTCCATCAGTTGGCGATCTCGGACGTCGATACCGATCCGTCCCGACGGGCGCTGCTCGACGCTCTCGGCGAGCTGAGGCGGGCGATGAGCCGGCGCTGAGGCGGCCGCTACCGACCGCCGACGCTGCGTCGGCGGGGCCCGCCGCTGGTCTTGTGCAATTCTCTATCAAAATCGGCAACGACTGCGCCGCAGCAATCGCGCACTGGCTGACGACATGCCTGCGTCGGGACTGACCTTTACCAATATTCCCAAAGATAAAATATATGGGCCAAGGAAAACTTGATTTTTATTAAATTCTGACTTTTCCCATATCAACAAAACGGGAAACTCGCCCATCGGTTGCGATAGATAAACCGCCTGCGCGGCGGGTTTTTCTGGGGGTCTGAGCGATTTAAGATTGACAGCTCGGAAACGATGCCTATGTTCCCGGGGTCTATACCGCCCGGCGTAGGTCGCGTCGGAATTTGCTTTTCGGAGGCGTAACGGGCCGAAGCAAGGCCACCCTGCAAACGGAGGTTCCATGGGAGCCAATCCCATTTCCCGCCGATGGGGCTTCATGCCCCTGTTCACATTAATCGCCGCCATGGCACTGCCGCCGGCGACGGCATCGGCCGATCCACTGCACTCCGCCCCCATTGAAATTGGTGCCGCCGCGACATCAGAGGTGATGGTCGCCGGCTTGGCGCGCCTTCCCTCGGCGGTGGGGCGGTCATCGCTGGACTCGGAAGTGCTCTGCCTCGCGCGGACCATCTACTGGGAAGCCAAGAGCGAGCCGCATATCGGCAAGGTCGCGGTCGCCGCGGTGACGCTGAACCGGGTGAACGATCGCCGCTTTCCGGCGACCGTCTGCGGTGTCGTCACCCAGCGCTCGGGGCGCAGCTGTCAATTCCGCTGGGCCTGTGATGGCCGGCTGAACGTGACTCCATCGGGCCGTCTGTGGGAGCAGGCGATGGCGGTGGCGCGCGATGCCTTGCTCGTCGGCCATCAGGACCCGACAGGCGGCGCCCTGTTCTTCCATGGCGTGCGCGAGCGTACCGACTGGCGCGGCGCGCGGCGGCTGGTCGCCCGCATCGGCGACCACGTCTTCTACCGCTAGCCCCGATACGGGCTGACCGGTATCGCCGCCCAGGCGACAACCTCACCAACATCTGACAGGCGTCTGGCCGAGCGGGACGGTGATCATCGTCCCGACGCCCTCGCGCTGTGACAGACAGGCCGCAGGCCGGCAAAGTGCACCGGATGGTGGCGGCAGGGGATCTGGCTGTTGACAGACGAAGGCGGTTGCGACACCCACAGCCGCTATGATCTCCCACGTCGCCAGCACGGCCCCGACAACGCTGGTCATCACCGTTTTCAGCGCCGTCTATCTCGGCATGGCGCTCGGCCGTTGGCCGGGGCTGAAGATTGACCGCACCGGTATCGCCATTTTTGGTGCCATCGTTCTTTATGCGTCGAGTGTTGTCACCGGCGCCGAGATCGTCGCCGCCATCGACTGGCCGACGCTTTTCGTGCTGTTCGGCCTGATGATCCTGTCCTCGCAGTTTGCCGCATGCGGATTCTATGACTGGTGCTCGGCGCGAATCGCGGCGACGCGCGCCGGGCCCATGGTCATCCTCGGCCTCACCGTCGCCGTCGCCGGCACGCTGTCGGCGGTGCTCGCCAATGACGTGGTGGTCTTCGCGATGACACCGATGCTGATCAAGGGATTGGCGGCGCGCGGGCTCGACCCGCGGCCGTACCTGATCGCGCTAGCCGGCAGTGCCAATGCCGGCTCTGCCGCCACGGTGATCGGCAATCCGCAAAACATCCTGATCGGCCAGGTGGGCAGTCTCGACTTCTGGCAATTCGCCCGCGTCTGCGGGCCGCCGGCGGTGTTCGGCCTGGCGGCGGTGTTCGCCGTGGTCTGGTTCCTCTGGCGGCGGCGGCTTGCCGTCAGGCCCCCCGACGCCGGTGCCATCACCATCCCGCCGTTCGATCGCTTCGGGGTGGGCAAGGCGGCTGTTGCCACCGCCGTGCTGCTGGCGATGTTCGCCACCCCGGTGTCCCACGTGACCAGCGTGCTGATGATCGCCGCCGTGCTGCTGTTCAGCCGCCGCCTGGCGACCCGGGAAATCCTGACGCTGGTGGACTGGCACCTGCTGGCTCTGTTCGCCGGGTTGTTTGTGGTCACCGCCACGCTGACGAAAACGGGCTTGCCGGCGGACATGCTCGCCGTCGCCCGCAGCGCCGGTATCGACTTCACCGATCTGGCCGCGTTGCTGCCGCTGACGCTCGCCGGCAGCAACAGCATTGGCAATGTACCGACGGTGATCCTCTTGCTGGCGGTGCTGAAAGACCTGCCCACAGAGTCTCTGTACCAGCTCGCGGTGCTATCAACCCTGGCCGGCAACCTGTTCATCGTCGGCAGCCTTGCCAACATCATCGTCGTTGAGCGGGCGCAACAGGCCGGCGTGCGGCTCGGCTTCGTCGAGCACGCGCGGTGCGGCATCCCGATGACGCTGCTGTCGATGCTTTTTGCCGTCGCCTGGTTTGTTGGACGCTAAGGGAGCCCGCTCTGCCGCCAGCGTTGCGGCCGTCCGTGAGCGGGGCGCCGGTCACCATGGCACGGCGGCGGCGATGGTGGTAGCGTCGGTTCCCATCCCTCCCTCCCGGTTTCCCGCCTGATGCCGTCTGATTTCCCAACCGCTGCTCCACCACCGCCGGCACCGGGGCGGCAGCGCCGCCGCCGCCTGTGGATCGCCGCCATCGCCACGGTGTTCGCGCTGCTGGCGACGATCGGGGTGTTTGTGGCCTTCGGTCCGCAACTGGTCGCACGGCAGGTGGCACAGACCTACCTCGCCGGCCTGAACATCGATACCAGCGGGGTCGATACGCTGCGCATCAGGCCGCTGCAAGGCTATCTGTCGTTCGGGCCGGTCACCTTCCGCGGCGCCGACGCGACAAAGGGGCAGGTGGGGCGGATCGGCGTCAGGATCGCCGTTCCCCGCTTGTTGCGCCGGCAGGCGCTGGTGCAGTCCATCGCCATCGAGGGGGTCCGCTTCGAAGTGCAGCAAGCCGCGGACGGCTCGTTAAGCCTGAACGGCATTGCCCTCACCGAACTGCTCGCCGACGCCGCCGCCTCGCCGCCGCCGGACGATGCTTCAGATCGCCCCGGCACGCCGTCCAGGCCGCTTACCCCGCGCACGCTGGAAGAGGAACTCGGTTGGGGAGCCGGCCTCGACCAGTTGGAAATCATCGACAGCCGCGTTGCCTTCGTCGATGCCCGCGGCGGCGAGGCGGTGATGTACGTTCACCAGTTGGAGCTGGGCGGTTTTCGCACGTGGGCGCCCGACCGGCCGGGCTTCTTTCGCCTGAACTCCGAGCTGAATGAAATCGACATCACGGCATCCGGAAACGCCCGCCCGTTTGCCGACAAAATCGACTTCGAGGCCGAGGCGGCGGTGACCGGCATCGAGGTGATCAAACTGGAACGCTACCTCGGTTCGCTCGGCTTCACGTCCCGGGCGGGACGCGTCGATCTCGCCGTCTCGGCGGCCCGCGTTGTCGTCTTCACCGCCGGCCTCGTCGAGGGTCAGCTGGCGGCGACGGGAACCCTCACCGGCCTCAATCTGGCACATCCGTTGTTTGGCAGCGGCCAGCTGGCGGCGGGAACACTGGCGTTAAGCAACATCGCCGGGACCTATAATGCCTTGGGCGACAGCACCGTCAGCGGCGACCTCGATATCGACCTGCAGGCCAGCGAGCTGCGCCTCGATGACGGGACCGAGGTCGGCTTCTCCCGCGTCACCTTCAGCTTGCCGGGAACGACGGTGCGAACCGGGCCGGACCAGCCGCCGGCGGTGAAGGTCGCGCCACAGATGGACATCGCCAACCTGCGGCTGGGCGGTCCGGACGTTCGCGGCAGCGTCGGCGAGACGGCGATCCGGCTTTCCGGGTTCAGCATCGAGGGAACCGAGCCGGGCGCGCCGTTCATGGCCACCGGCTCGCTCGCCATCGATCGGATCGACCTGCTGCTGCCGGAGGCCGAGCCGATCGCGATCATCGCCGATCGTGCGCAGGCGACGCTCACCGAGACGCGCGTTGCATTTCCGCCGGGGCGAGGACCGAAGGTGGAAGGCGGCCTCAACCTGGAGACGCACAACCTCCGGGTCGCCATCGAACCGCCGGCCGCTCGCGGGCCGGTACCGTTGCCATCGACGCGCATCGCCGCCGATCGCCTCGCCTTCGTGATGCCGGCACTCACCTACGACGACGATGGCGCGACGGGCATGAACCTGGCCGCGCGCGGCCCTCGCCTGTCCCTGGATGGCCTGCGCATGGACGGCCCCGATGTGACGGGCAGCGTCGGCGGCGCGACCTTCACGTTGTCCAGTTTCGGCATGGGCGGAACCGGCCCGGGAACACCGCTGGTCGCCACCGGCTCGGTGGCGGTGGACAACCTTGATTTGCGACTGGCCGGTGCCGAACCGGTCGCCATCGCCACCCAAGCCTTCCGTGCCGAGCTGGCGGAAACGCACTTCGCCGTGGGACCGGCGGGACCACGGGTGACCGGCGGTCTCGATATGGATGCGCGGGGCCTTGCCATGTCCATCCAGGAGCAGGGAACACCGGGCCGACCGTCCCCGCCGCCGACGACGGTCGATGCGGCGCACGTTGCCTTCAAGCTGCCCAAGGTGGCCCTTCGCGACGGTGAGACCGCCGCCCGGAGGGTGAGTTCGGCGCGCTCGGCGCTGACCCTCGATCGGCTGCGCCTCGGCGGGCCTGATATTCAGGGGACGATCGGCAGCGCCGTCATTCGGCTCGCCAACGTCGACGTCGAGGCGGAAAAGGCGGGCGCGCCATTCGTCGCCGATGGTTCGGTGCTGGCGCGCAGCCTCGACCTGCTGATCCCGGACGCCGAACCGATCGGCATCGTTGCGGAGGACCTCGATGCGCGGCTGATCCGCACGCGGTTTGCCTTTCCGTCCGGACGGGTTTTGATCGAGGGCGGTGTCGTCCTCGACACCCGGGAGTTGATGGTATCGATCTACACCCAGCCGCGAGACGGAAAACCGCAGCTACCCCCTCTGCGCATCCATGCGGCGCGGTTCGGCGGCGAGGTGCCAAAGCTGGTGGTGGATGACAGCCGTGCCACCGGGACAAAAGTCAACGTCGGGACGCCGGAGCTGATCCTCGATCGGTTCCGTCTCGACGCGCCGACCGATGCGGACGCCAGCGTGCAGCTCGCGGCGTCGACGCTGACGCTGCGCGGCGTCGATGTCGATGTCGTCGACGCGGAAACTCTCGACGTTTCGGGACGCGCCAGCGTTTCAGCGCCGGATTTGTCCCTGACACTGCCGGCCGCGGACGGTGGCGGCAGCGCCATGCCGACGGCCACCATCGGCGGGCTTGGCCTTGACCTGCGCCGCTTTTCCTATCGTGAGACAGCCGCGACCTCGGGCTTCGGTCTGCAAGGGCGCATCACCCTCGCATCGCTGCGGGGCGGTTTGCCGCCCGCATCGGGCAGTGACGGCACCGTTGATGTCTCCGGGCTGGCGCTCACCGTCGATGATCTCGACGTGGAAATGGGGACACAACAGCCGCAATGGCGTGCGCGTTTCGATCTCGATTTGGCGAAGCTGACGGCCAGTCTGCGCGCGCCGCTGGCACTCATCGCCGAGATCAACGATGTTTCGCTGAGCCGCTTCGCCGGCTCCTCGCCAGCGACCTATACGTTCGAAGACTTGACGATTGGCGGCTTCGATGCGTCCCTGATCCGCGCGGGCGCCTCGCAAGGGGCGTCAGCGGTGACCATGACCGAGCCGCCACCGGAGCCTTCCGCCGATGCCCGCCCGCGCCAGTGGCCGCCGCCGGACCTTCCCGTGGTGCGGATCGGGCGCCTCGCCCTGCTCAACGCCGGCCGGCTAGCCCTCCTCGACGAGACGGTGGCGCCGCCGGTCGTCGCCACCGTGGCGCTTACGGCATTGAACCTCGAGAATCTCGATACGACGCGCGGCGATGCACGCACCCATCTGCGGCTAAGGGCACGGCTCGGCGAGGGCACGATCGGGGTCGACGGCTGGGCCGAGGCTTTCCGCAGCCGTCCCAACGCGGAATTGCAGGCGCGCCTCGATGCCTTGCCGCTGCCGCTCCTCTCGCCCTATTTCGCGCCGCAGATCGGCCTCGACATCTTCAAGGGCGAACTGACGCTGGGTGCGGACGCAAAGGTTGCGGATGGACACTTGGACGGGGTGGTGCGGGCGCGGCTGGCGGGGGTACGCGCGAACGATCGGCCAGAGGCCGGCACCGACCACATCTCCCGCTCCGTCGGCCTGCCCCTCAGCACGATGCTTTCGCTGCTGGAGGATCGCTCCGGTGCCATCGATGTCACGCTGCCGGTGAGCGGGGACGTCCTGTCGCCGGAATTCGCGGTGTCGACGGTGACCTGGCAAATTCTGCCTCGTGTCCTGCGCGCGCTTGTCACCTCGCCGGTTCGCTTCATCTCGGCGGCGACGGCGCTGCTGGTGGCCGGCGATGGCGGCGGCGCCGACGCCACGACGCGACCACCGTCGCTGCCGCCGCTGCTGTTTGCGCCCGGCGATGCCGCGCTGAGCCGCGAGACGCAAGCGGCGCTGAGCGGTTTGCAGAGCGTGCTGAAGGCGCATCCGCGCGGATCGGTGGCGGTGTGCGGCCATGCCACCGCCGAGGATTACGCGGCGCTGGTGACTTCGCGCACGCAGCGGCCGGGACGGGCCGACAACGACCCGCGGGCGCAGTTGGCGGCGCTGGCCCTGGCGCGCACGCTGGCGGTTCGTGAGATGCTGACGACGATGGGCGGCATCGAGGCCGCGCGGGTGCGCGCCTGCCCGGAACCCGGCGCCAGCAAGACCGACTTGGCGCCGCCGCGGGCTGAGGTCCACATCGTGGATTGACGGCAGACCAATGCCGCCGCCAGCGATGTTGCGGAAGACGTGAACCACGGCGTCGACGGCGCCGTAACGATGCCAGGTCCGCGAATTGAGGTGGCCAACCATCGTGCGTGCAACAATAGTCGTGCTGATGACGGTGTTGATTTCAGCCTGTTCGGTTTTTGGGGTGCGCTCAGGATACGAGCAAGCCGCCTACACGCTGGTCGATCGGATCGGCGAAACTGTCGAGATCCGTCGCTATCCCCCGCAGCTGGTCGCGGAGGCGACGGTCCCGGCGCCGGACGAGCAGGCCGGACGCAGCCGTGCCTTCCGCCTGCTGTTCGATTTCATCTCCGGTGCCAACCAGACTCGCGCGGACATTGCCATGACGACGCCGGTGGAGATCGCCGCCGCGCCCGAGCCCATCGCCATGACGTCTCCGGTCGAGATCAAGTCCGAAGCCGGCGGCCGCTACACCATGCGCTTCTTCCTGCCCGCCGCCTAC
>JALOTH010000108.1 GCA_025458035.1 Rhodospirillales bacterium
CGTCGATGTCGGCGCGCTTGTCCGTGCCAAGCCCGGCGAGCCAGCCGTCCAACTCACCCCGCATCTCGTCCAGCAGTTCGATCGACAGGTCGGCGAAGTTGGTCACGAAGTTCAGCGGATTTTTGATCTCGTGGGCGATGCCGGCAACCAGCTGGCCGAGCAGCGCCAGCTTTTCGGCGTGCACCAGGTTGGTCTGCGCCTGTTTGAGGTCGGCAAGCGCCCGTTCCGCCCGCTCCTTCGCCTCGCGCAACTCCCGTTCGTGCCGCACCTCTTTCGTCACGTCCGACGCGGTGCCGCGGTAGCCAAGGAACGTGCCGTCGTCGGCAAACAGCGGCAGCCCGCTGGTGGTGATCCAGCGGGTTTCGCCGTCGCCGGAGGTGATCGGATAGCGAAAGTTCTTAAAGGGCCGGTGGGCGTTGAGGTCGTCAACGTGCCGGCACCACGCTTCATCGTCAAGGCTGGCGCCGCCGACCTCCTCGCGGGTTTTGCCGACGACGTCGTCCGGGGTGATATGAAAGACGTTCAACATCCGCTCGGCTGCGTAGGTAAAGCGCAGGTCCGGGCCCATCTCCCAGGTCCAATCCGACGACGAGGATGCAAAATCCTTGAAACGCTGCTCGCTTTGCTTCAGCGCTGCCTCGGTGCGGCGATAGGCGGTGATATCGAAGTAGGTCACCATGCGGCCGCCGTCGGGCAGGTTGGTGCATTGATACTCGAACACACGGCCGTCCGATAACCGCAGGTCGACCGGAGCGATGTCGCCCCGCTTCACCGCCTGATACCGGCTTTCGAGGTACGCCTCGATATCGTCCTCGGGCACCGCGTACATGCCTTGTGCTGCACAGTATTCCATTAATGAACGGAAGGATGGATGCTCGACGAGGACTTCTGGCGGAAAGCGCCACATCTCGCCAAAGGCGCGATTGGTCAGCCGAATGTGCAGATCCGGCCCCAGGAACATGACGCCATATTCGATGGTGTCCATCACGGTGTTGAATTCGGCAAGCAGCGCCTCCTTGTCGCGGAGCGCGGCGGCGAGGTCCTCCTCGCGGCGCTTCAATTCCGAAACGTCGGTGAACACGGCGACGATGCCGCCGTCGGCCGTCCGCCGTTCGTCGATCTGTACCCAGCGGCCGTCGGCCTGCCGTTGCTGGAACGGCCGGCCGGGATGGCGGTGGCGCGCCATGCGATCTTCGAACCACGTCTCGCGCCGGCCGACGGCATCGGCGACGATGCCGCGCTCGGCGGCGGTGCGGAGGATCTGCTCGAAACTGACGCCGGTGCGGATGACATCGGCCAGGCCAGGATAAACCTCGCGGTAGTGGCTGTTGAACAGCACGAGGCGGTCATCGCGATCGAATAGCCCGATGCCGGCGGACACGCTTTCGAGCGTCGCATGCAACTGCGTGCGGGCGGCGTCCAGCGCCGCCTGCAAGGCCTCGCGCTCGGACCGCCGGCGCTCGGTGATGTCGGTGTAGGTGGTCAGGAAGCCGCCGCCGGCCAGCGGCGTGCCGCGGATTTCGATGGTGGTGCCGTCGGGGCGGGTGCGCTCGAAATGGTGGGGCGCGAAGGTGCGGGCGAGCGAGAGGCGGCTTTGCACCTGCGCCTCGACATCGCCCGGCCCATCCTCGCCGCGTTCGGCGTCATAGCGGATGAAATCCTCGTAGCTGTCGCCCGGCCGGAACCGGTCCGCCGGAAATCCGAGGATCTCGAGGAAGCGGCGGTTGAAGACGACGACATTCAGATCGGCATCGAAGACGCTGACGCCCTGTTCCATGGCATCGAGCGCCAGTTCGAGGATGGCGGCCTTGCGAACGAGGCCGTCATGCTGGCCTTTCGTCCAATCCGGCATCTCCCGCCTCCGGATCCCCGTCCCCCGCATGTGAGGTCGGCGCGGCCACCGATGGTGAGCGGCAGGCGTTGCCGGCGATGCCGACGCGCGCCCCGGTCTCGGCCGGAATTCCCCGGCCTTAAGCTTTAAAGCCCAAGCATTCTACTCGCGTGAGCGGAGCCCGTCGAGTCGCGGTATCGGCGCTTTTCCCCCACGCCACCTGCGGCCCGTCAAGCCGCCGGGGCTGGCAGCTTGCCGGCGCTGGCGGTGGTGGCGGATCCTGGCGGCGATGGCGGGCCGGTTGCGGCGGCCGGACGGCAGTCGTCTCATGGATGACGGATGACGGATGACGGATGACGGATGACGACAGATGACGACAGATGACGACAGGATCGGCAGGGTGAGAATCGTCTCTCTATGCATTTCAATCCGTTACGGTGCCGAAGCGCGGCCGCAATGACGACATTTGACGACATCGTGACGACCGGCCGACGACGGTTTTGACGACATCGTGACGACACCTGTGACGACATCGGCAGACGGCAACGGCGGTGCCTTCTCGCCGCTGGCGCGGTGGGCGGGCTTATTGTAGAGATATCTAATAATCGGCCGTGGAAGGCAGGACCCGACATGCTCAACCCGCCGCAGCGCTACAGCCTGGCGCAGATCGTCCTCCACTGGGCGACCTTCGTCCTCATCATCGCCGTCTACGCGACGATCCTGATCCGCGAGGAAATCCCCAAGGGCGAGCCGCTGCGGGACGCGCTGCGCGACTGGCACCGGCAGCTGGCGCTGCTCGCCTTCGCCCTCGTCTGGCTGCGCCTGGCGCTGCGGGCGATGCTGCCGTCGCCGGTGATCCAGCCACCGCCGCCCCACTGGCAGCGGCGGGCCGCCCGCGCCGCCCACATCGCGCTGTACGCCTTCCTCATCGTCATGCCGCTGCTCGGGCTGCTGATGACCAATGCCGCCGGGCGGACGGTGACGGTGTTCGGGTTCGCGCTGCCGCACCTGATCGGCGAAAGCAAGACCGTCGCCGACGTGCTGAAGGAAGCGCACGAGATCATCGGCAACGCCGGCTACGCGCTCATCGGCCTGCACGCGGCGGCGGCGCTCTATCACCACTGGGTCCGCCGCGATACCACCTTACGGCACATGCTCGCCCGCGGCGCGGGCGGCTGACGCCGGCTTGCGCCAGTTGCGCTTGCGTCTCACGACGCATTTTCGTAGGCTGCCGATGTGCGGTTACCCTGCACGTGTAATCGCCGCTTAAAAAAATACCAATGATCGGTGCCAATGAGCCGCCGGTCGATGCAACGGGAGGCTTGAACGACAGTACGGCGGCAGGGCTGCCTTGCCCCGTCCGGGGGGAATCCTTCGGAACGCGACGGCCAGTCCTCGCCACCATTTTTGTACGACCGCGGGATGCGCTGCGCGCAAACGCTTCGCCGCGTTTGGCGTCGCCAGCTCCAGCGAGTTGACCATAGAAAAACGCAACAGGAGGAAGGCCCTTGTTCAAGACCAAGACGTCAGTCCGCCGTGCCGTGCAAGCGCTCGCCGTTTCGGCCATCGCCATCGCTGCCGTTGTCCAGGTTCCGGGGAGCGCCATGGCCCAGAAGGCCGAACGCATCCGCTGGAGCGTGCCGATCGCCTTTTCCAGCTCCCTGATCGCCCTCGGCGACGTGCTGCCGTGGGTCGCCAAGCGGCTCGAGGAGCAAAGCGGCGGCAACATCAAGTTCGAGGTGTTCGAGCCTGGCAAGGTGGTGCCCGGCAACGAGATTTTCGACGCGGTGAGCACCGGCAAGGTCGACGCCGGCTTCAGCTGGATGGGCTATGAGCTGGGCAAGGTTCCGGCTTCGGTGCTGTTCGGGGCGCGGCCGTTCGGGTTCACGCCGTGGGAATACATGGCCTGGTATTACTTCGGCGGCGGCCAGGACCTGGTCAAGGAAGTGTTCGCGCCGCACAACGTCGTGCCCATCTTCTGCGGCATCGTCAGCCCGGAAACCGCCGGCTGGTTCCGCTTCGAAATCACCTCCCTCGACCAGGTGAAGGGGCTGAAGATCCGCTTCGCCGGCCTCGGCGGCAAGGTCATGCAGAAGCTCGGCGCCTCGGTCACCGTCATGCCCGCCGGCGAGTTGCAGCAGGCGCTGGAAAAGGGCGTGCTCGACGCCACCGAGTTCTCGATCCCCACCGCCGATGAACAGCTCGGCTTCTTCAAGGTCGCCAAGTACAACTACTTCCCCGGCTGGCACCAGCCCTACACCTCGCAGTTCCTCTACGTCAACAAGGCGGCCTGGGACAAGATCTCGCCGGAATCGCGGGCGATGATCGAGACCACCTGCATGGCCGGCGTCAACTACTCGCTGACCAAGTCCGAGGCGAGCCAGGCGGCGGTGCTCAAGCGCTATCGGGACGCCGGCATCACCACGACGCAGCTGTCGCCGGCGATTCTCGGCGAGTTGAAGAAGGTGACCCGCGAGGTGATGGCGGAAGAGGCGGCGAAGGACGCGATGTTCAAGAAGGTCATGGACTCGCAGGACGCCTTCGAGGCCGCTTACGGCAACTGGCGCGGCCTTGCCTTCCTGCCGTCGGCGCAGCGCTAGCCGCTCCGCCGGTTGAGCGAGAGCGTTGATGTCGGCACCTTCCGCCGGCGGTGCGGCGTCCGGGCCGGTCCCGGACGCCTTCACCCTTCCACACACCCGCACCTCGCGCGTCATCGAGGGCGCGTTGCAGCGCATCGGCGAGTGGGCCGCGTGGCTGTGGGTGGTGCTGCTCGCCATCATCATCGTCAACGTCACCCTGCGCTACGTCGCCGGCTTCGGCTTCATCGTCTTCGAGGAACTGCAATGGCACCTCTACGGCGCGGCGTGGCTGCTGACGTTGAGCTTCGTCTACAAGAATGATGGGCACGTCCGCATCGACGTGATCGCCGGCAACTGGCGCTCGCGCACCCGCGCGTGGATCGAACTGATCGGCATCCTGTTCTTCCTGCTGCCCTTCGCCATCGACATCGTCATCGGCTCGATCCCGTTCGTCCTCACCGCCCATCGCCTGCACGAGATCTCGCCGTCCCCCGGCGGCCTGCCGCTGCGCTGGGTGATCAAGGCGTTCATCCCGATCGGCTTCGGCCTGTTGGCGCTCGCCGGTTTTGCCCGCCTGCTGCGCGTCACGTCGTTCCTGTTCGGATTTCCGCAGCCGCTGAAGAGCCATTAGACCGGGACGGGGCCGCCTGCCGTGGAAGCTTACGAAATCCTCGTCGTCATCTATCTCGTGCTGTTCATCGCCCTGCTGTTCACCGGCTTTCCCATCGCCTGGCTGCTGGGCGGGCTGTCGCTGCTGTTCGTCGCCACCAGCGTCGTTCTCTACGAACACTTTGATGTCGATACCTTCCTGCTCGACAGCTGGCAGGATTACGCGATCATCGTCGATCGAATATGGGCGCAGGTGCAGAACTGGCTGCTCGTCGCCTTGCCCATGTTCATCTTCATGGGGCTGATGCTCGACCGCTCCGGCGTCGCCGAGAAGATGATGGCGAACTTCGTCGTCCTCCTCGGCCGGCTGCGCGGCGGCCTGGCGCTCACCGTCGTCCTCATCGGCGTGCTGCTCGCCGCCTCCACCGGCATCGTCGGCGCCTCGGTGGTGCTGCTGGCGGTGCTGTCGCTGCCGCTGATGATGCAGAGCCACTACGGCAAGCCGCTCGCCACCGGCGTCGTCGCCGCCTCGGGCACGCTCGGCATCCTCATCCCGCCGTCGATCATGCTGGTGGTGATGGCCGATCAGCTATCGCTGTCCACCAGCGATCTGTTCATGGGCGCGCTCATCCCCGGCCTGCTGCTCGGCCTGTGCTACGCCGTCTTCGTCCTCATCTATGCCGCGATCTTTCCGGACGAGGCGCCGGCGCCGAAGGACGCGCCGCCGCTGACGGCGCGCATCGTGCTCGGCGCGGTGTGGGCGGTGATGCCGGCGTTCGGGCTGATCCTGGCGGTGCTCGGCACCATCTTCTTCGGCATCGCGACGCCCACCGAGGCGGCCGGCGTCGGCGCCTTCGGGGCGACGCTGCTCGCCATCGCCAACCGCCGGTTCAACCTGAAAATGCTGCGCGAGGTGTGCATCCAGACCTCGGCGACGACCGGCTTCATCCTCGCCATCTTCGTCGGCGCGTCGGCCTTCTCCGTCGTCATGCGCTCCCTCGGCGGCGACGAGTTCATCGCCGACCTTCTCGGGGGCCTGCCGTTCGGCCCCTCCGGCGTCGTCCTGTTCATTCTGTTCATCGTCTTTCTCGCCGGCTTCTTTCTCGACTGGCTGGAAATCTCGCTGATCATCCTGCCGCTGGTGGCGCCGGTGGTGAAGGAGTTGGGCTTTGATCTGGTCTGGTTCACCGTCCTGATGGCGGTGTGCCTGCAGACGTCGTTCCTGACGCCGCCGGTGGGCTTCTCGCTGTTCTACCTGAAAGGCGTGGTGCCGCCGCAGATCAGCATGACCCACATCTATCGCGGCATCATGCCGTTCGTCCTGCTGCAGGTCAGCGTCCTCGTCCTGTGCTTCTTCTGGCCCGATTTGGTCACGTGGCTGCCGAAAGCCATCTACGGCCCCTAGTGCACAGACCCATTCGGATGGGTCAGTCGAATGGGTCAGATGTGCACTAAAAACAATAGGTTGCGTGCAGCGACCGCGCATTTTTTGAATGCGCCGCTGCACTAGATACCCCCGACCGGCTGCGCATCGCCGCCGACCTCGCCGCCGCCCACGGCGCCACCGTGATCGGCCTGCGCGTCGAGATGCACCCGCGCATCCCGCGGCAACTGCGCAACTCCGTCGTCGATAGCGCCATCACCGCCCACGACGCGGCGATCCGGTCCCATTCCGACCGTCTCGAGGCCGCGCTCAGCGGGGCGGCGAAGGCGCGCGGGATCGGCCACGAATGGTGGCTGGTGGACAACGGCGGCATTGACGACATCGTCGACAGCGCGCGTTACGCCGATCTTGTCGTCGTTCACAAGCACGACCGCAGCGATGACGAGGAATTCCCCGCCGACGAGCTGATCCACCAGCTGCTGCTGCGTGCCGGCCGGCCGGTGCTGATCACGCCGAACTGGGCGGTCCGGGGCGTCGTCGGCAGCCGCGCCGTCATCGCCTGGAATGGCAGCCGCGAGGCGAGCCGGGCGCTCGCCGATGCCATGCCGCTGCTGGCGAAGGCGGAGCGGGCGGTTCTCGTCATCGAAGGTGGCGACGGCGTCGACGAGCGGCTCGCCCGCGTCAGCGGCCACCTGTCCCGCCACGGCATCGGCAATGTGACGACGCAGGTGCTGACCAGCGATGATCCGGTGCAGACGGGCGGCGACATCCTGCGCGCCGCCAACACCATCGACGCCAACCTGCTGGTGATGGGCGGCTACAGCAAGTCGCGGCTGCGGGAGAAGCTGTTCGGCGGCGTCACCGAGTTCGTCCTTTACCACGCGCGGCTGCCGGTGCTGATGTCCCATTGATGGCGGGTGCTGCGCGGCGGCTACTTGCAGCGGGTCGCCTCGTAGACGTTGATGTAATGCTGTCCCGACTGGCCCCACGAATAGTCCATGGCCATGCCGTTGGTGATCAGCCGGCGGAACTCCTTCGGATAGTCGAACCATAGGCTGATGGCGCGGTTGAGCGCGCCCTCGACGGCACGGAAGTCGGCATCGCGGAACGCATAGCCGTTCTTCAGCTCCGGCGGCTTTTCCGAATGATCGCGGTCGAACACGGTGTCGACGAGGCCGCCGACGGCGCGCACCACCGGCACCGCGCCGTAGCGCATGGCGATCAGCTGCGTCAGCCCGCACGGTTCGAACAGGCTCGGCACGACGATGAGGTCGGCGCCGGCGTAGATCAGATGCGCGAGCTGTTCGTTGAAGCCGATCTCGATGTGGCAGTCGGAATTGTCGTTGAGGTAATGCTTGAGGTGCCAGAAGTGATTGTTGATGCCGCGGTCGCCGCCGGCGCCGAGCAGCACGAACTGCGCGCCCCGCTCAAGGGAATAGAACATCGCGTGCTGAATGAGGTGCACGCCCTTCTGCGCGTCGAGGCGGCCGACGTAGGCGATGATCGGCTTGAATTCCTTGCGCAGCCACAGCCGGTCGCGCAGGGCGTCCTTGTTGCCGTACTTCGCCTCGACGTTCCAGACGGTGTAGTGGCTGGGGATGAAGCGGTCGATCTCCGGATTCCAGACGTCGTAGTCGAGGCCGTTGAGGATGCCGCCGAACTTGTGATGATGGATCGCCAGCGTCTGGCCGAGGCCATAGCCCTGATCGGTGAAGCGGGCCTCCCACGAATGGTGAGGGGAGACGGTATTGACATAGTTCGAATAGACGATGCCGCCCTTCATCAGGTTGATGGCATTGTGATTGAAGTTGTCGCGCAGCCGGTCGTAGTGGAAATAGTATTCCGGCCGGCACAGCCCGGTTGCCCACAGCACCGCTTCGCCGGTAATTCCCTGGTGCTTGAAATTGTGGATGGTGTAGACGACACGCTGGCGGTCCATGCCGATGCGATTGTAGATCTCGAACAGCAGCACCGGCACCAGCCCGGTCTGCCAATCGTGGCAATGGATGATGTCCGGGCGCTTGTTCGACTTCAGAATGAACTCCATCGCCGCCTTGCAGAAAAAGGCGAAGCGGATGGCATCATCATTGAAGCCGTAGAAAGAGCCGCGCTGGAAGAAGTTATCCGGGCTGTGGGGCTCGATGAAGAAGCACTTGCGGCCGTGCACGAAGCCGAACCAGACCGAGCAGTTGACGCCGGCACCGTACCACGGCACGTAGAGGTTCTCCCATATTTTGTGGAGACCCCAGATCTCATCATACCACATGCAGTCGTACTTCGGGAGGATGATCTCGACCGAATGGCCGCGGATTTCGAGTTCGCGGCTCAAGCCGAAGACCACGTCGGCGAGACCGCCGACCTTGGCCACTGGCGCCAGCTCCGCAGAAACCATCACGATGAACATGGCAGGCCGCTTTTCTCGTTGATCCTGTGATGCCGAGCGATTGCGCGGCGAGATCGGTGCCCACGGCCGGCTAGCCTGGGGGGATGGGTCATGGCGCCGGGATCGCCGTTCACCGCACTCGCCTCAGAATATGATTTTGCAACGCGTCAAAAGTCCACAGCGAAGATGGGCCGGCGTCCGTTGCCGTCGGTCGCGGCGGGGCCGCGGGGGTCGCCGCCGGCCATGGCCGTCGCCCCGGCGGGCGGGACGACGGCTGCGGCAGGGGCGACGCGGACCCCGGACTTCAGGAGGGCTTCTTCGCCGATTTCGCGGCGGCGTTCTGGCCGTTGACGGAGACCGGGCGCATCTTCCAGATGACATCGGCGTATTCGGCGATCGCCCGATCGGAGCTGAACTTCCCGCTTTTCGCGATGTTATGCAGCGCCATGCGGCCCCAGCGCTGTTTGTCGCCATAGGCCTGATCGACCTTGGCCTGGGTATCGATGTAGCTGCGCAGGTCGGCGAGGTTGAGATAATAATCGCCGTGTTCCAGCAGCGACGTGATGATCGGCTTGAAGATGCCCGGCTCGGTCAGGCTGAAGAAATCGTTCTTCAGCAGGTCGACCGCACGGCGGATGTCATCATCGCGCTCATAGTAGCTGTAGGGGTTGTAGTGGTGGCGAATTTGCGACACTTCGTCCGCCGTCAGCCCGAACAGGAAGAAGTTGTCGGCGCCCACCTCCTCGCGAATCTCGATGTTGGCGCCATCGAGGGTGCCGATGGTCAGCGCGCCGTTCATCTGGAACTTCATGTTGCCCGTGCCCGAAGCTTCCATGCCGGCGGTGGAGATCTGCACGCTGACGTCGGTGGCGGGGATGATCTTTTCGGCGAGCGAGACCCGGTAGTCGGGCAGGAAGACGACCTTGATCTGGTCCTTGATCGCCGGATCGTAGTTGATGACGCCGGCGATCTGGTTGATCAGCTTGATGATCAGCTTCGCCATCTGATAGCCGGGCGCGGCCTTGCCGGCGAAGATGAAGGTGACCGGATGGGCTAGGGACTGCGGGTCCCGCTTCACCCGATCATATAGCGAGATGATGTAAAGGCACTGCAGAAGCTGGCGTTTGTACTCGTGGATGCGCTTGATCAGGCTCTGGAACATCGAATCCGGTGAGACCTCGATGTTCAGCTCCCGCTTGATGTAGTCACAGAGGACCAGCTTGTTCTCACGCTTGATCGCCGCAAGCTGGTCGATGACCTTCTTGTCGGTCTCGAACTTGGTGAACGCCGCGAGTTGCGACAAATCGTTCACCCAGCCGGTGCCGCCGAGCTTTTCCGTGAGCAGCGAGGCCAGTTTCGGGTTGGCTTTCAGCAGCCAGCGGCGCGGCGTGACGCCGTTGGTGACGTTGCGGAAGCGTTCGGGATACAGCTGATAGAAGTCGTTCATCAGCCCGTCCCGCAGCAACTGCGAGTGCAGGGCGGCGACGCCGTTGGTCGAGGACGAGCCGACGATGGCGAGATAGGCCATGCGTACCGACTTTTCCGGGTCCTCCTGAATGATGCTCATCCGCCG
This sequence comes from Rhodospirillales bacterium, assembly GCA_025458035.1. Taxonomy (GTDB): domain Bacteria; phylum Pseudomonadota; class Alphaproteobacteria; order Rhodospirillales; family Defluviicoccaceae; genus Defluviicoccus. Next base: position 10,360 of record JALOTH010000108.1, read on the forward strand.
CAGGCGGTCGAAATCGCCGGGATAGGCGGTGGCCACCTTGCGCATGAAGCGGCTGTTGATTTCGTAGATGATCTGCAAGTGGCGGGGCAGCAGCCGCTCGAACATGCTGACCGGCCAGCGCTCCAGCGCTTCGGGCAGCAGCGTGTGGTTGGTGTAGCCGCAGGCGTTGACGGTGAGCTCCCACGCCTTGTCCCACTCGATATCTTCCTTGTCGATGAAGATGCGCATCAGCTCCGGCACGACGAGCGCCGGATGCGTATCATTCATTTGAATGAAGACGTGATCGGGGAAGCTGTTCCAGTCCTTGTTGTCGTTCTTGAAGCGGCGGATGACATCCTGCATCGAGCAGGAGACGAAGAAATACTGTTGCCGCAAGCGGAGTTCACGGCCGGCGTAGACGGCATCGCTGGGGTAGAGAACCTGGCTGAGATTCTCCGCCATCACCTTGTCTTCGACCGCTTCGACGTACGAGCCGCGGCTGAAATCCTGGAAATGGAACTCGTCGGTGGCGCGCGCCGACCAGAGCCGCAGATTGTTGACGTTGAAGACGTTGTAGCCCACGATCGGGGTGTCGTGGGCGACGCCCACCACCGGCCGGCAGCCAACCCAGTCCCAGTGGGTGGTGCCGTTGACCCGGCGCGGCTCGGCCCGGCCCTCGAAGTTGACGACATAGGCCAGTTCCGGGTGGACGACTTCCCACGGATTGCCGAAGCGCAGCCAGTCGTCGGGCCCCTCCACCTGATAGCCGTTCTCAACGCGCTGACGGAAAATGCCGTAGTTGTAGCGAATGCCGTAGCCGATCGCCGGCAGCTTCAGGGTGACCATGGAGTCCAGGTAGCAGGCGGCGAGGCGGCCGAGGCCGCCGTTGCCGAGGGCGGCGTCAACCTCGACATCGCGCAGCCGGTCCCAGTCGAGGCCCAGTCGGCGCATCGCTTCGCGGCAATTGTCCTCCAGCATCAGGCAAATGACGTTATTGCCCATCAGCCGGCCCATCATGAATTCCAGCGACAGGTAGCAGATGCGCTTGACGTTCTGGTGGTGGTATTCCTGCTGGGTCTTGATCCAGCGGCCGACCAGGCGGTCGCGCACCGCCAGCGCCAGGGCCTGGTAGCGGTCCTGCTCCGTCGCCGAATATTGATCCTTGGCAAGGGTGCAGGCGAGGTGGAATTCGTAGCTGCGGATCAGGCTGTCGACGTCCATGCCGATTTCTTCGGTGACCGCTTGTGCAGGACCGCCTTTCGCTGCGGGCTGCTGCGTCACTCCCTCGACTGCCATGTTCATGTCTCCCCGTTGGTCTGTGAGTGTTTGTCTGCCGCGATGGTACCCTGCGCGCCCAGGGGGCCGGCCGCCGTTGCCCGCTGCGCGGAGCAACAGACGTGCCAAGGAGCCGGCTGCCGGACAGCGGCATTTCCCTCGTTCGCGCGGCGGCGACAATACCGCCGTCATCGGCAGGGTTCAAACGGGGATCGCGCGGGCGATGGGCCGCCGCCGGCGTGTTCGCCCAAAGGCGCCGCGTGCGGCGGCGTTCGGGCTTCACAGGTGGGGTGTTCCCGGCTACAACCGCTTCAAGACAATTGTGCGACTGCGTAAGCCGCAACGGCGGACGGAAACCGCCGGAGGGGCGACGGCGAGCGAGGTGTCAGTCGATGAGCAGCAAGGACGAAAAGCCGTTGGCGGGGCAGGCGGCCACCACGAATACGGCGAGCCCGGCGAAGCCTGCGCCGGCCACAGCGGCGCCCGCTGCCACCGTCGCCGCTCCACCGTCATCAGCGCCGCCAGCGGCGGCCGCAAAGCCGTCAGCGCCGTTGCCGGCGGCGGCCGGGACAGCGAAGGCGGCGGCCACCACGGCCGCGCCGGTCCCGCCGAAATCAGACGTCGGCGAGACCGCGCCCCCGCCAAAAGTCGCGCCAGCGCCCGCCGGAAAGCCAGCGGCGGCGGCGAAACCGGCAGTGCCCACCGCGAAGCCAGCCGAGCCGGCGAAACCGGCAATGCCCACCGCGAAGCCAGCCGAGCCGGCGAAACCGGCAGTGCCCACCGCGAAGCCAGCGGAGGCGGCGAAACCGGCAATGCCCACCGCGAAGCCAGCGGAGGCGGCGAAGCCTGCCGAGCCGGCGAAACCGGCAGCGCCGCCGCCGGCGGCGGCCGCAGCGGTGCTCGATCCGGTGCCCCACAGCGTGCTGGCGCCGGACGCGGACGTCAACGCGCTGCTCGCCGCCGAGCACCACGACCCCTTCGCGTTTCTCGGCATGCACGTCGTCCAGCCGGGCAACCGGCTGATCGTGCGGGCGCTGATGCCGAAGGTGATGGCGGTGAAGGTCATCGACGCCGTGTCCGGCGCGGTGGTCGGCGCGCTGGACAAGATCCGCGGCGAGGGATTGTTCGCCGGCCCGGTGAGCGGCCGGGCGGACGCGCCGGGCAAGCCCTTTGCGTATCGTTTGCTGCTGACCACCGAGGACGGCGAGAAGCGGGTGGACGACGCCTACCGGTTCCCGCCGGTGCTGACCGAGGCCGACGAAAAGCTGCTGGCTGCCGGCAGCCATCCGCGCAGCTACGAAAAACTGGGTGCCCACCCGAGGGTGATCGACGGCGTGGCCGGAACCGCGTTCGCGGTGTGGGCGCCGAACGCCAGCCGCGTCGCCGTCATCGGCACCTTCAACGACTGGGACGGACGCTGTCATGGCATGCGGCGGCGTCACGGTTGCGGCGTTTGGGAGATATTCGTTCCCGGCGTCAATGCCGGCGACTTCTACAAGTACGAGATCAAGACCGCCAACGGCGTCCGCCTCGCCGACAAGACCGACCCTTACGCCGTTCACGTCGAGCGCGGTCCCGGTGCCGCCGCCATCGTTGCCGACCTCGACCGCCACGCGTGGCGCGATGACGTATGGATGACGCGGCGCCGATCCCATGATGCGCGCGAGGCGCCGCTCGCCATCTACGAAGTGCACCTGGGATCATGGCGGCGAAAGCCCGAGGAGGGCCACCGCTGGCTGACCTACCGGGAACTCGCGGAGGAGTTGCCGGGCTATGTCGCCGATCTCGGCTTCACCCACATCGAGATCATGCCGATCGGCGAATACGACTACGAGGCTTCGCTCGGCTTGCAGCCGCTGACGCCGTTCGCGCCGACCAGCCGCTGGGGTAGCGCCGAGGAGTTCGCCGAGTTCGTCGACCGCTGCCACCAGGCCGGTGTCGGCGTCATCGTCGACTGGGTCCCCCACCATTTTTCCGACAACCCGCACGGCCTGCGCGAGTTCGACGGCAGCCATCTTTATGAGCCAGCGGACCCGCAACGCCGGCGCAGCCCCGGCACCAGCGCCTTGAGCTACGATTACGGCCGGCCGGAGGTTGCGGGCTATCTGGTCGCCAACGCCCGCTACTGGTTCGATCGCTTTCACGTCGATGGTTTGCGGATTCCCGAACTGCCGAGGATGCTGTACCTCGACTACGGCCGCGGCCACGGCGAATGGACCGCCAACCGCTTCGGTGGCCATGAGCACCTGGAGGCCGTCGATCTCATTCGCCGCGTCAACGAGGAAGTCTACAGGGACTTCCCCGGCGTCTTCACCGTCGCCGAGGATGCGTCGGCGTGGGCGCGCGTGTCGCACCCGACGTTTCTCGGCGGTCTCGGCTTCGGCTTTCGCTGGAATGCGCCGTGGGCGCGGGACAGCCTGCGCTACATGGCGCGCAACCCGGTGCACCGGAAATATTATCACGACGAGCTGACCTATGGCCCGTCGACGGCGTTCCAGGAGAACTTCGTGCTCGCCCTGTCGCACGAGGAGGTGGCGTTCGGCCGGGGCTCGCTGCTGCGCCGCATGCCCGGCGACCGCTGGCAGAAGTTTGCCAACCTGCGCGCCTTCCTCGGCCTGATGTACGGCCATCCCGGCAAGAAGCTGTTGTTCATGGGCATGGAGTTCGCCCAGGACCGGGAGTGGAACTCCGACATCAGCCTGGACTGGCACCTGCTCGGCGATCCGATGCACGAGGGCGTGCGGCGGACGGTGCGCGACCTGAACGCCCTCTACCGGTCGACGCCGGCGCTCTACCAACTCGATTGCGAGGCGGACGGATTTGCCTGGATCGACTGCAACGATTCCGACCAGAGCGTGATCTCGTTCCTGCGCCGCGCCCGCGACGGCAAGGGCACGGTGGTGGTCGTCTGCAATTTCACCCCGGTGGTGCGCAACGATTACCGTGTCGGCGTGCCGGAACCGGGCTTTTATGAGGAGCGGCTGAACACCGATGCGGAGGCCTACGGCGGGTCCAACGCCGGCAGCGGCGGCGGCGTCACCGCCCTGAACGAGGCCATGCACGGCCGGCCGTGTTGCCTGTCGCTGCGCCTGCCACCGTTTTCCACTGTCTTCCTTCAGCATCGCGGGTGAGCGGCATGCGTCTTGAGGTGATTTCCCGGCTGCCGGCGCAGGGCCAGCCGAAAGGACCGCCGCTGCTGTTTGTCCACGGCGCCTATGGTGCCGCGTGGATCTGGGATCAGCATTTCCTGCCCTATTTCGCCGACCGCGGCTTCGCCGCGCACGCGGTGAGCCTGCGCGGCCACGGCGGCAGCGACGGCTGGGAAATGCTGGCCTTCGCGCGGCTGAAGGACTACGTCGCCGACGTGCTCGCGGTGACCGCCGCGCTGCCGGCGCCCCCCATCCTCATCGGTCATTCGATGGGCGGCATGGTGGTGCAGAAGGCGCTGTACGAGGCGGCGTTCCCGGCGGCGGTGCTGATGGCCTCGGTGCCGCCGCACGGCCTTGCCGGCAGCATGCTCGGCATGGCCTTCAGCAACCCGCCACTGTTCAGCGAGATGTCGACGGCGCAGCTGATGGGCCCGGCGATGGTCAACGGCTACCTGGCGCGCAAGGCGCTGTTCTCCGATGATCTCGACGACGAGCGGGTCGATGACTACCTGCGCCGGTTCCAGCCGGAATCGCAGTTGGTAGTCTTTGACCTGATGGGGCTCGACCTGCCGCCGTCACGCTCGAAACTGGATATCCCGGTGCTGGTGCTGGGGGCGCGTAACGACAGCTTCGTCTTCGAAAGCGCGGTCAAGGCCACCGCCGAGGCGTACCGCACCCGCCCGGAGCTGTTCGATGGCATGGCGCATGCGATGATGCTGGATCACGACTGGCTCAAGGTGGCCGGGCGCGTCCACGACTGGCTGGAAGCGACCATCGCGGCGGGTGGCAGCGCTTGACGGCGCCGTCCGCCGGTCAGCGCCGCAGCCGGCATCGGCATCATCCCCATTTCCGGACCATGACCTAAGCAGCGGCGGCGCGCCGCCGCCTCGCCCACGATAACACGCGCGTGGCGAGGTACCAGCCGCCGAGACCGCAGGCGGCGACGATCGGCACCCACATGCCAAGGGTGTAGCGAGCGATGCCGATGCCGACGAGGGCGGTGAACGTCAGGTTGGCGTGGGCCATGAGGGCGGCGAATGAGGCCGCCATCAGCGGCGGCGGCAGCGGCTTGCCGCGCAGGACCGCCGGCAGGGCGAGACCGGCGATGATCGCGGTGATGATGCCGATCGCGGCGAAGGCGAAGGCGGTCAGGGCCGGCAGCGGCGCCCGCGCCGGACCTTTCGTGCGGTCGACAAGGGACGGGACTTCCGCCTCGAAGGGCAGCGGGCGCCGGGCATCGATGAACGCCCAGTACGCCGCCGTCTGTGGCCGGGTGGCGATGGTCAGCGTCCACAGGCACGCGAGGTGACGG
>JALOTH010000017.1 GCA_025458035.1 Rhodospirillales bacterium
AAAAGACCCCCGCCAAAGCAAACGCCGTCATTCGAGTGTTGCGACTTCTCCTCGCGTTCGCCATTGACGAAGGTTTCCTCGACGATAACCCCGCGTCCAGGCCGCGCATGAAGGGTCGGCCGCCGCGGCAACAGAGATGGACCGAGGAAGCGATCCACACATTCTGTTCTGCTGCTCGTTCTGCCGATCGCTCATCGCTTCAACTTGCTGTTCTACTCGGTGCGTGGCTTGGCCAGCGACAAGGCGACATCCTGCGCATGACCTGGCAGCAATACGACGGACAGCAAGTAACATTACGTCAGAGCAAGACTGGTGTACTCATCGCCGTGCCAGTCATGGCCGATCTCAAGATCATTCTCGACGAGGCGCTCCAGAAGCGACGTAAGCAAGTTGCCGAAGAACTGGAGAAAACGGCGTCGAAAGACCCCAGCATCGATCGCGTTGACACGCGGATTGCGGTCAAAGCGTCGGCGATGCTGATCGCCGAAACCACGTCCAAACCCTACAAAGTGGACCATTTCCGTCACGAGTTTCGCCGCATCGCAAACGCAGCCGGTCTGAAAGATCTTCAGTTCCTCGATCTTCGACGCTCGGCGGTCGTCCGGTTGGCGGAAGCCGGATGCACCGTTCCGCAAATTGCGGCGATCACCGGCCACCAGTTGGACCGCACTTTGCGGATCCTCGAGACCTATTTGCCGCGCAACAGCGAAATGGCCCGCGCGGCGATCCACACGTTAGAGTCGTACAGAAAGAGAACCGAGTTCCCGCGTTGTCGAGAGATCCCGATCACACCGCACGGCCGGCGCAGCGGCGCCCGCCGATGGCGCCGAACCCCGTCACACCCACACCGACACGCCGGCGGCGGCGATCTCCACGCCGATCGCGGTCAGCGCCGCGCCGATGCAGGGGCCGGCCACGCACAGGCCGTCCTCGATGCGAAAGAGGGCGCCGTGGTTGGCGCAGACGATCCGGGTGCCATCGGCGTTCAGGAACCGGCCATCATCGTAGTCGAGGGGCAGGCGGCGATGCGGGCAGGCGTTGCGGTAGGCGAAGACCTCGCCGGCGCGCCGAACGACCAGCAGGCGCACGGGAAACCCGCCCTCTCCCGGCACGACGAACCCCGCCGCGCCGTCCCGTGGCAGATCGTCGACAGCGCACAGGCGGATCGGGGTTGGCGGGTGGCCCCCGTCCCGCGGCGGCGGAGGTTCAGTCGGCAAGGGGTCCGTCCTCAGCGCCGCTCAGCGCCAGCAACAATGCCCATGACGCTGGATCGATCGGCATCACCGACAGCCGGGACTGGCGGACCAGCGCCAGATGATGCAGCCGCTCGTCCGCCTTGATCGCCGCCAGCGTCACCGGCCGCGGTAGCGCCCGCACGGCGCGGACATCGACCATGACGAACCGGCCCGACGGATCACCGGGGTCCGGGTAGGCTTCACGGACGATGTCGACGATGCCGACGATCCGCCGCTCCTCGCCGGAATGATAAAAAAAGGCGCGGTCGCCGATGCGCATGGCCTTCAGGAAGTTGCAGGCCTGCGCATTGCGAACGCCGTCCCAGTGCGTCGTTCCCGCCGCCACCTGCTGCTGCCAGGACCAGGTTGCGGGTTCCGACTTGACCAGCCAAGTGTTCACGGCGGCCGCCTCTGCCATCGCTGTCACCGCCTCAGTCGGCGGGAATCACCTTCTTCCAGCGCCGGATGACAACGCTTTCGAACAGGCCGGCACGCGCGTAGGGATCGCCGGCGGCGAACGCCTCGGCGGCCTCGCGGTCGGCGAAGTCGACAACCAGCAGGCTGCCGATCATCATCGTCCCATCGTCGCTCTGCAGCGGTCCGACGGCGAACACCTGTTCACGGAACTGCTCGAGATAGGCGAGGTGCTGTGGGCGGACCTCGCCGCGCAAGGCGGCACGGCCCGGTTTGTCGGTACAGACGATGGCGAAATACATCGGCGCAGGCTCCCGCGGCGGCAGCGATCGATCCACCGTCATCTCTAGCGGCTGCGCGCGCACCCGCCAACCCCCGCCGTTGCGTGCCGCCCATTCAGCGGCCGGCCCAGCCCTCGGCGCGGAACGGTCGGGCGAGCAGGGCGCGGATCGTCGCATCGAGATCGGCACCCAGGTTCAGCACCGCGTCGACGGCGGCAACGATCGGCATGTCGACACCGGCGGCGCCGGCCAGCCGCGCCACCGCCGAGGCGGTGGCCACGCCTTCGACGACGGAGGTGCGCTCGGCCAGCAGGTCCGCCGCCTGCGCGCCCTCGCCGAGGGCAAAACCGAACGAGAAATTGCGCGACTGCGGCGCCGAGCAGGTCAGCACCAGATCGCCGAGGCCGGACAGCCCCATCAACGTTTCCGGTCGTGCGCCGTGAACCCTGGCGAGACGCGCCATTTCGGCAAGGCCGCGGGTGATCAGCGCGGCGCGGGCGTTATCCCCCATGCCGCGGCCGGCGACGATGCCACAGGCGATGGCCAGCACGTTCTTGACGGCGCCGCCCAACTCGGCGCCAACCACATCGTCGGTGGAATAGATGCGGAACTCCGGGCCGCCGAGCGCGGCGGGTAGGGCTTCGCGGATGACGCTGTCGGCGCAGGCGAAGGTCACCGCGGCGGGCAGGCCGCGCGCCACCTCGATGGCGAAACTGGGGCCGGAAAGAACGGCGGCCGGAACGCCGGGCAGTTCTTCGGCAACGACCGTGCTGAGCAACGCACCGCTGCGCTGTTCGATCCCCTTGGCGCAGATGATGGCCGCCGCGCCGACGGGCCAGGCCGCTCGCGCCTGGGCCAGCACCGCCCGCAGGTGCTGCGCCGGCACCGCCAGAAGCACCGCCTCGGCGCCGGCGATGGCCTCGCGGGGCGTCAGGGTGGTGCGGATCTCCGGGTCGAGCGGCACACCGGGAAGAAAGACGGGGTTTTCGTGGTCGCGGGCGATCGCCGCCGCCACCTCCGCCTCGCGGACCTGCAACACCACATCGCGTCCGGCGCGGCGCGCGACGACGGCGAGCGCCGTGCCCCAGGCGCCGGCTCCGAGGATGGCGATGCGTCCGATGGCAGCCATTCGCATGTGTCCCGCCGCAGGCTTGGTGGACAGCTTCGCCAGCCGGCGCGGCGGCGTCAAGGGCGGCGGCGCCCCCTGGGCTCGCGGCGTCCCGCCGACTACCTAACAGGGTAACGTCAACCGATCGGAAGGGATTTCGCGCATGATGGCTGCGTTCCTCAGTTCCCGCGCTCGCTCAGCTTTGGCCTTTGCGGTTCTGGCTTCCGCCAGCGTGGCGCTCGCCGGCTGTGGCGAGGGAGACAACGCCACGAAAACCCAGAGCAGCGCACCACCCGCCGCCTCGCAGGCGCCAGCACCGGCGCCGACCACCGGCGATAAGGCGCGCGAGGCCGCGGCTGCCGCCGAGACAAAGGCGAAGGAGGCCGCTGCCGCTGCCGAGGCGCATGCGCGCGAAGCCGCCGCGGCGGCGGAGAAGGCGGCCAAGGATGCGGCTGAAAGCGGCAGCGAAGCGGCGAAAGCGGCACAAGCCAAGCTCGAGGACGCGGCGGTGGCGGCGCAAGCCAAGGCCGAGCAGGCGGCCAGTGCCGCCGACGAGGCGGCGAAGCGGGCGGCGGAGGGTGCCACCGAAGCGGCGCAGGCGGCGCAGGCGAAAGCGGAAGACGCCGCTGCGGCAGCGCAGTCGCTGGCGCAAGATGCGGCAGCCGCCGCCGGCCGGTTGCTGGAGGGTCTCGGTCAGAAGCTCCAGGAGATGGGACAGCCGAAGGCGGACAAGCCGGCCCAGCAATGATGGCGCGGGCTTAAGCCTTGACGCCGGCGAAGGCGGCGGCGGGCGCCGAGGGATCGAGCGGCCAGCGGGGCCGCGGCGCGAAATCGAGAGCGTCGGTGAGACCCAGCCGCAGCCGCTCGATCCCGGCCCAGGCAATCATCGCGGCGTTGTCGGTGCACAGGGCGAGGGGCGGCGCGATCAGCCGCATGCCTTCGGCCGCCGCCAGCGCCGCTAGCCGCGCCCGCAACTCGCCATTGGCGGCGACGCCGCCGGCGACGACCAGCGTATCGCCGTCGGCATGGACGCCGCGGAACATGGCGATGGCCCGGCGCGTGCGATCGGCAACCGCGTCCGCCGCCGCGGTCTGAAACGACGCAGCGAGATCGGCGATGTCCGGCGCGCCGAGCGAGCCACCCGGCCAGGTGTCGACGATCTGGCGAACCGCGGTCTTCAGCCCGGAAAACGAAAAGTGACAGTCGGGGCGGCCGCGCATCGGCCGTGGCAGGTCGAAACGGCGGGGATCGCCGGACCGTGCGACGCGTTCCAGCGCCGGGCCGCCGGGGTAGCCGAGGCCGAGCAGCTTTGCGACCTTATCGAACGCCTCGCCGAGGGCGTCGTCGATAGTGGTGCCAAGCCGCCGGTATCGACCCACGCCGTCGACGATCAGCAACTGGCAATGCCCGCCCGACACCAGCAGGAGCAGGTAGGGAAACGCGACGCCGTCCGTCAGACGGGCCGTCAGCGCATGTGCTTCGAGGTGGTTGACGGCGATGAATGGCCGTTCAGCGGCGGCGGCGATCGCCTTTGCCGTCATCACGCCGACGATGACGCCGCCGATCAATCCCGGTCCGCCGGTGACGGCAATCCCGTCGAGGTCGGCAAAGGCGAGCGAGGATACCGCCATGACGCGGGCGATCAACCCGTCAAGGACGTCGAGGTGGGCTCGCGCCGCCACTTCCGGGACAACGCCGCCCCACGGGGCGTGCTGATCCACCTGTGAACGGACCACCTCGGCGAGAATGCGCCGGTCATCGGCGACGATGGCGGCCGCCGTTTCATCGCAACTGGTCTCGATGCCAAGAACGATCATCGACGCAAATTGACATTTCCCCCGTGAAGCCTTCTACCCTAATCTCGGCTTCTCGCGTCGGACACAAGACCCTCTCGCCCCATGACCGGACATCCCGTGCGCATCGGCACCCGCGGCAGCCCGCTGGCGCTCGCCCAGAGCGAGGAGCTGCAGCGGCGGCTGCGCATGGCCCATCCGCACCTCGCCGAGGAGCGGGCGATTGCGGTGTCGGTCATCCGCACGACCGGTGATCTGGTTCTCGACCGGCCGCTCGCCGACATCGGCGGCAAGGGCTTGTTCACCAAGGAAATCGACGAAGCGCTACTGGGGGGGGGCATCGACATGGCCGTTCATTCGGCAAAGGATCTGCCAACCGTGCTGCCGGCGGGGATCGTCGTCGCCGCCGTACTGCCGCGGGAGGATCCCCGCGACGCCTTCATCGCGCCGACCATCCGCCGGCCGGCGGAGATGGCATCCGGTGCCATCGTCGGCACGGCGAGCCTGCGGCGGCAAGCGCAATTGCTCGCCCGGCGGCCCGATCTGAAGGTGGTGTCGCTGCGGGGCAACGTGCAGACACGGCTGGCGAAGCTGGAGCGGGGGGAAGTGGCGGCGACGCTGCTGGCGCTGGCTGGCCTGCGCCGTCTCGGTCTTGCCGACGATGGGCGGGTCAACGTCCTCAGCGTGGATGAGATGCTGCCGGCGGTTGGACAGGCGGCGATCGCCGTCACCTGCCGCGAGGCCGATGAGGACATCGCCGCCTTGCTCGCTCCCTTGAACCATCCGCCGTCGAGCGAAGCCGTCGCCGCCGAGCGAGCGATGCTGAAGGTCCTCGACGGCTCGTGCCGGACGCCGATCGCCGGCTACGCCGAGGTCGATGCCGCCGCTTCCAGCCTTCACCTGCGGGCGTTGGTGGCGCGGCCGGATGGCTCGCGGCTGCTGTCCACCAGTCGTGGCGGCGCCACGTCGGACGCGGTTCGGCTGGGACGCGATGCCGGGGAAGAATTGCGAGGGCGCGCCGGACCCGGCTTCTTCGGCTGACCGCGCCATGCGCGTTCTCGTCACCCGTCCCGAGGACGACGCCGCTCCGTTGGCGACACAACTCGCCCGATTTGGCATCGCGTCCACCATCGAGCCGCTGCTTGAGGTCAACTATGGCGATGGCGGCGAGCTCGACGTCGCCGGCGTGCAGGCGCTGCTGGCGACCAGCGCCAACGGCGTGCGGGCGTTCGCGCGTCGCTGCGCACGCCGCGACCTGCCGGTGCTTGCCGTCGGCGATGCGACGGCGCGGACCGCCCGAGACGCCGGCTTTGCGGTGGTGGAGAGCGCCGCCGGCGATGTGTTCGCGCTGGCCGAATTGGTCCGTCAGCGGCGTGATCCCGCCGCCGGTGCTCTCCTGCATGCCGCCGGCAGCGTGGTTGCGGGCGACCTGGGCAAGCTGCTCGCCAACAACGGCTTTCAGGTTCGGCGGGAGGTCCTCTACGAAGCGCGGACGGCGACGCGGTTGACGGCGCCAACGGTCGAACTGCTGCGGCAGGGAAAAATCGACGGCGTCGCCGTGTTTTCACCGCGGACGGGCGCCGTGCTCATCGAACTGTTGAAAGCGGCGGGGGTCGACGCGGCGTGCGCGCAGATGACCGCCTTTTGCCTGAGCTGGGCGGTCGCCGGTGCCATCGAGGGCGTGCGCTGGCGGCTGATCCGGGTGGCGGCGCGGCCGGAGCAGGCGGCCCTCCTCGACATCATTGCCGATGAGGCCGATTTCTTCTCCCTTACCGGCCGCATTCCCTGATAGGTATTTCCGGATGGTTTTCGGGGCGTTTCTGCAGCGGAGCCGGGGTGATGAGCGCAGACAATAAACATCAGCAGGAAGCACAACCTGTGACGGATCCGGCGACGGCAGCGCCCGCTGCGGAGCCGTCGGTGGCACCGTTGCCGGAAGCATCGCCGGAAGCATCGCCGGAAGCCGAGCGGGTGACGGGCGAGACGCCGGCTGCGCCAGCGGAGGCCGCCGCGACCGAGCCGCCACCCCTGGCCGCGCCGGCGAAGAGAGCGTGGTCGCGGTCGTTCCTGGTCGCCTATATCGCCGCCGTCCCGTTGCTGGTCGTGCTCGGGGCGGCAGCGGCTTGGTATTATCTCGATGACCAGTTCAACAGGCGGCTCGAAGCGGTGCACGCGGCCCACGCGCAGTTGCGGGACAGCGTTGAAGCGGCGGTGCAGCGGGTGCAGGCCATCGAGGCGCGCGTCCAACCCCTCGCCGGCCGCGTCGAGCAGATGGGCGGGGACATCGGCGAGCTGAAGACGTTGACGATGCCGACAGCGCAACTGGCGGCGAAGGCGGCGGACATCGAACAGCGCTTGCAGCGCCTGGATGAGCAGCTGCAACTGATGGCGGCCACGCATCTGCAGGCCAGCGACTTGCTCGACCGGATGGCGCGGCTGGAAACCAACGCCGTGCGCAGCGCCACCTTGGATCAGCGGGTGCAGTCCCTGGAAGCCAGCGGCGCGGCGGCGCGCGAGGCGCTGATGCGCGGCTCGTCCATCGTTCTTGCCGCCGGCCAACTGCTGCGGACGGTCGAGGACGGCGAGCCGTTCGCGGCGCAACTCACGACGCTGCGGGTGGTCGCCGCCGGCGATGAGCAGTTGTCGACGGCGATCCGTTCGCTCGAACCCTTCGCGGCGACGGGCGTGCCGACGATGGCGCGGCTGCGCGCCGAGTTTCCGGCGACCGCATTGGCGGTCAGCCGCGCCGAGGGGGCCGCTCGTGGCGAGGAATGGTATGACCGGATCGTCAACCGCATCTCGACACTGGTCATGGTCCGCCGTACCGGACCGGAAGCGGTTGCCGCGGGCGGCACCTCCGGCCGTCTCGCCGCGGCCGAGCAGGCGCTGGCGGCCGGTGCGCTGTCGGCGGCGGTGGATGCCGTCGCCGGGATCGAGGGGCCTGGCGCGGCCGCTGCGGCGCCGTGGCTGAGCGAAGCGCGCGCCCGGCTGACGGCGGCCAAGGCGCTGGCGTCGCTGGAAGATCGGGCAATCGCCTATCTCTCTCAGGTCAAGGGGTAATTCCCGTGCTGCGCTCGGCTCTGACGATCATTTTGCTGGCCGCCGCCGCCCTTGTTGCCGGCCTGATTGCGGAAACGCCCGGCACGCTCACCTTGCAGTGGCAGGATGTTCGCGTCGACACCTCGGTCGCCGTGTTCGCCGTGCTCATTGTTGTCCTCGTCGTCGTGCTGATGATCGTCTGGCGGCTGATCAGCGGGCTCATTCGATTGCCCGCGTGGCTGAGCGGCAGCGAGCGTGAGCGCCGGCGCCGTCGCGGCTATGAGGCGCTCAGCCGTGGTCTCGTCGCCATCGCCGCCGGCGATGTCGGCACCGCCCGCCGGCAGGCGCAGCGCGCCGAAGCGCTCCTTGAGAAGGGGCCGCTGACGCTGCTGGTGGCGGCGCAGGCGGCGCAACTGGAGGGCAACGATGAGGCGGCGACGAAGCTGTTCACGCAACTGATGGAGCGCCCGCAGACGGAGATGCTCGGGCTGCGCGGCCTGTTGACGCAAGCGATGAAGCGCGAGGCGTGGGAAGACGCGCTGTCGTTGGCACGGCGCGCCTATCGCATCGACGACAAGAGTCCCTGGGTGGTGGAGACCCTGTTCTCGCTGCAAAAGCGGCTGGGCCAGTGGGTCGAGGCCGACAGAACGCTCGGCCAGCAAGCGAAACTCAGGCTGCTGCCGCAAGCCTCGGTGCAGGCGGAGCGGGCGGGTCTGTTCTATCAGAAAAGCCGGGAGGTCGACGGCGAAGAGGCGCAACGCTGGGCGCGCGAGGCGCTGAAGGCCGATCCCTCGTTTACGCCCGCATCGGTTCGCCTTGCCCGGCTGCTCACCGCCGCCGGCCGCCAGCGCAAGGCGCGGCAGGTGATCGAGCAGGCATGGGCGCGCCATCCGGACGCCGACCTCGTCGATCCGTACTTCGAGGCCAGCGAGTGCCACGACGCCATGGCGAAGGTGCGGGCGGCGGAACGGCTCGCCCGTGAGAATCCCAGCCATGCGGAAAGCAAACTGGCGCTGGCGGTCGCGGCGATCGAGGCGAGACAGTGGTCGGACGCGCGCGCCGCCCTGTATGCCGCCGGCGGCGACAACCCGGGACCGCGCGTTTGCAAGCTGATGGCGGCGCTGGAGGAGGCCGAGCACGGTGATCTCGTCAGCGCCTCGTCATGGTTGCGGCGGGCGATGGGCGAGGAGAAGTCCGGCTTGCCGGCGGCGGCGATCGCGGTCGAGGCTGGCCAATCGCCGGCATCCTCGGGCCGCGGCGGCTCCGCCGGCCCGGCCGGAGCGCTGGTGACGACCCCTTAGAAGCCCTCCGGAAGCCGCCCGCTCCGGCCGCGGCTGACTTCCGCGCCGCATCACGGCCGTTGCCGGCTGGCACGGAAAGCCCTAGGTTCGCGCCAGCGGGGAGTAGCGCAGCCTGGTAGCGCATCTGCTTTGGGAGCAGAGGGTCGCTGGTTCGAATCCAGTCTCCCCGACCAGCCGCTTTCTCTCCTCGATCCGCGCTGGCGGCGCGGGGGGCGGGATGGTTCCAGACCAACGTGGAGCGCCCGGGGGTCGAACCAGGGCGAGCGACGCTTCGTCTTGACAGCGCCGCGGCCGCCGTCTTGATTTCGGTTTTTTGGGAACGACGGATGTTCAACCTCACAGGGAAACGAGCGCTGGTCACCGGAGCGTCCGGCGGCATTGGCGGCGCCATCGCCCGCTCGCTGGCCGCGGCCGGCGCTCTCGTCGCCGTTTCCGGCACGCGGGAAGCGGCATTGTCTCAACTCGCCGCCGAACTGGGTTCCGGCGCGCACGTCCTGGTCGCAAACCTTGCCGAGCCGGAAGCGGCCGAGGCGCTGGTGAAGGCGGCGGCGGAGAGCCTCGGCGGCCTCGATATTCTTGTCAGCAACGCCGGGATCACCCGCGATCAGCTGGCCATGCGGATGTCGGACGAGGATTGGGGTGCCGTTCTCGATATCAATCTGACGGCGGGGTTCCGGCTGATGCGGGCGGCGCTGCGCGGGATGATGCGCCAGCGTTTCGGCCGTCTGGTCGCCATCACATCGGTGGTCGGTGCGACCGGCAATGCCGGACAGGCCAACTATGCGGCGTCGAAGGCAGGCATGGCCGGGGTTATCAAGTCGCTGGCGCAGGAATTGGCGAGCCGCAACATCACCGCCAATTGTGTCGCGCCGGGTTTCATCGACACCGAAATGACCAAGGACTTGAGCGAGGCCCGGCGGCAGGCGGTCCTTGGCGCGATCCCTGCCGGGCGGTTTGGCACGCCGCAGGATGTGGCGGCGGCTGTCGTGTTCTTCGCCAGCGAGGAGGCGGCCTACGTGACCGGGCAGACGCTGCACGTCAACGGCGGTTTGACGATGATTTGATCCGCCCGCTGTCCCACATCGGGCTTTTTATGGGCGTTGCTTGCGAGGTTTGGGTGCTGGCCAAGGCTCATAATCTGTGTTACCAACCAACCGCGTTTTCCGCGGCGCAGCAGGATCGATGCCGGGAGACGGGGGCAATCCAACCTAACCATTCCGTTAGGACCAATCCAAAGCAAGGGTACAATCGATGAATGACGTCGCCGAGCGGGTGAAGAAAATCATTGTCGAGCACTTGGGCGTCGAGGAAGCCAAAGTGGTTGAGAACGCAAACTTCATTGATGACCTCGGTGCTGACAGCCTCGACACCGTCGAACTGGTCATGGCCTTCGAGGAGGAGTTCGGAATCGAGATCCCGGATGAAGCGGCCGAAAAAATCCTGACGGTCAAGGATGCCATTGACTACATCAAAAACGCGATCGGGAACTGAAGCCGGGTAGCGCCCGCCGCCCGTATTCAACGAAGCGGGCATTGCCGCGAGCGGAGATTAGAGGAAGCTATGCGACGCGTCGTTGTCACTGGCCTTGGCATTGTCTCACCGCTCGGTTGCGGGGTGCAGACCAACTGGGAACGGATCACCAATGGCGAGTCCGGCGTCGGCGCCGTACAAACCTTTGATGTCTCTGACCTTCCCGTAAAAATCGCGGCGCAGGTGCCGCGCGGCGAGACGGCGAGCGGTCTCTTCAACGCCGACGACTGGGTGTCGCCGAAAGAGCAGCGACGCATGGATACGTTCATCGTCTATGCCTTGGCGGCGGCGGCGCAGGCGGTGAGTGACGCAGAGTGGACGCCGGCCAACGACCAACAGCGGGAGCGGAGCGGCGTCATGATCGGCTCCGGCATTGGCGGCCTGCCGGAGATTGCCAAGGGCGCGACCCTGCTGGAAAGCGGCCAGGTGCGCCGCATCAGCCCGTTTTTCATTCCGGCCGCGCTCATCAACCTCGCGAGCGGTCACGTCTCGATTCGCTATGGTTTCAAGGGGCCGAACCATTCGGTGGTCACCGCCTGCGCCACCGGCGCGCATGCGATTGGCGACGCGGCGCGGCTGATCATGTGGGATGACGCGGATGTGATGGTTGCGGGCGGCACCGAGGCGGCGGTATGCCGGCTGGGCATCGCCGGTTTCGCCGCCGCGCGGGCCCTCGCCAGCAAGTTCAACGACGAGCCGCTGCGGGCATCGCGGCCATGGGACAAGGACCGCGACGGCTTCGTCATCGGCGAGGGCGCCGGGGTCGTCGTCCTCGAAGAGTATGAACACGCGCGCAAGCGTGGCGCCAAAATCTATGCAGAGGTCGTGGGCTACGGCATGTCCGGCGATGCCCACCACATCACGGCCCCGGCCGAGGACGGCAACGGCGCGTTCCGCTGCATGCAGGCGGCGCTCAAGCGGGCGGGCATCAGCGCCGAGGATATCGATTACATCAATGCCCACGGCACATCGACACCGCTGGGCGATGAAATCGAACTGGGCGCGGTCAAGCGGCTGTTCGGGCCGGCCGCCGCCAGTGTCTCGATGTCGTCGACCAAATCCTCGATCGGCCATCTTCTCGGAGCCGCGGGGGCCGCCGAGGCGATCTACTCGATCAAGGCGATCGAAACCGGGGTGCTGCCGCCCACGTTGAACCTCGATAATCCGTCCGAAGGTTGTGACGGCATCGATCTGGTACCGCACGTCGCCAAGGAAAAGCCAGTGCGCGCCGCCATGTCCAACTCCTTCGGCTTCGGCGGCACCAACGCCACCCTCATCTTCAAGAAGGTGCACTGAACCCGCGGCACCGGCGGCCGAGGCTGCCGATCGTGCGCAGAGTGGGCACAGTCGTCGTGTTCGGCACCCTGATCGTGCTGGCGCTGCTGGGGATCACCGCCTACGACGCGCTGCATCGGCCGGGTCCGCTGACGGCACCGGCGACGGTGGTCGTCAGCAAGGGATCGACCGTCGCCGATATCGCCGCCCGGCTGCGTAGCCGGCAGGTCATTGCTTCCCCGTTGTTTTTTGAACTGGCTGTGCGCCTGAGCGGCGACGAAGGCGCCCTGCGTGCTGGCGAGTATGCAGTGCCCGC
This sequence comes from Rhodospirillales bacterium, assembly GCA_025458035.1. GTDB lineage: Bacteria > Pseudomonadota > Alphaproteobacteria > Rhodospirillales > Defluviicoccaceae > Defluviicoccus. The sequence goes on from JALOTH010000017.1 coordinate 12,293, forward strand.
CCGCATCACCGTCGCCGAAGTCTTGGCGATGATGCGCGCGGGCCGCACGGTCATTCGCAAACTGACGGTGCCAGAAGGGCTGACCTCCCGCCAGGTGGTCGCCCTCGTGCTGGCGGCGCCGGGACTCGCTGGCGAGGTCACGGATACGCCGGGCGAGGGCGAACTGCTGCCGGAGACCTACCATTACAGCCTGGGCGACAGCCGCGAGCAGTTGCTTGCCCGCATGGCGTCGGCGATGCAGGAGACGCTGCGCGAGCTGTGGGGTCGGCGCGCTGCCAACCTGCCGCTGCGGTCGGTGCAGGACGCGGTGGTCCTCGCGTCCATTGTCGAGAAGGAGACGTCGAAAGCGGAGGAGCGAGCCCGCATCGCCGCCGTATTCCTCAACCGTCTGCGCCTTGGCATGCGGTTGCAGGCCGATCCGACGGTGGCCTACGCCATCGCCGACACCAATGGCACAACGCCGGCAGATGTGCGCCCGCTCACCGCCAGCGACCTGCAAACGCCCTCTCCCTATAACACCTATCACGTGGATGGTTTGCCACCCGGTGCCATCGCCAACCCCGGTCGCGCCGCGCTGGCTGCGGTGTTACAGCCTGCCGCGACCGACGAGCTTTACTTCGTGGCCGATGGCTCGGGCGGTCATGCGTTTGCGCGCACCCTCGATGAACACAACCGGAACGTTCAGCGTTGGCGGCGGTTGCAGCGCAGCATGACGCCGTAAGTCCGCGGGGTTGTTCGCGGCGCGGGGAGGGACTATGAGAAGAGGGTTGCACGCCGCTTCATAACAATCCTTAGGGGGTCCCATGCCCATCGCATCAATGACCGGGTTCGCTCGTGGCGAGGGCACGCACGGCGAATGCGCATGGACGTGGGAAATCCGCAGTGTCAATGGACGGGGGCTCGATCTGCGTCTGCGCCTGCCGACGGGGTTCGAGGGGCTGGAGCCGGCGGTCCGGCAGCGGATCTCCGCGGCCCTGAAGCGCGGCAGCGTCACCGTCACCCTCAATCTGGTGTGGACACGGGGGCAGGCCGGTGTTCGCATCAACCAGGAGGTCCTGCAAGCGGTGATCGCCCTGGTGCCGCAGATCCGCGCGCAGTTGCCGGACTGCGCGGCGCCGAGCATCGATGGCCTTCTCGGGCTGCGCGGCGTCATCGACGTGGAGGATACCACCCCAACCGGCGAGGCCCGTGCCGCGTTTGAAGCGGCACTGCTGGCCGGGCTGGACGGATGTCTGACACAACTGCTCGCCGTGCGGCGCAGCGAGGGGGAGCGTCTGGGCGGCGCCATGCGGGCGCACATCGATCGCATCGCCGACCTGACGGAGCAGGCCGCGCAGCAGGCGGGCGCGCAGCCGCCGGCCATCCTGGCGCGCCTGCAGGAACAGGTCCAGCTGCTGTTGGATGCGGTGCCGGCGCTGACCGCCGACCGGCTGGCTCAGGAGGCGACGCTGCTCGCGGTGAAAGCCGACCCGCGCGAGGAGCTCGACCGCCTTCGCGCCCATTGCCAAGCGGCGCGCGGGCTGATGGATGGCGACGGCGCGGTCGGCCGTCAGCTCGATTTTCTGTGCCAGGAATTCAATCGCGAGGCGAACACGCTCTGCTCGAAGTCGGCGGACGTCGAGTTGACGCGGGTCGGCCTCGATCTGAAGATCACCATCGACCAGCTGCGTGAACAGGTCCAAAATCTTGAATGAGCACGACAGCGATGCGTGGCAGCGGCCGGCGGCAGAGGTGTCCCGCCGGGGTTTGATGTTCGTCCTGTCCTCGCCGTCCGGCGCCGGCAAGTCGACGATCGCGCGGGCGCTGCTGGCGGGGGACGGCGACCTGACGCTGTCGGTGTCGGTGACGACACGGCCACCGCGGCCGGGCGAGGTCGACGGCCGCGACTACCACTTCATCAGCGATGACGCCTATGCGCGGATGGTCGCGACGGGCGAGCTGCTGGAGCATGCGCTGGTGTTCGGCTTCGGCTACGGCTCGCCGCGGCGCCCGGTGGAGAGCCTGCTGGCCGCGGGGCGCGACGTGCTGTTCGATGTCGACTGGCAGGGCACGCGGCAACTTCACAAGGCGGCGCCGGCCGATGTCGTCCGTGTGTTCGTGCTGCCGCCGTCGCGCGCCGAATTGGAGCGGCGCCTCTACCGGCGAGCCCAGGATCCGGAAGACGTGGTCCGCCGGCGGATGGCCAAGGCGGCGGACGAGATGAGCCACTGGGCGGAGTACGACTACATCGTCGTCAACCGCGACATCGACGGCGCCGTTGCTGCCGTGCGGGCGATCCTGAACGCAGAGCGTCTGCGGCGGGAGCGGCAAACCGGTCTCGCCGCCTTCGTCGCCGCGATCAGCGACGCCTGAGCGGCGGCGCCGTCGACGACAGGATGAGGCCGGCGGCGATGATGGCGATGCCGATGAGATCGCTGGCAAGCAGCGCCTCGCCGAGGAAGGCGATGGCCAGCAACGTTCCGAACACCGGCATCAGGTGAAGGAACGGCCCGGCCTTCGCCGCGCCAACGGCCGCGACGCCGCGGTTCCAGCAAACGAAGGCGAGCAGGGATGCGAAAGCCCCGACATAGACGATCGCCGCGAGCGTCGCGGGCGTGACGGCGAACGGACCGGTGACGGCACGCTCCCACAGGTAGGCGGGGAACAGGATGGCGATGCCGATCAGCATCGTTGCCAGCAGCAGGGCATGGGGCGGCAGCTCCGCCGGCCGGCGTTTTACCGCCACGGAATAGACGGCCCACATCGGCACCGCCGCCGCGACCCACAGGTCGCCCTCACCGAACGTCAGCGCTGCGAGGCGGCGAGGGTCGGCATCGAGGATGACGACGGCAACGCCGAGCAGCGACAGCGCGATGCCCAGCAGTTGCCGGCCGGTGATCCGGGAACGGTCGACGGCATAGGCGACGACGGGGATCGCCGCCGGGATGATCGCCATGATCAGCACCCCATTGATCGCCGTCGTCGACTGCAAACCACGGTAAACGAAGACCTGAAACAGGACGACGCCGGTGACCGACAGCAGCGTGATCAGCCGCCATGAGCGCCGAATGACCGCCCAGCAACGATACGAATCACGGCCGGCGAACGGCAGCAGGAGGGCCAAAGCCACCGCCCAGCGCCAGAAGGAGAATGCCAGGGGCGGAATCTCGGCGTGCATCGCTCGGCCGATGACGAAGTTGCCGGCCCAGCACAGCGGCGGCACCAGCAGGATCAGATACGCCGGATTCGCCAGCGGCGACGGCCGCCGCCGTGGCTCGGCGACGGGATCGCTCATGTCGCGGTGCCCGCCCGTGCCGCATGGGCGCGGGCGAGAGCACAGAATTCGGCAACGGTCAGCGTCTCGCCCCGCCGCCGGCCGTCGATCCCCGCCGCCTCCGGCGCCAGGTCCAGGCTCCGCAGGGCGCCGCGCAGCATCTTTCGCCGCTGGCCGAAGGCCGCCGCCGTGACTTGCGTCAGTGCCGTCCAGTCCGCGGCGGCCAGCGGCTGCGCCCGCGGCGTCAGGCCGACGACGGCGGAGGCGACCTGCGGCGGCGGCACGAAGGCCCGGGCATCGACGTGGAACAGCAATTCAGCGGTGCACAACCACTGCACGACGACGGACAGACGGCCGTACTCGGCGGTACCGGGATGGGCGACCATCCGGTCCGCCACCTCCTTTTGAAACATCAAGGTCAAACCGGTGAAGGCGTCCGCTGTCTTCAGCCAGCCGAGCAGCAACGGCGTGGCGATGTTGTAGGGAAGGTTGGCGACGACGCACCGCGGCGGCGGTGCCAACCCGGCGAAATCCTGTTCCAGCGCATCTCCGGCGATGACGGAGAGCCGATCGGGGTAGGCCGCCGCCAGCCCGCTGAGCGCGGCAACGCAGCGCTCGTCCTTCTCGATGGCAACGACGCGGGCGGCCCCGGCGGCGAGCAGGCTGCGTGTCAAGCCTCCCGGTCCTGGCCCGACCTCAATCACCGTTGTCCGGGTCAAGTCGCCGGCGCTGCGGGCGATCCGGGCGGTGAGATTCTGGTCGAGGAGGAAATGCTGGCCGAGGCGGCGGCGGGCATCGAGCCCGAATTCGCGGATGACGTCCCGCAACGGCGGCAGGTCCGGTGCGGGCATGGTGAGGGCATTCATTTCGCCCCTGCCGCCCGCCGCCGTTCCGCCATCGTCTCAGCGAGGATGAGCGCGTTGACGAGGCTGGTCTCACTGGCGACGCCGCGGCCGGCAATGTCGAGGGCGGTGCCATGGTCCGGCGAGGTTCGCACGAACGGCAGCCCGAGGGTGATGTTGATCCCCCCATCGAAATCCAGGGTCTTCAAGGGGATCAGGGCCTGGTCATGGTACATGCAAATGGCCACGTCGTAGCCGTGGCGGGCGCGCCAGCCGAACAGGGTATCGGCCGGCAGTGGGCCGACGGCGTCGATCCCCTCGGCGGCGAGGGCGCGCACCGCGGGGGCGATGACCGAGATATCCTCGCCACCGATGGTTCCCGCCTCGCCCGCGTGCGGATTTAACCCGGCGACGGCGAGGCGGGGCCGCGGGATCCCGAAATCGCGGGCAAGGGCGGCGGCGGCGATGCGGGCGCTGCGCACGATCGCTTCGCTCGACAGCGTCTGGATCGCTTCGCGCAGGGAAACGTGGATCGTCACCGGCACCACGCGAAGTTGGCTGCAGGCGAGCATCATCACCGGCGTTGCCGTGCCGCCGGCGAGTGCGCTGAGGAATTCCGTGTGTCCCGGAAAGGCGAAGCCGGCGTCGTAGAGGGCGCGCTTGTGGATGGGGTTGGTGACAACGGCGGCGGCGTGTCCGGCTTGCGTCCACGCCACTGCCGTTTCGATGGCAGCGATCACCGCCGGGGCATTATCGGGTCGCAGTTGGCCGGGGATGCTCGCTGCCGGCAGCGGTCGATGCAGGACCGGCAGCGCCTCGTGGAAGATGGCCAGCGCCTCGTCCGGCGTTTCGATGGGTCGGATCGGCACCTTCAGCCAGAGGTCGCGGGCGAGCCGTTCCAGCCGCTCCGCGTCGTCAATGACAAAAAAAGGCGGCACCCCCCCGTCGCGGTGGCGCCATGCCTTCAGGGTCAGTTCGCCGCCGATGCCGGCGGGCTCACCCATGGTCAGCACCACCGGCAGCGATGTCTTGGTCTTCGTCACGATCGCATATCGATCAGCGCCTTGCGCCGCAGTTCGCGCAGCAGCCGCTGCGACGCTTCGGCCAGCCGCTCCTGAGCGAGCTGTTGGCGTGCCGCCTCCCGCGCTTCCGGCGAGGCAATCGGCGCGCTGCGTTCGCACAGCACCAGCAGCAACAGGCCGTTGGTGACCTGCAGCGGGCCGGCGGCTTCGCCGACCTTCAACGGCGTGACGAGGGGACGCAGTTCGCTCGGCAGATCGCGGATCGCCACTTGCGAGGTGTTGGTCTGCAAGGGCGAGGGCAGGCCCCGGTTGCGTGTCTCGACCTCGGCGCACGAGCTGGAACCGCTGGCGAGGCGGCGCATCACATCGGCCGTCGCCGCCGTTTGCGCGCCGGAAACCTGCCGCGGCAGCGGTGCGAACACTTGCAGAACGGTCAAGACGCTATGCCCTTCCTTGCCCTCGACGCCCTGCCGCTTGTCGATCATCAGCAACAGACGGAAGCCGTCCGCCGTCTTCAGCGGACCAATCAGTTCGCCGCGGTCAAGGTCCTCCAGATACTTGTCAAGTTCCGGATCGAGCTGGCCGCGGCGGACCCAGCCGAGATCGCCGCCGGCGGAGGCCGTCGGGCCTTGCGAGAATGTCCGCGCCAGGGTCGGGAAGCTGGCGCCGCGCCGCAATTCTTCGATCAGCCGCTGGGCCTGGAGCTGGACCGCGTTCTCGTCACTGCGGGATTCCACCGGCAGGAAAATCTCGGCGACGCGGAACTCCGGTCCCCCCGGCGTCTGCAACCGGCGGCCGGCCTCCGCGTCGATTTCATCCTCGCCGATGACGACCTGGTTGGCGGCGGTCCGCTGCACCGCCTTGCCCCAGGCGATATCCGTCTCGACCTGTTCGATCAGCGTCGACAGCTTCGCCCCGCGCTGTTCGAGCAGCGGTTTGAGCTGTTGCGGCTGCACCCGCAGCTGTGCGGCGATCTGGGTCAGCGCCCGATCCACCTCCTCCTGACTGACCGTGATATTGAGCCGGCGCGCCTCCTGCGCTTTCAGCCGATCGACGATCAGCGTCTGCAGCACCTCTCCCGACAGCTGCTGACGAGCCTCCGGTGTATCCGGCACATTCGCCGTGGCGATCAGCAGGTCGATGCGGTTTTGCAGGTCGTGCTGGGAGACGACGTCGTTGTTGACGACGGCGACGATCCGCTGCACCGCCTGCCCCAGTGTCGGTGCCGTCGCGGCGATCATCGTCGCGGTCAAAACCATTCCGATCCAGAGTCGTCTCATCCCTTTCCGTATCCTTCATGTGGCGAAGGCGATCGCGTTTCGCGTGTGGCGTCGCGCCTGCTGACAGCCCCGGGGTCGATCATGCGACCCTTCATGGTTTATACCCGGCACCGACATCGCCCAGGGTTTTGAAGCCGAGCCGCACGAAGACGGTATTGCTGGCATCCACATCGCCGTCGTCGATATCGCGGCGCCTGAATTCGGTGCCGAAAAAGAAGCACTCATCCTCATACATCAATCGCGCACCGATGCTTCGCCAGCTGCCGTTCCCTTGCAGGTCGCGGGTTCCGAAGACGCGGCTGCGCCAGTGGCGCGTCAGCTTGGTGTTCAAACCGAAGCCCACCTCCTCGCGGAACGGCAGGTCGTTTTCGGGCTCGCCCTGCAATCTGACATAACTCACCGAGGCGTTGAGGGCATCGACACCCGCCGACGTCGTCAACTCGTGGCGCACCGGATCGAGATCGTCGTTGTTCAGGCGGTTGCTGTAAACGAGGTCAAGGTAGGAACTCGGGGAAAGCTGCACGGCGGAAACGACGTCCGAGACGTTGGTGTTGAGGCCGGAACGATTCGGAAAGCTGTTGTCATCGCGAAAGCGGTAGACCTGGCCGACAAAGACGCTGGCGGAACCGGAGGTGTTGCCAAAAACCTCGTAGTTCAGTCCGTAGTTGACTCGCGGCCCTTTTTCAACGCGGTCGAGACCCGGCTGGCGGCTCATCCCGAAGACATTGGTATATTCGAATTCGAAATCCTGGCTGTCTTCATTGGGGATGCGGTCGGGGTTGCCATAATTTGGCGCAGCGATGACCTCCGCCCGCGGCTCGATGATCTGGCTGACGGTTTCGCCGCTGCGCAGGAGGGGCAGCCGCCAGGACAGTCCGGCCTGCGGAAACAGCCGGCCGCGCGAGCCGTCAAAGCGCTCGTTGGAGTTTGACAGCTCGAGATTGTTCACATTGTAGCCGTCGGCCCACACGGTGGCGGAGAGGGTGTAGAGATCGCCCAGCGGTCCCATCTGCGGCAGGCTCCAGCCGCCGCGCGCCGACAGCCGGCGCGTGTCAAGACCGTCTTCGCGGGTGAGGGCGAGGGCGTCGAGCCGAACGTCGGTGACGCCGCCGATGGCGTCCGGCCGGCTGCGGATGGAGTAATCCAGCCAGGGCGCCGCCCACGGGATGTTATCCTGCTGATCATCGGGATCCATCCCCTGAAAGCCATAGACGTTGGCGACGAAATAGTTCCGTTCGCCGAAGGCCTCGGCGTAGGCACGGGAGGTCAGGGTCCGCCGGTCGTCATCGTCATAGATGCGCAGGAACGTCGAATTCGTTGTTCGTATTGCGGTCAACCCGGCGCGCCATGTCTCGTCGATATCATAGAGGATCGCGCTGTCGATGGCGCCGCGCGTCCGTCCGTCCGAGTCATTGGTGATCATGCCGTGGGTGCGGATGCTGCCTTGCTTGAGGGCGCGCCGGTACTGGCCCTCCAGCAGCACGCCCTCCTGCGTCATCAACCAGGGAGTAATGGTCACGTCTTCGTGTGGCGAGATCGCCCAGAAGTATGGCACCTGTGCGAAAAATCCCAAGTCATTCGAGCTGCCGAAAGTCGGAATGAGAAAGCCGCTTTTGCGTTCCACCGTGGGATCCGGCGTATAGAAGTAGGGCAGCCAGAACACCGGCACATCGGCGATTTCGAGCTGTGCTTCATAGAACTCGATAATCTTGTCCTGCTGGTCGTGCACCACCTTTACCGCTTTGACCTGCCAGATCAGCGGCCGTTCCGGGTCGTCGGGACAGCTCAAGCAGGGTGAGTAGACGGCGCGATGGGCCGAGGTCACGTTACCGCCGGAGCGTTCGGCATTGGCGGCGGCGAGGCGGGCGCCGTCGCTGAGAACGGCGCGCAGATTTTCAATGACGCCCTCCTTCAAGTCGCCGGTCAGCTCCACCTCATCGGCAAAGATGACCTCACCGGTCGGTTCAAGCAGGCTAACGTTGCCCCTCGCGGTGGCGCGGTCGTTGACCTCGTCATAGCTGACCTCGTCGGCAACGAGGGTGCGGCCGTTGCGGTTGGCCTGCACATGACCGCTGGCGTGAACGACGCGGACCGTGGAGTCATAGGTCAGCGTGTCGGCGATGAAGACGATTGCCGGCTCCGTCGCCGCCACCGCTTCGTCGTCGGCTGCTACGGCGGTGGCGAAGAGGGTCAGCGCCAACGCCAGCGAGGCCCCCGCCGCGCAAGCGAGCGGACGCGCCCGCGAGTTCCGTCGCCGCCACGGCACGGGCCGTTCGCCGTCAGCGCGATCGTAATGTCCGGTCCTCGCCACGGCGGGCCTACAGATCCCGGTCGGTGTCAAGGCCGGCCAACGCCTCGCCGCAGCCGACGAATTGCGCCTTCAGCGCCGATGTCGTCACCATCGCCGTCTCGGCGAAAAACCGTACCGATGCCAGCTTGCCATGCAGGAACGCGGTGTCGCCGGTTCCTTCGGCCAGTTGCCGCAGTGCCATCAGCGCGGCGCGCGCCATCAGCCAGCCGCCGACGGCGATCCCGCACAGTTCGAGGTAGTGCACGGCGCCGGCGGAAATGCGCTGCGGCTCGTCGGCATGGCGGGTCAGCCACTGGGTGCTCTCCGCCAGGTCATCGACGGCACGCCGCAAGCGCTCGCGGATCGCCACCGCTGCCGGTTCATTGACGCCGGACATGATCTCGTCAAACGCGCGCATGCCGGCGATCAGTTCACCCATGGCGGCGCCGCCGTCCCGCGCCACCTTGCGGTGAACGAGGTCTTGTGCCTGGATGCCGTTGGTCCCTTCATAGATGGCGGCGATGCGAGCATCGCGCAGGTGCTGCGGCGCGCCGCTCTCCTCGATGTAGCCCATGCCGCCGTGGACCTGGATGCCGATGTTGGCGGCGGCGATGCCGACATCGGTGCACCACGCCTTGACCACCGGCGTCAGCAGGTCGACCCGCCGCAGGCTGGCTCGCCGCTGTTCGGCGTCAGCGTGCTCCTCGGCGACATCGGTCTCGCTGGCGACGAAATACGCAAGGGCGCGCGCCGCCTCGCTGTTCGCCTTCATCGCCAGCAGCATCCTTTGCACGTCCGGATGCAGGGCGATCGGCACCGCCCCCCGCCGTTTGCCGGCGATATCGCGGCCTTGCAGCCGGGCAAAGGCGTAGGCGCGCGCCCGCTGGTAGGCGCGGTCGGCGATACCGACGCCTTCCAGGCCAACCGCAAGGCGGGCCGCGTTCATCATCGTGAACATCAGGTCGAGACCCCGGTTTTCCTCACCGATCAGATAGCCGATGGCGCCCCCCTGATCGCCATAGGCCATCATCGCCGTCGGGCTGGCGCGGATGCCGAGTTTGTGTTCGATCGAAACGCAGCGCACGTCGTTGCGCTCGCCAAGTCGGCCGTCGCCGTCCACCAGGAATTTCGGCACCAGGAACAGCGACAGGCCTTTCACACCGGGCGGCGCGTCTGCCGTGCGCGCCAGCACCATGTGGACGATGTTCGGGGTGAGGTCGTGCTCGCCGTAGGTGATGAAGATCTTCTGTCCGGTGATGCGGTAGTGGGCGCCGTCGGCAACCGCCCGCGTGCGCACGAGCGCGAGGTCGGTGCCGGCTTGTGGTTCCGTCAGGTTCATCGTGCCCGCCCATTCGCCGGTGATCAGCTTCGGCAGGTAGGCCGCCTTCAGCGCCGGTGATCCATAGCGGGCGAGGGCTTCGGCGACCGCCTCGGTCAGCATCGGACACAGGGCGAACGCCATATTGGCGGCGGTCCAAATCTCGGCGACGGCGGTCGACAGCACGCGCGGCAGCCCTTGGCCGCCCTCGGCGGCGGCGAACTTCAGCGTTGGCCAGCCGCCCTCCACAAACTGCCGGTAGGCGTCGATAAATCCGGCCGGCGTGGTGACGGTGCCATCGTGCAGTTCGGCGCCGAGGCGATCGCCGACGGGGTTGAGTGGCGCCAGCACCTCGCTGCCAAACCGCCCCGCCTCGGTCAAGACCGCCGCGAGCAGGTCGTCACTGACGTCCGCAAACCGCGGCAGCGCGCGGACCCGATCGAAACCGGTCACCGCACCGATGACGAAGCGCATCTCAGCAACGGGGGCCGTGTACGCGGGCATCGAGGTCAAACCTCTCCCGGGGGTTTCAGAACACGTGGCGGCGCGCCCGCCCGTCGGGCTCGCGCCGCAGCCTAGTCGAGCCCCCTGGCAGCGTCAATTTGGCCCAGTGCTGTCGGCGGCCTGAGCGTTGTGACAAAACGGTCATCGATTTGCCATACGGATGCCCGTGCAACGGCACCATCGTCATGCCAAATCCTAGCCGGATCACGCGAAGTTCAAGGCACCACCCATTCACGAAAGGTTCGATCGATGACATCTGTTCGCGCCAACGATCACGCCGAGTCGCCGCGCGGCGAGGGCGCCGAGGACGCGGGGTGCGTCGCGACACCGGCGAAGACCTTCGGCGACATCGTCCTTGCACGCTACTCCCGGCGGGAGGCGATGGCGGGCCTGACCGCTGTCGCCGCGTTGTCGCTGCTCACCCCGTTGCGGTCCGGCGTCGCCCGAGCGGCCGGTGCCGCCGGGGGCTCAACGCTGGCGTTCCCGGAAGTGCCGCATGGCGAGAGCGAAACCCACGTGGTCGCCGACGGTTACGAGGCGCAAACGCTGATCCGCTGGGGCGACCCGATCAGCGCGGGTGCGCCCGATTTCGATCCGTTGAACCAGACGGCGGAACGGCAGTCTCAGCAATGGGGATATAACAACGACTACGTCGGCTACCTGCCGCTGCCGCGGGGCTCCGACAACCCCGGCCGCGCCTTACTGTGCGTGAACTTCGAATACACCGACACCCACTTGATGTTTCCGGGATTGAAAGACGGTGAAGTCGACACCGTGACCAAGGAACAGGTGGATGTGGAACTCGCCGCGCACGGTCATGGCGTCGTCGAAATCCGCCGCGACGATACCGCCAACCGCTGGTCCGTGGTCCTCGACAGCCCCTACAACCGCAGGATCACGGCGCTGGCGACGCCCTGCCGCGTCAGCGGACCGGCGGCGGGTCATCCGCGATTGCAGACATCGGCGGATCCGACGGGCCGCTGGGTCGTCGGCACCCTGAACAACTGTGCCGGCGGCAAGACGCCGTGGCACACGGTGCTGATCGCCGAAGAAAACTTCGACCTGTACTTCGCCGGAGATGCTGCCAAAACGGCGGAAGCGGACAACCATAAGCGCATCGGTATCAAATCAACCAGCAAATATGCATGGTCGCGGTTCTATGACCGATTCAACGTCGACAAGGAACCCAACGAGCCGAACCGCTTCGGCTGGATGGTGGAACTCGATCCCTATGATCCGAAGGCGGTGCCGGTCAAGCGCACGGCGCTCGGCCGCTTCAAGCACGAAGGGGCGACCACCGTGGTCAACCGGGACGGCCGCATCGTCGCCTACAGTGGCGATGACGAGCGCTTTCAGTACATCTACAAGTTCGTCAGCCACGGCCGCTTCGATGCGGACAACCGGGACGCCAATCGCGACCTGCTCGATGACGGCGTGCTGTTCGTCGCTCGCTTCGAGGCGGACGGCCGCCTGACCTGGCTGCCGCTGGTGTGGGGAACCGGGCCGCTGACGCCGGCGAACGGCTTTGCCAGCCAGGCGGATGTCCTCATCGAGGCCCGCCGCGCCGGCGAGCTTCTCGGCGCGACGCCGATGGACCGGCCGGAGGACGTGGAGACCAACCCGGTCACCGGCATCGTCTACGTGGCGCTGACCAACAATACCAGCCGCAAGGCCGATGGCGTGAACGCCGGCAGCCCCCGCGGGCCCAACCCGCACGGCCATATCGTCGAGATGATCCCGCCGGGCGGCCGCGGCGCCGACCGGGATCATGCGGCGCTGGACTATCGCTGGGAGATCTTCCTCCTCGCCGGTGATCCGAAAAACCCCGAGCACGGCGCCCGCTATCATCCGGGCGTGTCGGAGAACGGCTGGTTCTCCTCGCCCGACAACGTCGCCTTCGATCGGCAGGGGCGGCTGTGGATCGCCACCGACGGCTTTCCCCGCTACGGCGTCGCCGATGGTGCCTATGTCACCGACACCGAGGGGGCGGGCCGCGCCTTGACCCGGCAGTTCTATCGCACGCCGAAAGGGGCGGAGCTCTGCGGCCCCGAACTCAACGGCGACGACACGGCCTACTTCGCCGCCGTGCAGCATCCGGGCGACAGCAAGGGCTCGACGTTCGATGCGCCGTCCACACGCTGGCCGGACTTCGTGCAGGGGATGCCGCCGCGCCCGGCGGTGCAAGTCATCGTCAAGCGGGGTGGCGGCACCGTCGGTGCGTGACCGTCCGCAGGCGGCCGGATGTGGGAAAGGGCGGCTTTCGCCGCCCTTTCGCCGTTTGCCTCATGATCAGACGTCAGGCCCGATGGCGGTCCCGGTTTCTCCGAGACGCCGGCGTTTGCCGCCGGGGCCTCCCTGCCGCTGTCGGCCGGCATTGCCGGCAGCGACCCGTGTCATCCGCGTTGGCGGACCGATCCCATAAACGGCTCGAACTGCGGCTTGGGCGCCCCGCACAGCGGGCAGCGCCACGTTTCCGGCAGTCGGGCGAACGGCGTTCCCGGTGCGATCGGGCGATCGGGGTGCACCAGCGGGTGGGGATCGCCGACCGCGGGGTCGTAGCGGTACGGCTGGCAGTCGTTGTCGGTGCACACCCAGATGCCGCTTGCCGAAGCGGCGGGATGACCGCCGCCCAGCACGGTGCCGGCCAGCACCGCGATCAACAATCCAAGCACCCCGCGCCGTGCCATCATGACCCGCTTCGCCCCGTGGCGGACAGGCGTTCACCGATCCAACCATAGCGCGAGTGATCGCAATAAGCAATTGAAATTGCAATAGTCAGTTTTGTGACGGGGCGCCAGTTGCAGGCATCCGCAATATTTTTTGCAAACGCTCCCGGCTAAGGCGGCGAGCGATTGCCAGCGGCGCAAGGTTCCGCTACACAGCGCCGGATGGCTTCAGCCCCGTGGAAAGCGAGCAACGTCAATGCGAAGTGCAGCCTGGTGCGCCGGTGGTGTGCTGGCCCTTGTTGTCGGTCATCTGCTGCCGTGGTCGTCGCCGGTTGCTGCACAAACCTATAAGGCTCCCCAGTCGACGGAAGCCGCGGACAAACCGGCGAACGCCCAGACAGGACCTCAGGCGCCGCGGCGGCGGCCGGCATCGCCGGACGAGCGCCGGCCAGCGACCGATCCGGCGAACTCCGACCAGTGTGCATGGATCGGCCAACGGATCATCAGCCTGCTGATCCGTGATGACGCCATGGCGGCGGGCGACTTCTCGCCGTTCTACGTGAAATTTGGATGCTCCGAAGAACATCTGGGACTCGCCTTCGGCTGTCTCGCCGCCAACCTGGTGCCGGCGGAGAACGGCGCTTTGGCGGACCAGGCCGAGGAGTGCTGGCGCGATCCCGCGGTCCGCTATGTCCCGGTGAACCAGGGCAAGACGGCGGCGGAGGCCAACCGGCAGAAGGGCGAGCCGAAGGGCGAGCCGGCAGCCCCGTCGGAAGCTGCGCCGCCGCGCTCCAACTGACACCAAACGCGATGCGCCAACCGCCGATCATATCGGCCGGCCATAATCGCGCCATAAATTGAGACTAATTCCAGTCCGCGCGTCATGGTGATGCGCGGCTCAGTGGCTGAAGAAACACTGGCACCCTTTTTTTGGGAACCCAATCGAAAACCATGCGCATCGTCCTATTCGTAGTCGCCTTGGCTGCTGCGTTGAACACGGCTGGCTGGTACTTGACCGGCGACCGGGTCGAGCCGGCCGAGGTCAAGGGCGCAATCGACTATCTCTCCTACAGCCCCTACGTGGGCAATCACGATCCCAAGGATCAACGACCGGTCAGCGTCGAGCAGTTGACGCGCGACATGCAGGTCATCGCCAAGGTGGCCAATGGCGTGCGGACCTACTCCCTCGTCGACGGCGTCGACCAGGTGCCGGCCATCGCCGAGAAGCAGGGCCTGACGGTCAGCCTTGGCGCCTGGGTGGGCGATACGCCCGAACGCGACCGCTTTGAGATCGACACCGCCGTCGCGCTGGCGAAGCAGCATCGCAACATCAAGTCGGTTCTGGTCGGCAACGAGGTCTTGCTCCGTGGCGAGCGCAGCGTCGATGAGCTGATCGCCAGTATCAAGGAGGTCAAGCGCCAGGTCCGGGTCCCCGTATCCACCGGCGAAATCTGGTATAACTGGATCAAGTATCCGCAGCTGGTGAAAAACGTCGACTTCATCGCCGCCCATATTCTGCCCTACTGGGAGGGCGTGCCGGCGGACAAGGTCGTCGAGTACACTTGGATGCGCCTCGAACAGCTGAAGAAAGCCTATCCGGGCAAGCGCATCGTCATCGCCGAATTCGGCTGGCCAAGCCAGGGCTACAATCGCAACGCCGCCGAACCGACGCCGCTGGCGCAGGCGGAGGTGATCCGCAACTTCCTCGCCGAGGCGGAGCGCCGCGGCATCGAGTACAACATCGTTGAAGCCTTTGATCAGACGTGGAAAACCAACGAAGGTAGCGTCGGTGCCTACTGGGGCATTTTCGACGCGGATCGACAGCTGAAGTTCCCCCTCAGCGGCATCGTCGAAAAACCGGGCCTGGACTGGACGTGGGGACTGGCGCTCGTTATCGGCGCCCTGCTCACCGTTGCCGGGCTGAGCGGCCGCCGGCCGACGGTGGCGCATGCGCTGCTGTTCGCGCTGGCCGCCAATGCCATGGCCTGCGGCCTCGCCGTCGCCTTTGCCTATCCGTTCGAAAACTACATGATGGTGTCGACCAGCCTCATGTGGGGCACCGGCTTCGTCCTTGTCTGCCTGCTGACGGTGATCACGCTGACGAAGGTGCACGAGATCGCCGAGGTATCGCTCGGACGCCGGCCGCGGCGGCTCTTCGACCATGCCCAGAGGCCGATGGTCTGCGCCCGCGCGCCAAAGGTTTCGATCCACATCCCCGCCTATCGCGAGCCGCCGGCGATGCTGATCGAGACGCTGAACAGCATGGCGGCCCTCGACTATCCGGATTTCGAGGTGCTGGTGATCATCAACAACACGCCGGAGCCCGGTTACTCGCAACCGGTTGCCCAACGCTGTGCCGAACTGGGGCCGCGCTTTAAGTTCCTGGACATTACCTGTTCGGGGTTCAAGGCGGGAGCCCTCAACGTCGCGCTGACCGAACACACGGCCGCCGATGCCGAGATCATCGCCGTCGTCGATGCCGACTACGTGGTGGAGCGGAACTGGCTGTCGGACCTCGTGCCGCTGTTCGCCGATCCCAAGATGGCGCTGGTGCAGGCACCGCAGGATCATCGCGACGGCCACGAATCGCCGCTGAAGGCGATGATGGATGCGGAATACGCCGGCTTCTTCGACATCGGCATGGTGCAGCGGAACGAGGATAATGCCATCATCGCCCATGGCACGATGCTGCTGGTGCGCCGATCCGCCCTCGAAGCGGTCGGCTCCTGGAGCACGGACACCATCTGCGAGGACACCGAGCTGGGCTTGCGGCTGTTCGAGGCGGGCTACGCCGCCCAGTACACCACCCGCCGCTACGGCCGCGGCTTGCTGCCCGATACGTTCCAGGCGTTCAAGACGCAGCGGTTCCGCTGGGCCTACGGCGCCATGCAGATCATCCGCAAGCACTGGCCGCACATGCTGCCGCGTGCAGGCAGCCTCAGCCCCCGCCAGAAGCGGCATTTCCTCAGCGGCTGGAGCCTCTGGCTTGCCGATGCGGTGGGCGCGGTCGTCGCCATCATGAACCTGTTCTGGGTGCCGGTCGTGCTGTTTGTCGGCGTCGTCCTGCCGATGGTCGCGTTCACGGTGCCCATCATCACCGCGTTTGTCGTCAATCTGCTGCATTGCGCCGTACTCTATGGCAAGCGCGTCAACCTGCCGGCGTGGCGCATTCCCGGCGCCGCGATCGCCGCCATGAGCCTGCAGTTGACCGTTGCCCGTGCCGTGCTGACGGGCGTCGTCAAGGACAGCCTGCCGTTCAAGCGAACGGAGAAGGGAGGGGCGGTCAAGAGCGCGCCATCCCATCCGGCGAAGTGGGAGACGATCGTCGGCCTCCTGCTGGCGGCGGCGGCCGTCACCTTGCACCTGCTCAACTACGAGCAGATCACCGAGTGGCGGTTGCTGGCGGTGACGCTGGCCATCCAAAGTGTGCCTTTCCTTGCGGCGACTTTGATGGTAACAATGGAGAGGTTTCCGCGGCGCCTGCTTTGGGGACGGCGGCCATCGCAAGTGGCGACGGTCAATCTGGCGGCGCCGGCAGAATTACGGTAACCCCGAACGGAACGGTTGCTCTCCCATCCCCCCTTAGGGCAATCGGTAGATCGGGGTTCCGGGCCGCGACGCTTCCCCCCGCGTCGCGGCCCGGTTCTCATTTTACCGGAAGTTAAGACAATTATCGGAAGTTAGGGCAAAGCCGGCGTGGCGGGCGTCCCGCGCTCAGTCCGACGGCAGGACCTTGCCCGGATTCATGATGTCGTCCGGGTCGAGCGCCTGCTTGATCCGTCGCATCAGATCGATCTCAACCGCCGACTTGTATTGCCGCAACGTGCCACGCTTCAGCCGGCCGATGCCGTGTTCCGCGCTGAAACTGCCGCCGAGGTCGTGGGCGATCGCCGTGACCAGCGCCTCGATGCGCTCCCATTCCGCGAGGTAGGCGGCACGGTCGGCGCCCGGCGGCTGGCTCAGGTTGAAGTGGACATTGCCGTCGCCGATGTGTCCGAAGGCGCAGACGCGAATGCCGGGCAGTGCCGCCGTGACCGCCGCTGTCGCCCGGTCCATGAAGGCGGCGACGCGCGAAATCGGGACGGAAACGTCGTTCTTGATGCTGCCGCCCTCGTGTTTCTGCGCTTCTGGGATGCTCTCGCGCATCCGCCACAGTTGCGCCGCCTGTGTTTCATTGCTGGCGATGACGGCATCGAGGACGGTGCCGGCCTCGAATGCCTCGGCGAGGGCGGTTTCGATGGTCTCCCGCAGCGGATCGCCGGCGCGTGGGCTGGTCAGCTTCATCAGCACATAAAACGGATAGGCCGTATCGAAGGGATCGATGGTGCCGGCAATGTGCTTGAGGCACATCTCCATCGGCAGCCGCGCCATGAACTCGAAGGCGGCCAGGGCGTCGCCGGCGGCATCGCCGATTCGCCGGTACAGTTGGACGGCGGCATCCACGGACGGCACGGCGGCCAGCGCCGTCTCCGTCACCTTGGGCTGCGGGAACAGTTTGAGGACGGCGGCGGTGATGATGCCAAGCGTGCCTTCCGAGCCCAGAAACAGCTGCTTCAAGTCATAGCCGGTGTTGTTCTTGCGCAGCGCCGTCAGCCCGTCCCAGACGCGGCCATCCGCAAGCACCACCTCGAGCCCGAGCACGAGATCGCGGGCGTTGCCGTAGCGCAGCACCTGGATGCCGCCCGCATTGGTCGCCAGGTTGCCGCCGATCCGGCAGCTTCCCTCGGCGGCGAGGCTCAACGGAAACAGGGCGCCGACTTCGGCCGCCGCCGACTGCACCTCGCCGAGGATGACGCCCGCTTCCACCGTCATCGTGCGATTGACGACATCGATCGCCCGGATGCGGTTGAGGCGATCGAGGGCGACGACGACGCCGCCATCGGGGACGGCGCCGCCGACCAGACCGGTATTGCCGCCCTGCGCGACGATGGGCACGCGGTGGCCGGCGCAGATGCGCACCACGTCCGCCACCTCGGCGGTCGACGCCGGCCTGAGAACGGCCGCGCAGCGGCCACGGAAACGCCCACGCTCCTCCATGAGGTACGGCTCGAGGCGCGCCGCGTCGTCGATCCAGCCCTTGGCGCCAACCGCGGCTTTCAGCGCGGCCACGCACTCATCGGGCAGTGTGACCCGGTGTTGGGACGGGTTGGTGGTGTCCATCGCTTTCCAGACGTGGGTCGGTGATCCGGCCAGCGCAACACCGCAGGGTTACCGATCATCGTGTCGCCGCGGTGCCGCCCGTGCCGCCTCCTCGTCGGCGGCGATGGCGGCCATGGCCGCGGCGGCCGCCGCCTCCGATGGCGTCACCCCGTCATCATCCTTGTCAACCTGGACGTGGACTTTGCGGAATGCGAATTCGATGCCGGCGGCATGGAACGCTTCCTGCACCCGCTGGAAGACGACGCGCCGCAACACGAACTGCTCACGCGGTTTGCAGACGAACTTGGTGCGGATGATCAGCGCCGATTCCTCGATGCGGATGACGCCCTGCGATTTCAGCGGCTCGATGAACTTCGGCCCGTGCTCCGCATCGTTGAGCAGTTCCTGGCCGATCTTCTTGATGATTTTCCTCACCTTTTCGAGGTCGGTGTCGTAGGGGACGCGGAATT
>JALOTH010000109.1 GCA_025458035.1 Rhodospirillales bacterium
GCACGCGGTGCGCGAGATGGCCGACATGCTGAAGGAGCACGGCGTCGAGGTGAAGTATGCGATCCACCCCGTCGCCGGGCGGATGCCCGGGCACATGAACGTGCTGCTGGCGGAAGCCAACGTGCCGTACGACGAAGTGTTCGAACTCGAGGAGATCAACCACGAGTTTTCGACCACCGACGTCGCCTATGTCATCGGTGCCAACGACATCACCAACCCGTCGGCGCGCACCGACAAGGCGAGCCCGATCTACGGCATGCCGATCCTCGATGTGGACAAGGCGGGCACCTGCCTGTTCGTCAAGCGGTCGATGGCGTCCGGCTATGCCGGCGTCGACAACCCGCTGTTCTTCGGTGACAAGACGATGATGCTGTTCGGCGACGCGAAGAAGATGACGGAGGAAATCGTCCAATCGCTCGGCTGAGCCGTCGCCTGCGCGATCGCGCCAGCGGTCGCGAGATTGCCTCGAAGGCGGGACCCACGGGTCCCGCCTTTTGTTTTTCAGCAGGACGCGTTCAGCGGCGGCGGGTGGGCGGCAGGTGCGAGCGGCCGGGCAGCAGCGTATGCCGGCGCAGCGTCGCCCGGCTCGCGGCGAACAGCGGCACGCCGCGGCGCCGGAACGGCACGATCAGCAGGGCGCCGGCGATGAAGCCGCCGATGTGCGCCCACCAGGCGACGCCGCCGGCCTCGCCGCCCGATTGCATCATCGCGTTGAACACCTGAAAAGCGATCCACACCGAGAGCACGACCACCGCCGGCAGCTCCGCGATCAGCCCGAAGAACACCAAGATCATCACCTTCGCCCGCGGATGCAGGACGAGATAGGCGCCGAGGACGCCGGAAACGGCACCGCTGGCGCCGATCACCGGCACCGGCGATCCCGGCTCGCTCGCCACATGCACGAGCGCCGCGACGAGGCCGCATGCCAGGTAGAACAGCATGTAGCGGAGATGGCCGCAGGCGTCCTCCACGTTGTCGCCGAAAACCCATAGAAACAGCATGTTGCTGAGGATATGCAGCCAGCCGCCGTGCAGGAACATCGAGGTGAGCAGGGTCGCCCACGGCGGCACCTGTTCGAGATGGGGGCTGAGCGAGCGCGCACCGGTGACCACCGCCGGGATCGCGCCGAAACCGTAGATGAACCGCTCCGCCGCCGCCTGCGGCAACACCAGCTGCCACAGGAAAACGGCGGAGCACGCAACGATGACGGCGACGGTAACGAACGGGAAGCGGGTGTGGGTGAGCGGGTTGTCGTCGCGAAACGGCAGAATGGCCACGGGGGCCGCTCAGCCGCCGAGTGCGGCAAGCAGTCCGTCGAACATCGGTCGGCCGTCGGTGCCCCCGAGGAGCGGGTCGGCCAGCCGCTCCGGGTGCGGCATCATCCCGAGCACGGTGCGCTTCGCATTGAAAATGCCGGCGATATTGCGCGCGGCACCATTGGGATTGGCATCCGCATCGACGGCGCCGTCCGCATGACAGTAGCGAAAGGCGATCCGTCCGTCGCCAAACAGCCGGTCAAGGGTGTCCGCATCGGCGAAATAGTTGCCCTCGTTGTGGGCGATCGGGATGCGAATGACCTGCCCCGCGCCATAGCCGCGGGTAAACAGGCTGTCCGCCGTCTCGACGCGAAGGTGCACATCACGGCAGATGAACTGAAGGCCGGCGTTGCGCAGCAGCACCCCCGGCAGCAGCCCGGCTTCCGTCAGCACCTGAAAGCCGTTGCAGATGCCGAGCACGGGCACGCCCGCATCGGCGCGCGCCTTGACCGCATGCATGATCGGCGAGTGGGCGGCGATCGCACCGGAACGCAGGTAGTCACCGTAGGAAAAGCCGCCGGGAATGACGATGAGATCCACCGGCGGCAATGCCCTCTCGCCGTGCCAGACCATCTGCGTCGGCCGTCCCGTCGACCGGGCGATGGCGGTCGCCACATCGCGATCGCAGTTAGATCCGGGAAAAACGATGACGGCAGCCTGCATGGGAAGCCCGATGATGGTTGGCGGCCGCCCTCGGGTCAGCCGGCGATGTCGATGGCGTAGTTCTCGATCACCATGTTGGCGAGCAGTTGCCGGCACATGGCATCGACCTGCTGGTGCGCCCGCTCCCGATCGACCTCGTTGAGCGTCACCTCGAAATACTTGCCCTGGCGCACCGTGTCCACCATCGAGAACCCGAGATGGCTCAGTGAGCCGGCAATCGCCTTGCCCTGCGGATCAAGCACCCCCTCTTTCAACGTGACATGGATCTTCGCGGTCAGCACGCCTCGCCCCTTCATCCCAACACACCGCCACGCCGGGCGGTCATCAGCCTCACTGAATGGTATCGACGCCCTTCGGGTCCGAGGGACCGCTTTCCGGCAGGATGTTCAGCCGCCGCGCCACCTCCTGGTAGGCATCGGCCAGCTGACTGAAATCGCTGCGCAGCGGGTCGCGGTCGAGCCACCGCCCGGCGCGCAGGTCCCACAGCCGGCAGGAATCGAGGCATACCTCATCGGCGAGGACGATCCGCATCTGCTCGTCCTCCCACAGCCGGCCGAACTCGCAGCGAATATCGGCGAGCCGCATGCCAATGCCGAGGAACAGACCGCTGAGGAAGTCGTTGACCCGCAACGCCAGCGCCATGATTTCGTCGATGTCCTGTGGCGTTGCCCAGCCGAAGGCGGTGATGTGCTCCTCCGAGACCAGGGGATGCTCACCCTCCTCCGCCTGATAGTAATATTCGACAATCGACCGCGGCAACTGCCGGCCCTCGGCCATCCGAAACCGCTGAGCAAAACTGCCTGCGGCATAGTTGCGGATGACGACCCGAATGGGAATGATTTCGACCTCGCGCACCAGTTGCTCGCGCATGTTCAAACGACGCACGAAATTGGTCGGAATACCGATATCACCCAGTTTCGTCATCAGGTATTCGGATATGCGGTTGTTCAGCACCCCCTTGCCGGTAATCACGCCGCGTGATTTTACCGTTGCACTCGTCACTTCATCTTTGAAGTACTGGACGAGGGTTCCCGGCTCCGGTCCTTCGAAGAGGATCTTGGCCTTACTCTCGAAGATTTGTCTGCGTCGGGCCATCATCGGTTATCCGAAAAAAAGGGACCTCTGGCACGTCCTGGACGATCGGGCTCGCGGCGTCGCTCATATAGCGCTGGTTCCCCGATTACACAATCGCACCCGACGGCGGCGCCGGCAAGACCGGCGTAAACGGCACCTCTCCGGGCCGGCCGGCGGCAAACAGCCAGATCGGCCGCATCCCTGGTGTCTGTCGGTCGGGCAGCGCGATGAGCGATGCGCAGACGGTGCCGAAGCCCGATGGGGTGATCACCGTCATCGCCCCGCCGGGCCCGGCGTCGGTGTCAAAGCCGCGGTCGGCCAGCAGCGCGATCCAGCTTTGCCAATCGCCGCCGTCGGGATCGGGCACCGCTGCGGCAGCAAACCGCGGCCGGTAGCGGCGCGTGCGCGGCGAGGTCTCATCATTGAGATCGTAGGCGGTGATCATCGACAGCCCGTCCGGCAGCGGCGCGACCTCGATCCGGCCGTCGCCGGCGTCGTCGTCGCGACAGCAGATCCAGTAGCCGTCGTCGCTGTCGGCGACGACGAGATTGAACGGCCGGTAAGCCTGCGGGTCGAGGTCGGCGAGCGCCGCCGCCGCCGACCCGGCATCCGCGTGGTCGAGGGCCTCCAGCGGCAACTCGCCGCGACTGCGCCGGCCCGGCGCCGGACCGAGTGTGTTCAGGCGGTTCAGCACACCGCAGACGACGCCCCAGTCATTCAGTCCGAGCCAGGCCCCCCCCGCCAGCACATCGCGGCCGGCAACGAGCTCGGGGCGGTCGGGCCAGTGGCGGCCCGGCGGCAGCCACGGCCGATCGGCCATCTCATCGCGGTTGGCGGCAATCAGCAGCGGCCACCGATGCCCGGGACGGCGAAGGATGATCAGCGAGCACATGGTGGCGCCCCGTTCGGGCGGGCGACGGGCCGTCCGCTGCCCGTCATCGGCAAGCGGGCACGGGCGCCCGGTTGCTCTCGGCTGGCGCACGACCTATAGAGTCGTCCGACGCAGTGGAGACAGCAATGACAGATACCTTTCGCGAACGGGAACGCGGCGAGGAAGCCAAGTTCAAGCTGGACGGCGAGCGCCATTTCAAGGTGCTGTGCCGCCGCAACAAGTTGTTCGGGCTGTGGGCGGCGAACCGGCTCGGGCTGTCGGCGACGGACGCCGAAGATTACGCGAAGAACCTGGTCATGATGCTGCTCGACGAACACGATCCCGACAGCGCGCTGAAGCGGGTCCGCGACGAGTTCAACGGCCAAGGCCTCGCCACCGCCGACGTGAACGATGCGTTCGCCCGCTTCTATACGGAAGCCGAACTGGCCTTGCGGGGCGAGTGGCACGCGCTCGGCGCCGACCACATGCCGATCGGCGGCTGACGGCGGCCGGACACCAGGCGCGCGCGCCTCACGCCTCGCCGAAAACGCGCCGGAAGATGGTGTCGACATGGGCGAGATGGTACTCGACATCGAACAGCGGATCGAGATCGGCGGCGGCGAGGCGGGATGAAACATCGGGATCGGCGGCCAGCCGCGCATGCAGGTCCTCGCCGCCCTGCAACGCCGCCATCGCATGCCGCTGCACCGTTGCGTAGGCGGCTTCCCGGCTCATTCCCCGCTGCGTCAGCGCCAGCAGCACCCGCTGCGAATGGATCAGCCCTTTCAGCATGGCGAGGTTGTCGGCCATCGCCTGCGCATCGACGACGAGCGTGTCGACGACGTGGGCGAGGCGCGCGAGCGCGAAATCGAGGGTGATGGTCGCATCGGGAGCAATGAAGCGCTCCACCGAGGAATGGGAAATGTCCCGTTCGTGCCACAGGGCAACGTTCTCCAGAGCCGGCAGCACGGTGGCGCGAACGACGCGGGCGAGGCCGGTGAGGTTCTCGGTCAGGATCGGATTGCGCTTGTGGGGCATCGCCGATGACCCCTTCTGGCCGGGTGCGAAGTATTCCTCGGCCTCGCCCACCTCGGTGCGCTGCAGATGGCGGATCTCGACCGCCAGCCGTTCGACCGAGGCGGCGATCACCGCGAGGGTGGCGAAGAACATCGCATGCCGGTCGCGGGGAATGACCTGCGTCGAGACCGGCTCGACGGCGAGGCCGAGCTTGCCGGCGACATGCGCCTCGATGCGGGGATCGATGTTGGCGAACGTGCCGACGGCACCGGAAATGGCGCAGCTGGCGATGTCCGTCCGCGCCGCCTGAAGCCGCTGGCGATTGCGCTGCCACTCGGCGTAGAAGGACGCGAGCTTGAGGCCGAACGTCGTCGGCTCCGCATGGATGCCGTGGCTGCGGCCGATGCACACCGTCCGTTTGTGCTCGAACGCCCGCCGCTTCAGCGCCGCCAGCAGGGCATCGATATCGTCGATGAGGAGGTCGGCGGCGCGCGCCAGTTGCACCGCGAGACAGGTGTCGAGCACGTCCGATGACGTCATCCCCTGATGCAGGAAGCGCGCGTCCGGACCGACATGCTCGGCGACGTTGGTCAGGAAGGCGATGACGTCGTGCCGCGTCTCCGCCTCGATGGCATCGATGCGCGCCACATCGAAGCGGCCGCGCGCCCACACCGCCGCCGCCGCCTCCCGCGGGATGACGCCCAGCTCCGCCTGCGCATCGCAGGCATGGGCCTCGATCTCCAGCCAGATCCGGAACTTCGCCTCCGGCTCCCAAAGGGCGGCCATGGCGGGGCGGCTGTAGCGGGGAACCATCGTCACCTCCGGCGTTATGGTGTACATTAAGGGAACGGTTTTATCGCGGCGGCGAATGGGGGCATGAGAAAGCATGGGCGCCAACCCGGCGGCAAGTGACAATCGCGACGGTCGGCATGGCCAGCCGCGCGCCATCCCCTGCTTCGAGGTTGCCGCGCCCATCGACCTGCTGGCGGTGGTGCCGGCGGACGAGGTGGCGGCCATCCTCACCGCCGGGAGCGCCCATTACGGCAGCTTGGCGATGGTCTGCGGCGAGTGGATCAGCCAGCGCTGGCTCGATCGCTCGCGCAGCCCCTACCGGCACGAGATCGAGATCGTCGCCCGGCGCATCGGCACCGCCGGCGGCGCCCTGCTCAACCTGTCCTATGAGTGGAGCTGTTCGAGCGCCGCCGCCGCCGATCCCCATGGCCCCGGCAACCGCCTGCTGCGAACCCTCGACTGGCCGCTGCAAGGGCTCGGCCGCCACGTCGTCGTCGCCCGCCACCGATCACCGGCGGGCCCGTGGGTCAACGTCACCTGGCCGGGCTTCGTCGGCGCGCTGACGGCGATGGCACCGGGGCGCTTCAGCGCCGCCATCAACCAGCCGCCGATGCGCCGCCTCTCGCCGTCGTTCGCCCTCGACTGGGCCCTCAGTCGCGGCCGGGTGTGGGCGCAGACGGCGATGCCGCCGTCGCACCTGCTGCGCCAGGTGTTCGAGACCTGCCACAGCTACGAGGATGCCCGCGCCCGGCTGCGCGATGAGCCCATCTGCCTGCCGGCGTTCTTCATCCTCAGCGGCGTCGAGCCGAACGAGGGCTGCGTCATCGAACGGCTGGAAACGCAAGCCGTCGTCCATGACGGTCAGCCCGCCTGCATGACCAACCACTGGCGCGGCTTTGCCCTGCGGTCGCGGCTGCGGGGCGAGGATACGGAGGCACGGCTGGCGCACATCGTCACCGCCGCCAACGGCGATGCCGACGGCTTTGCCTGGCTGAAGCCGCCGGTTCTCAACCCGGCGACCCGCGTCGCCGCCGTCGCCAATGCCGCCCGCGCGACCCTGCTGGTGCAGGGCTTCGAAGCGGCAGGGGCGGTCACCCTGCCCTTTACGCTGCCGGCACCGTCTCCCGCCGGAACAGCGCAAACCAGATGAGCCCGGCCACCTGCAGCGCCAGCACCACGGTGAACGCCGCATCATAGCCCGCCGCCGCGTAACCGCCGCCAGCGGCCGGCGGGAAGGCGCGGATGATGGCGCCGATCCCCCATTGCAGGGCGAACGCGGCGATGAAGATGAGCAGGTTGACCCCGGTGGTGACGCGGCCGGCGAGGGCCGGGGGAAAGCGCTGAGACAGCACGGCATAGGCCAGCGTCGTCGACGCGCCGACGAAGCCATAGACGATCCACAGCCACGGCACCGGATCGAACGGCCGCCAGATGATCAGCGCCTGCACGGCGATGAACAGCATGTTGCCGCCGACGGCGACGCGCAGCAGCGGCACGCCGGCGCGGCTCAGCCGCTCGCCGATCCAGCCCATGGAGGCGAAGCCGATGGCCATCGCGCCGGCGACGCCGAACAGCACCTCCGAGGCTTCGAGCCGGGAAAGGCCGCCGACGTCGGCGAGCCAGGGCCCGCTCCACAACCCCTGCACGGACAGGAACGCCGCCTGCGCCGGCACGTTCAGCGGCGCGACGCGCCAGAAAAAGCCGCTGCGGAATACCCGCCCGACGCCGGCGAACGAGGCGGCCCAGGTCTCCTGGCGCGCCGGCTTCGGGTCGTTGGGCACGAGGACCAGGATGACGGCGATCGCCACCGCGCCGAGCACGGCGGTGGCGAGGAAGACGCCCCGCCAGTCGGTGATGGTGAGCGCCAGCTCCACCGGCGCCGTCGCCGCCAGCGCGCCCAGGCCGCCGGCGGCGAGCGTGCAGCCGTTGGCCAGCGGCAGCCGCTGCAGCGGAAACCAGGTGACGTAGGCGCGGAGCGCCGCCATCAGGCAGGACGAGACACCGAAGCCGATGAGGGCGCGGCCGGCGAACAGGCCGGCGAACGACGAGGCGGTGGCGAAGACGACGGCGCCGAGGACGGCGAAGGCCAGCAGCGCCGCCTCGGTGCGCTTGGCGCCTAAGCGGTCGAGGACGACGCCGAGGGGCAGCTGCGCGCTGGCGAAGGTGAGGAAATAGGCGGCGGTGAGCAGGCCGAGCTGGTCCGCATCGAGGGCGAAGGTGGCGACGAGGTCGGGGGCGATGACGGCGTTGACGGTGCGATACAGGTACGACAGGAAATAGCCGAGGGCGAACGGCAGGAAGACGTTGAGGATGGGGTGAGGCGCGCGCATCGCCGGGAAATGCCCGAAGCGGGGCGCCGCCGTCAAGCCGCTCGGCTCAGCGGCGAACGCCGAATGTCGTCCGCAATGTCGTCATTGTGTCGTCAGAATCGGCCCCGCATGTCGTCAAGTTGGCAACCGCTGTCGTCAGATGTCATCATTTTCGACCCGGCGCGGCGCCATAACCTATTGAAATATAATAATATGTGTTCGGTGCCCGGACAGGATGTCGTCATTCGTCATCATTTGTCGTCAGCGCCGCCGCCGGGGGCCGCCGCGACCCTCGCCACGCCACCGATCATCCACCGCCGCCGCCGGCCGCGCGACCCGCCAACCTCGGCGGCTTGACGGCGGCATCCTAGAAGCGGGCTTTCGCGGCTTATGATAATCCGCGCCCCGGCTTGCCGCCGAATGCGACCGAGTCCGCTGAGGGATCGGTCCTTAAGTTCGTTGGCCGTCGACCTCTCGCAGCATGGCGGTGACCACGGCCTTCAGCTCAACGAGATCGCGGACGACGGTCCACCAGATTTCGACGGGCTTGATGTGCGGGGAATCATGGCGAAGGATATTGCCGATGCCCGCGATCGCGCGCCACGGGAGGTGGGGGTATTTCGCCTTAAGGGTTTCCGGGATGTGCCGGCTCGCCTCGGAGATGCGTTCGATGTTGCCCTCGACCGCGTCGATCAGCAGTCGATCGGCGGTGAAATCCGCCTCCTGTTTTCCCGCCGTGTAGGTCTCGATGGCAGCGATCGCCGCGAGAATGTGCTCCAGCCGATCGCGAAGGCGGCCCTCCATCGTCAGAACACAATCATCTCGTCCTGCTGCACACGCGACAGCGACCGGGCGTCGAGAGCGTCGCGAATGAGGATGTCGGTGTCGCGGTCGAGGAGATCGCACAGAAAGAGCCGCAATTCGGAGTGATCGATCAACGAAAACCGCCGATCGCGATCGATGTCAATCAGCACGTCGACATCGCTCTCGGCCCGCGCCTCACCCCGCGCCAAGGAACCGATCAGCGCCAGATGGACGACGCCAGATGGACGACGCCACGATCGCGGAGCCGTCGCGCCTCCCGCCGCAGAACGTCGATGACCTCATTACGGATAGGGACGGGCGCCGCCATCGGCTTGCACTTTCCTGCCGCTTTAAAAAGTCTTCGATCTTACGCCAAGCGGCAACACCTGTCGCGCCCGCTCGCACGGACTGCCGAAGCCCCAAGCGCTGCCGCGGATTTCGCCACGCGTGTAGGCATCGAGGGCATCGTCCAGGGGTCCCGCCGCCGCCGGGGCACCCATCGTGAGAACGATCACCACCGCCGCCATCGCCGCCCGCGCCCAACGCCCGCCGATCATCGTCGCCTCGCCCCCCTTCTCGCCCGCCCGGCTGCAACCGCCGGAAACATGCCCGTTCGCCGCCAACCCGCTGATTATATGCAATCATCGCGCGACTGTCGAGTGCCGCGAAGTCGCGCTGAAGGCAGTGCCTGCAACCATACCGCGCATCCCGTAGATGGCGTAACGGGCTGGCACTCGCGGCGGCGGGTGTCGCGGTT
>JALOTH010000110.1 GCA_025458035.1 Rhodospirillales bacterium
CGGTTCCGAGACGCATCGCCGGCCACACTGACGCGCCAAGAAGGATGACGGCGGCGGCAATGGTCAGCAGTTTCGCCCTCATCACCAGCGCGATGACGGGCCGGTAGAGGCCAATGAGCAGGCGGTTGATCGGGTTCTTGCGCTCCGGGATGATGCGGCCGCGGACGAACAGCACCATCAGCGCCGGCACCAGCGTCACTGAGAGGATGGCGGCGGCGGCCATCGCGAAGGTCTTGGTGTAGGCGAGCGGCTTGAACAGCCGTCCCTCCTGTGCCTCCAGCGCGAAGATCGGCAGGAAGGAGACGGTGATCACCAGCAGCGAGAAGAACAGCGCCGGCCCCACCTCCACCGCGGCGTCGACCAGCGATTGGAGCCGCGGCGTCCCCGGCTCGGCTCGCTCCAGGTGCTTGTGCGCGTTCTCGATCATCACGATCGCCGCATCGATCATCGCCCCGATGGCGATGGCGATGCCGCCCAGCGACATGATCGTCGAGTTGATGCCGAGCGCGTACATCGCCAGGAACGCCATCAACACGCCGACCGGCAGCATGATGATGGCAACGAGGGCGCTCCGCACGTGCAGCAGAAAAATGACGCAGATGAGGGCAACGATCAGGCTCTCCTCGATCAGCGTCACCTTCAGGGTTTCGATCGCCCGCCGGATCAGGTCCGAGCGGTCGTAGACGGTCTCGATCGAAACGTCGTCCGGCAAGCTGGGAGCGATCTCGGCGATCTTCTCCTTGACGCCGGCGATGACATGGAGGGCGTTGGCGCCATAGCGTTGCACGACGGTGCCGCTGACCACCTCGCCGTCGCCGTTCAGTTCGGTCAGGCCGCGGCGTTCATCCGGCCCCAACGCGATCCGGGCGACATCCCGCAGCAGGACGGGGGTCAGGCCGTCGGCCTTGAGCACGACCGCTTCGAGATCGGCGAGGCCGCGGAGGTAGCCCTGGCCGCGCACCAGATACTCGGTCTCTGTCATCTCGATGACCCGCCCGCCGACGTCCATGTTGCTCTGCTGGATCGCGCGGATCACCTCCGGCAGCGAAATGTCGTAGGCCTTGAGCCGGAGCGGATCGACGGTAACGGCGTAGGTCTTGACGAAGCCGCCGACGCTGGCGATCTCCGCCACGCCTTGGGCCTTGGCCAGCCCGAAGCGGACGTACCAATCCTGCAAGGTGCGCAGTTCCGCCAGCGTTCGCCGGGCGCTGACGACCGCGTACTGGTAGACCCAGCCGACGCCGGTGGCGTCGGGACCGAGCGTCGGCGTCACGCCCGCCGGCAGCGCCTTGGTGGCAAAGTTGAGGTATTCGAGCACCCGCGATCGGGCCCAGTAGATGTCGGTGCCGTCCTCGAAGATGATGTAAACGAACGACGATCCGAACAGCGACAGGCCGCGCACGACTTTGGAGTGTGGCACCGCCAACATCGCCGTCGTCAGCGGAAAGGTCACCTGGTCTTCGACCACTTGCGGCGCTTGACCAGGATATTCGGTGAAAACGATCACCTGGACGTCGGAAAGGTCCGGAATGGCGTCCAGCGGCGTCTTCGCCAGCGCATAGATGCCGGCGAGGACGACGAAGGCAGTGGCCAGCAGCACCAGGACGACATTGTGCGCCGACCAGCGGATCAGGCCAGCGATCATCAGTGCTGGTGTCCGCCGGCGCTGAACGCGCCAAGGGCCGCCTTCAGGTTGCTTTCGGCATCGATAAGAAAATTGGCGCTGATGACGACCTTGTCGCCGTCGGCGACACCCTCGCGCACCTCGGTGTAGCCATCCGCCTTCGCGCCGATGCGGATCGCCCGCGGCTCGAACCGCCCTTCCCCGCGGTCGACGAGCACGACCTGGCGAACGCCATTGTCGATGACCGCCGAGTCCGGAACGCTCAGCACCTTGGCGGCGGTGACCGGGGCCGCGAGTTCGACGCTGGCGTACATCTCCGCCTTGAGTTCGCCAGCCGGATTGGGCAACTCGATGCGCAGCGTCGCGGTGCGCGTTACCTCGTTGACCATCGGGTAGATGAAGGCGACGCGGCCCTGAAAGCTGCGGCCCGGATAGGCCTTCACCGTGACCGCCGCCGGCTGACCGAGCGCAACGAGCGCCACGTCCTGTTCGAACACCTCGGCGATGACCCAGATCGGAGAGACGCCGGCAAGCCGGTAAAGCGGCTCGCCCGGTGAAATGCGCATCCCCTCGAACGCCATCTTCTCAAGGACGATCCCTGCGGAGGGCGCCGGCACGGCGATGCTCCGACTGACTTGCCGGGTGTTCACCAGCCGGCGCAACTCGACCTCGGGAAAATCGAGGAAGCGCAGCCGCTGCAAGGCGCCTTCCACCAGCCGCTTCGCCGCCGCAGAACTCTCGGCGTCGGATGCGGACACGCTTTCTGCGAGTTGCGCGGCGGTGACGTACTCCTGCTGGGTCTGAACGAGAAGCGGGCTGTACACCCGCATCAACGGCTCACCGCGCTGCACCGCTTCGCCGGTGGCGTTGACGTAAAGCTTTTCGATCCAGCCCTCGAACTTGGTCGACACCACGCTCATCTGCCGCTCGCTGAAGCGAACCGTGCCGACGGCGCGCACCGGCCGGATCAACGCCCGCCTTGCCACGGGCTCCGTCCGCACTCCCAGCATCTGCACGCGAGCGGGGCTGACGCGGACCACGCCGCTGTCGTCGGTGGCCTCATCGGCATAGACGGGGATGTAATCCATGCCCATGGAGTCCTTCTTCGGCACCGGCGAGGTATCGGGCAGCCCCATGGGATTGCGGTAGTAGACAATCTTGCGATCTGAGGGCAGGGCGGGTGGCACCTGCGCGCCGTGGTGGTGATGGTCATGCGCCGAGGTTGACGCTGGCGCGGCGGGCTCGAGGGACTCCTCCTCGTCCTCGTACACCGGGATGTAATCCATCCCCATCTCGTCCTTCTTCGGCACCGCCGAAAACTCGGGCCGGCCCATCGGGTCCCGGTAATAGAGGATCTTGCGCTCCGCGGGCGCTGTCGCCGTCGGCGGCGGCGCATGATCATGCTGGGCCATCGAACGCGCCCGGTCATCATCCGACGCCGTCGGCGGTGGCGAGAGACGGTGGTGAGCGAACCAGTAACCACCGGCGGCAGCGGCAATGGCCGCGGTCACAATGACCAGGGCGACGATCGCCAGCCTCACAACTCACCCCCGATCAGACGTTCGATGTCCGCCAGTCGTTCCTGTTGTTCCACCTGCACGCTCAGCAGTTGCAGCATCGTCGCAAACACCTGCCGTAACCCGGAAGGAAATCCTGTGGTCCTCGACACCATCCTGCCCGGCTTCCCGTTCGCGCGCTTGCCGCAGTCCCCATTGCAACGGGATTGTCGTGCCGATCATCGCTTCGTAGCCTGGTGAGCGGCCGGACTGGTCAATGAACTGCTGGAAGGTCACGCCCAACATCACGTCCGGATACCAGCTCCGGCGGACCAGCGTCTCGTCCCCCTCGGCGGCGGTGATACGCGACTGTGCGGCGCCGACCGCCGGATTCCCGGCACGGGCCCGCTCCAGCAGGTCGTCCAACGTCAGGGCCTCGATCGGTACCGGCCGAAGCGCCGCCGGCGGTGCGAGTGGCGCCGCTGGCGGCCGATCCAAAAGGGCGTTGATCTGAACCGCCGTCTGCCGCTGCACGGCCTCGAAGCGCGCCAATTCCGTTCGCAACCGGGTTTTTTCCACCTCGGCGCGGATCGCATCCTCCTGCTCGCCAAGTCCTTGCGCGTATCGGCTCAGGGTGATTTCAGCCAGGTTAGCGAACGTCCCGTGCAGCGCCGTTGTCAGCCGCCAGCCCTCGAAGGCGGCATAACGGCTGGCGAACACGGTCTTGATCCGCGCCGCCACATCCAGTTCCGCCGCCCGCCGCTCCTGCCGCGCGGCGCCCGCCTCTGCCCGCGCCACGTCTTTTTCCAGTTGCCGCTTTCCCCACAGGGGAAATTCCTGCTGGATCTTGTACTCGACGCGGGCCAGCTCCTCGGGAAGGCCGCTGTCCCGTTGCCGCGAGATGTCGCGGAACTCCGTGGCGAAGCTCGGATCGGGCAACCGCCCGGCGGCATCGACGCGGGCCAGCGCCGCTTCGCTGTCGAGCGCCGCCGCCGCGACCTCCGGGTTCATCCGCTGGGCAATCGCCAACAGCTCCTCGACGGAGCCACCAGGAACTCCGGGCTCGGTTGGCGATGACGGTTCCGCGGCAACGCCGGCAAACGCGACGAGCAGCGCAGCCGCCACGGCGAAACCAACGCCTAGCGCTTGGATCCCACGACTTACGGAGGCGGAGGCGGCGTTCACGTCTCACCCGGCGCCATGGCTGGTTTGAGCCGGCTCACTTCGCGGCAACGATCAGAACCTCGCCGCGAACCGTTTCGGGTTCGCCAGGCACCTTGGCCGCCAGCTTGAATGCCCAGCGGCCGGGCATTTCGAGATCGACCTTGAAGCGATAGATGCCGGGTTCGCTGGCGGCAAGCGGTGTCACCGGCGCCGCCATGTCCGCCATCCGGTCGGGCGACATGTCCAGGCGGGTCTGAAAGATCACCGCGTTCGGCACCGGCTGGCCGGTTGTCCTGTTGACGAGGCGAACACTGATCAGGACATCGTTGCCGGGCGGCACCGTCGCCGTCACCGCCTCGAACACATAGTCCTTGGCGGCCGCGCGCCCATCAACGGCGAGGATGAAAGCAAGGGTGGCGGCGAGGAAAACCGCCCCGAGGATACGCGACATGGGCACCTCTCTGCACGGATCGGCGGCAGGCCACGCTGGCCGGGAACGTCCGCGGCGCGAACGAACCCTCGCCACTGTTTGAGCGAGATTTAGGCGCCGGCGGTATCGGGAAGTTTGCGGGTTTGTAACGATGTGTTACCGCATGACGGGAGGTCCCCGGCCGCGGCTCATGCCTCCGGCGCGCCGGCGGTCCAAACCCCGAGCGGAAAAGCGGACAGCGCCTCTGCGACGCTAAGACGCGAGTTGCCGTCGCCGTCAGCATCTTCGCAGCGCGGCAGCGGTTCGCCGCTGAAAACGTTGCGCCAGTTGTCAGCCGCATCCCATCGCGGCACCTTGATATGGGTGGTGCCCCACACCCTCGCCCCCATCGGCCATTCCCCTCCACCGTGCGTCCAGGGGGCGACCAGCCGCGGCACCAGCACCAGCAGGGAGACCCCATCGACCGATCGCTGAAAGGCGCACACGTTCTCCGCTCGCGGACCATCCGCCTCGATCTGCCGGTAGTTTCCGGCCTCGAACAATCGGGGCTGGGCCTGGCGCACGCCAAGAAGGCGCCATGCCGTGAACAGTTTGATCCGCCCGCTCGGCCAGTCGTTCAGGAGGGCCGTCAGCCATGTCGCGTCGGCGCCACTGCGCCATTCGTGGCGCAATGTTCGCAACATCTCGGTGCGCCGCTCGAAATCGACGGGACGACGGTTGTCCGGATCGACGAACGCAAGGTCCCAAAGTTCGCAGCCCTGATAGACATCGGGCACGCCGGGAGCCGTCAGCTTCAGCGCCGTTTGCGCAAGGCTGTTGATGACGCCGGCGGCCGCCACCCGCGCGGCAAACGTGGCGAACGCCTCGATGAAGGGATTGCGCCCGCGCACGTCCAGAACCCGGTCCACGAACCCCGTCAGCGCGTGCTCGTAGGCCAAGTCTTGATTGATCCAACTGGAGTGCACTTTCGCCTCGCGCACGGCCTTGAGCATGAATTCACCCATGCGC
Organism: Rhodospirillales bacterium; assembly: GCA_025458035.1. Classification (GTDB taxonomy): domain Bacteria; phylum Pseudomonadota; class Alphaproteobacteria; order Rhodospirillales; family Defluviicoccaceae; genus Defluviicoccus. The sequence continues at coordinate 5,723 of JALOTH010000110.1, forward strand.
TGGCGCAGGCCGCCGATGATGCCGGCATCGGGTTCCCCGCCCGCCGCCATAGCCACCGGCCATGCGCCGAGCAGCGCCTGGTAAAACAGATACTCGTCGTTCTCGCTCGGGGCCGCCCGGTCGTTGACTTCCGTACGGTGACGCCGATTTTGCGTTGACCAGCGGCGGACGCCGGCCGCCCATTCGTCCGGCAGTTCGGACAGCACGTTGATGCGGGCACGCACATCCTCGCCCCGCTTGGTGTCGTGGGTGGCGGTGGCCAGCATCGCATGTGGCCAATTTCGCGCCGCCGCCTGCTGCATCCGATGGAACGCTGCCGGCGGGACCGCGAAGCGCATCGGATCGCCGCCAACCTCGTTCAGCGAGATTAATCGGTTGTAGCGGTAAAAGGCGGTATCTTCGAGGCCTTTTGCCATCACCGCGCCGGTGTACTGCTGAAACTTCATGGCGAGGCGGCGCACCTCTCGCCGGCTCAGCTGCGGCGTGCGTCCGCGACCGATATCGGTGGTCAGCAGATTCAACAGGAAGTCGAAGACACTGAGGTCCGAGCGGTCGCTGCGCCGGCGGCCAAGGGCCACGGCCCAATCCAGGTCGCGGCGATCCTCAGGCCGGATGCCATGCCAGTCGATGTAGGTCCGATAGACGGGAAAGCAGGCAATGATCTCGCGCAACGCCTGACGAAGGCCGACCAGCGTGAAGTCACGGGTGAACCAGTTGCTTTCCGTCAGGTGATTGATTTCGTTGGCGAGAACCCGAAGTTCGCTGGCGAGTTCCTGCTCCATGGCGAGCTTGCGGCCGCCGTAGGCGATGTCTTGAAAGGATGGAACCTCGCCGACGCTCGCCCGATAACACGCCGACAGCGCCGCTTCTCCGCCGGGATCAATCAACACACCGTTCACGGCGTTCAAGAAGTCATACCCCGTTGTGCCGGCGATCGGCCAATCCGCCGGCAGCGATTCGTGCGGGGCCAGAATCTTCTCGACGACGACGTAAAGCTGGGCCGGCGCTTCGTCCTGCGCCGTCGCGGCGAGTCCATCGCGATAGCGCTGCTGCAGCCGCTGCAAATACTGGCGCGGATCGAACAGGCCATCGACGTGGTCGATGCGCAGGCCCTGGACGCGGCCTTCATCGATCCACTGGAAAACCTGCCGATGGATGGCGTCGAACACCTCCGGCAATTCGACGCGGATGCCGGCGAGATCGTTGATCTGAAAGAAGCGCCGGTAATTGATCTCTTCCGCAGCAACACGCCAGTACGCCAGCCGGTAGTGCTGCGCTTCCAGCAGTCGGTGGAGCCGCCGGTACGAAGCCGCGTCACCCGCTACCCCATTGAACTCGCTGACGACCGCGTCGAGGGCCTGGCGAAACATCGGATGGTCGCGGAGGAAGTCGCCGAGATCGCCGCACAGCCGTTCGGCCAGGGCAAATCGGGCAAGGCGCGCGGGACGCGTGCGGGCTGGCCGCTGCAACTCATCGAAACCGGCAGCCAGCAGGGCAAGCCGCCCGCCACGGACGGCATCGGCTTCTCCGCCATGCAGCAGCCGATCGATCGCCGGTCGCAAGATCCGGCCGTATGTCGCCGGCGTCAGCGGCAGGCGGTTGTCGTAATACCAGACACTGAAGCCCGCCCCATCGTCGTTGACCACCAGCCTCAGGTCACCGCGGGTCAGGATGGTGCCGTAATGATCGCCGAGCAGCGGTACTAGCAGCTTGCCATGCAGCTCCGGCTTCGCCGGCCGCCAGTCGATGTCGAAATGCTCGGCAAACGGGGACTCTTCGCCCCAGGTCAGCACATCCAGAAACCAGCGGTTATCAGCACCGAAGATGCCGACATGATTGGGGACAAAGTCGACAATTTGCCCCATGCCGTGCACGGCGAGCACGGCACAGAACGCGGCAAAGCTCTCACTGTCGCCGACTTCCGGGTTGATGGTGCCGTGGTCGATGACGTCGTAGCCGTGTTGACTGCCCGGCCGCGCCTTGAGGTATGGCGAGGCATAGACGTGGCTGATGCCGAGTTCCGCGAGATACGGCACGATCGCAGTTGCGTCGGCAAGGGTGAACCCGCTGTGAAATTGCAGCCGATAGGTGGCACGCGGCACGTCGGAAACGGGGATCGGCATGGCGCCTCCGTTCTCAGACCGGCTCGATCAGTGTCCACGCCACCGACCAGGGGGCAAGCCGCCCCGTTTCCTCCGTGGCCGCAGCGCACTGGAAAAGCTCGCGTCCTGAGGGCTGCGGCGGCGGCGATGGCTTTGCCTTTGGCCCGAGATTGGCGCCTAAGCATAGCCTCGCCCCGTCGCCGAGACACCACTCGAGGACCAGTGCCGTGCCGTCCCGCCAGCGGACGACGCCCGCGGGCGCTGGCATGCCCCGCAGCCTTGGCGCGATCTCCTCCCGCCGCAGCCGCAAAAGCTGACGATAATAGTCCAGCATCGCCCGGTGATCGGCGTCCTCGCGGCGCGGCCAGTCAAGGACCGAGGCGCGAAACGTAGCTTCCGCCGTCGGATCGGGAATGCGCGCCCGCGCCTCAGCGTCGCCGAATGCGGGGAACCGGCTGAATTCGCGCCGTCGCCCTTCACGCACCGCCTGCTGCAGATCGCCGCCGAGGTCGCAGAAGAAGAGAAAAGGCTCCGGTGCCGCCCACTCCTCGCCCATGAACAGCAGCGGTGGTGACGGCGACAGCAGCAGAACCGCGACGGCGGCGCGCAGGGCGGCGGGTTCCACCAGTGCGGATAGCCGCTCGCCGAAGGCCCGATTGCCAACCTGGTCGTGGTTTTGCAGGCAGTTGATGAACGCGGTCAGCGGCAGTTCGCGGCTCGGTTCGCCACGCGGCGCACCTTGCCGAAAACGCGATGCATCGCCCTGGTAGGCGAACCCCTCGGTCAGGCACCGAGCCAGGTGGCGCCCCGGATCGTCGGCGAAATCCGCATAATAGCCATCGCATTCGCCGGTCAGCAAAACGTGGAACGCATGATGGCAGTCGTCGTTCCACTGCGCGACGTAGCGCGGTGAACTTGGGTTGGCGCAGCGGCGCAGGTAGTGCGCCTGATTGTCGTCGTTCTCCAGGATCAGGTGCACTTGGCGATCGCCGCCAACTGCGGCATCAACGCGCTCGGCCATCGCTTCGAGGATATGCTGTGGCGAGCGGTCGTCGATGGCGTGAACGGCATCCAGTCGCAATCCGTCGAACCGGTACTCGTTGAGCCAGAAAATGGCGTTCTCGATGAAGAACTCCCGCACCCACCGGCTGCCGGGGCCGTCGAAATTGATGGCGGCGCCCCACGGCGTCTGGCGTTCAGGATTGAAAAACCGCTTTGCATAGACGTTTAGGTAGTTACCCTCGGGTCCGAAGTGGTTGTAGACGACGTCCAGCAGCACCATCAGGCCGTGACCGTGCGCCGCATCGATCAACGCCTTAAGGTCGTCTGGACGCCCATAGCGGGCGTCCGGCGCATAGAGCAGCGCGCCATCGTAGCCCCAGCCGCGGGCGCCGGGAAAGTCGGCCACCGGCATCAGCTCGATCGCGGTCACGCCGAGATCGACCAGTTTATCCAGCCGCCCGCGGACCCCGTCAAAACTTCCTTCGGGGGTGAAGGTGCCCACGTGCAACTCGTAAATGACCGCCTCCTCCCACGGCCGGCCGCGCCAATCCGAACACCGCCAGCCATAGGCGCCGGGATCAATGACTTCGCTGGCTCCGTGCACGTCGTCCGGCTGAAAGCGCGAGGCGGCGTCGGGAACGCGCAGATCGCCGTCAATGCGGAAGCGGTAGCGCGTGCCGGCGCCGATGCCGTCGATGAACCGTTCGCACCAGCCATCGCCACGCTTCTCGAGCGCGTACTCGGTGATATCGACGGCGCTTTCGATAGACAGCGCGACACACCGGCAGTCCGGCGCCCAGAAACGAAAGCGCACGCCTGTTCCCTCGATATGCGCGCCAAAGCACGCTCTCGCCGGTCCTGGCATCATCCCGTCATGGCTCCCTACGATCGCTGATCCGTGGCCACCATCACGGAACACGTCCGTGACGGGACGCACGAAACGCGGTTGCGATCGCCGGCATCCCGCAGCGGTGATCGACACGAAAACGCTGACACCATCGGCACAAGCACCTACATCCTATATGGGAACTTATATGGGAACGCCGACGAAATTGTGGCGGCGCCAGTCGTCTCGGACAGAGGCGGCTGCCGCTCGCTGCAACGAACAGTATGCTGAGGGTCAGAAGGAGACTGAGAAGGATGCAGATCCCGGCGCCAGCGCCCCTTCCCTGGTATCAGACCGCCGTCATCTATCAGCTTCACGTCAAGGCCTTCTACGACACCGATGGCGATGGCAACGGCGACTTTCGTGGACTGACCCAGAAGCTCGACTATTTGTCCCATCTCGGCGTCACCGCCGTCTGGCTGCTGCCGTTCTACCCCTCGCCGCTCCGCGACGATGGCTACGACATTGCCGATTACTGCCGGGTCCATCCGGCATATGGGTCGATCCGCGATTTCCGGCGTTTCCTCGACGAGGCGCATCGTCGCGGCCTGCGCGTCATCACCGAACTGGTGATCAATCACACCTCCGACGCGCATCCCTGGTTTCAGCGGGCGCGCCGCGCCAAGCCGGGGTCACCTTGGCGGGATTACTACGTCTGGAGCGATAGCGACAAGAAATTCGCCGGTACACGCATCATTTTCTGTGACACGGAGACGTCGAACTGGGCCTGGGACGATGAGGCCAGGAGCTATTACTGGCACCGATTCTTCAGCCACCAGCCGGACCTCAACTTCGATAATCCGCGCGTCTTCCGAGAAATCACCCGCATCATGCGGTTTTGGCTGGAAATGGGGGTGGACGGCCTGCGTCTCGACGCCATTCCGTACCTATGCGAGCGGGAAGGCACCAGCAACGAGAACCTTCCCGAGACCCACGACGTCATCAGGCGGTTGCGCGCCTGGCTCGATGCCCATTACCCGGATCGCATGTTCCTGGCCGAAGCCAACCAATGGCCGGAAGACGTTCGCCCGTATTTCGGCGATGGCGATGAATGCCACATGGCGTTCCACTTTCCGCTGATGCCGCGCATCTACATGGCGCTGGCCCGCGAGGACCGCTATCCGATCACCGATATCCTGCGACAAACGCCGGAAATTCCCGACGGCTGTCAGTGGGCGGTGTTCCTGCGCAACCACGATGAGTTGACCTTGGAGATGGTCAGCGTGCGCGAACGCGATTACCTCTGGCGCTTCTACGCCGCCGACCCGCACGCCCGGATCAATCTCGGCATCCGTCGGCGGCTCGCGCCGCTGCTGGGTGGCGACCGCCGCAAGATCGAACTGCTGACCAGCCTGCTGCTGACGCTGACCGGAACGCCGGTCCTCTACTACGGCGATGAGATCGGCATGGGCGACAACATTTACCTCGGGGACCGCAACGGCGTACGCACGCCCATGCAGTGGTCCTCCGACCGCAACGGCGGCTTCTCGAAAGCGGACCCGCAAAAGTTGTACCTGCCGCCGATCATGGATCCGGTCTACGGCTACAGCGCGGTCAACGTCGAGATGCAACTCCGCCAGCCGGCTTCGCTGCTGAACTGGACCCGCCGCGCGCTCGCCGCGCGCAACCACCATGGCGCGCTGGGCCGCGGCGAGACCCGCCTGCTCTACCCCCGCAACCGCAAGGTTCTCGCCTACATCCGCGACTGTCCGGACGAGGTCGTGCTGTGTGTCGCCAACCTCGCCGCGTCACCGCAAGCGGCGGAACTTGACTTGAGCGGCTTCAAGGGGCGCGTGCCGGTCGAAATCCTCAACCGCAGCGCCTTTCCTCCGATCGGCGAGTTACCCTATTCCATCACCCTGCCCGGCTACGGGTTCTATGCGTTCGTGCTCGCCGAGGCGGCGGAGGCGCCCTCCTGGCATGAACCGCCTGCCGCGGCGCTGCCGGAGTTTCAGACACTGCTGCTGCCGGCGAACTGGCCCGACATCTTGACCGGGCGCACCGCCGAGATCCTGACGAGCCGGGTGCTGCCGGAGTTCCTGCCGCTGCAGCGCTGGTACGCCGATAAGGAAGGGTTGGTGACGACAACGATCTTTGCCGACTACGCCCACCTTGCCACGGAGGGCGCCGACTGTGTCCTCGCCATCCTCGATGCCTCACGGGACGGAATGCCGCCGCAGCGCTACGGCTTGCCGCTGGCGCTGGCCTGGGAGACCGAGGACGATGATCCGCTGTCGCGGCTGCACCCCCATGTGCTGGCACGGGTCCGCCGCGGTGCCGACCTTGGCGTGCTGTATGATGCGACGGTATCGGACCACCTGCCGCGACTGATCGTCGATGCCGCTGCTGCGGGCCGCACGGTGCGTACGGCCGCGGGCGGCGGCCTCATCGGTCGGACGACGGCCGCCTTTGCCGAGTTTCGCGACGTTACCGGACGGCACTGCCGGCGGCTGGGGGTTGAGCAAAGCAACACGTCGCTGCTGATCGACGATCGGGTGATCATAAAGATTTATAGGCGGTTATATCCGGGTATTCATCCTGAAGTTGAGGTCGGCCGCTTTCTCACCGACGTCGCCCACTATGCCAACGCGCCGCGCCTGCTCGCCTCCGTCGAGTTGCTGGGCGGCGATGGTTCGGTCACCGCCGTTGCCCTGGTGCAGGAGTTCATTCGCAATCAGGGGGACGGCTGGGCGCTGACCCTTGACCATCTGGATCGGACCCTGAGCGAACTGGACCTGCTGACGATGGAGGAGGATGCGGCCCCCGACACCCTCGCCATCCACGAGGGCCACTGGATGCAGATGGAGGTTCTCGGCAGCCGTATCGGCGAATTGCATCGGGCATTCGCACTGAACGTCGACGACGCGGATTTTGCCCCGGAAGCGGCGACGGAAGCCGACATCCGGAACTGGAGCTGCGATAACACCGCGCTGGCGGCGAAGACACGCACCGTGCTGGAGCGC
>JALOTH010000220.1 GCA_025458035.1 Rhodospirillales bacterium
GAGAAATCCGGGCTAGTCCATCGTCCGAGCAGCGTTGGCTGGTCGGCGAGGCGCGGCAGGACCGCCCGCGCGCCATGGATCAGGTTCTTGCGCAGGTAGCGATTGCCGCGCTTGCTGATCCCCCGAGCAGGCGGGGTTTGCTGCCGGTCGTCCGCTGTCGCGGCGTGAGACCCAGCCAAGCCGCCATGTCTCGCCCGCGCCCGAACGCCCGCGGGTCTCCGACCGCCGCCGCCAGCATCGTCGCATTGATGGTGCCGATGCCGGGGATCGTCATCAGCCGTCGGGCGGCCGCGTCTTCTCGCGCGAGCGCCGCGAATTCCGCATCGAAGGCGGCGATCCGCTCGTCGAGCGACTGCCATTCGCGGCGCAGTTCCTCGACCAGCAGCCGGATGCGCGGGCTCAACCGGCGGTCGTCCTCGTCGGCGCGGCGAAGGTGCACACCTCCGTCGCCAGCTTCCCCCGCCCTTGCGGGGCGGTGATTCCGTGTTCGAGCAACAGCGCGCGCAGATGATTGATCAGCGCCGTCCGCTCGGACACCAGCCGCTCGCGTGCCCGATGCAGCGCCTGCACGTCGGACTGCGCCACACTCTTCACCGGAACGAACCACGTCGTCGGCCACGTCGCCGCTTCCGCGATCGCCTCGGCGTCCCGGTCGTCGTTCTTCTGTGCCCTCACGTAAGGGCGCACATACTCCGGCGACACCCCAGCCGAACCTCGTGGCCCCGCGCACCGAACACCCGCCCGAGATGATGCGCGCCGCAGCACGCCTCCATCGCCACGACGCACGGACGCCGCCCGCCGACAAAATTCTCGATCGCCTCACGCCGCATCCAGCGACGCAGCACAACCACGTTGCAACCGTCCAGACCCGCCAGGCGGCAAGAATTCTTGCCCAGATCGATCCCCAGAACCACGATATTCATCGGCCCGTTCCTCTCTGTGAAAACCACACGCCATCCTATCGGATCGCGCAGAGAGGGGCGGGCCATCCCATAATCACATCTACGCCGCCAGGGGAATCCTCCTCGCGCGTCACCCTCCATAAGCCTTGGTATTAAACCAATAGAAGCTGCCGCGGCTATACCCCATCATCTTGCGGGCTTGGCTGAAGTTACCGAGTTGCTTCGCCAACTCCAGCAAGCCAACCTTGGCTCGAATGATCTTCTGTTCCTGTGTCATGTCGTCGTCTCCGTCACCGCCGGTGGCCGGGCCGCGGTCCCGCTCTCCATTGAGAACCGCGACCCGCCCACCGGATCCTGTCTTCGGAAACCAACACACACACTGTCAGATTAAGTTCAAGCTACTCCACTTTCAGCGGCCGGCGCGATCCATCTGGGCGTGCTTTGCCTTCGACCTGTGCTCGGGCGTGCCGCCGCCCTTGATCGTCGCCTTCTCCTTGCTGGTCAGTCGCGGGCGGCGCGTCTCGATGACCGTCGCGTCGACGATCTGCCCGCCGATGGCGAGATACCCGCGGTCGTTCAGGACGGCATTGAACCGCTCGAACAGGCGCTGCACTGCCCGGGCCCGCTTCAGCGTTTCCCGGAGCGAAGCGCGAAGCGGTGAGTCCAGATCGCCTTGGCATCGGGAACCTTATCGCCGTTGTCGAGGCCGAGGAACCGGCCAAAGCTGCGCCGGTCAAGGATCTGGAACTCGGCCTGATCGTGGGACAGGCTGTACAGAACCTGGAGCACCAGGATCTTGAACATCAAGACGGCGTCATCGGGGGGCCGGCCGCCCCTTGCCCGGTCCGAACGGGCGAGCGCCGCGCCGGGATCAGGCCGGAACACCTCGAAGTCCAAATTTCACCATCGACGCCAGCCGTTCCAGTGGATCCCCCGCCGCCGACGGCGCCGCCTAGCGCTCGTCCAGATCGAAAAAGCCCCGCTGATCCACCATCACCGCCTCCCGTCACCCAGGGAGCCACTGAATCAGCCGTTAGATCTCAACACCACCAGTTTTTTCGAGGCTTCCTGCCGTCACAGGCCGCCGGTATCACGCCAAACCGCCCCACGCCATGGGTTTTTCGACGCCTCCAATGGCCCCACCGTTCATCTGGCGCTCTGGACAGACAAAGAGATCGCGATATAAATTTACCCGACGATATCCTTGCCAAGCCGTGTTAGTATGTTGCTATTTTTTCAATAGGTTGATCCCACGTTCTTATATTTTATGCGAACATATCCTCGTATTTTATGTATTCCTGTGCCGTAGGCTGCCACATCGTTGCTATGCCGCTACGCCTTCTTCCTTGGCCGCCTGACCCCACGCTTGGCGAGAGTAATACCAATCCCCCATTGATTATGACGCATGTGCCTCAGTGTCTGTCCGGGAAGGTGTTGAATCGGGAGAGTCATCTGTGATTCCATGGTAGTGGTGGACGGTGGACGGATTTGCAGGAGGCTGCCGATGTGGACGCAAGAGAACCGCCATCGTTACGACCGCAGCAAGCTGCGCTATCCGAGTGATCTGACCGACGAGGAATGGTGGCACGTGTTAGCGTCCACGGAGGTGGTGGAATTTGTCGGTGAGCGGCGCGCCGGAGCGACCGGCGACGAGTCTGGCGCAGGCGCGCCGCGGTTATGAGGCGGCCATCGGATCTGTCGGCTAGGGTGGAGTTGCGAGGCTTCACCGGCAACCGAGGAGGACCCGATGACCGAGGACAGAATGGCGCTGATCGAAGCAATGCAGAAGGCCGATGACGGCAATTTCCTGTGTGCGCTGACCGAGACGGTGCTGCAGATCATCATGGACGCTGACGTCGAGGCGCTGGTCGGCGCCGGCCGGCATGAGCGCTCGGACGG
>JALOTH010000111.1 GCA_025458035.1 Rhodospirillales bacterium
AAGACGCCAGGCGCCGCCCCGGTGACGGCGACACGGACGCCGCCCGCGGTCTTCGCCACGAATACGCCCGCCATCGCGTAGCGCGAGGCCGGCTGATCGAACTTGGCGTAGGCGGCCTTTTCCGGCACCGGCACCCGCACCGCGGTGATCAGTTCGTCGGCGGCCAGCGCGGTTTCGAACATGCCGCGGAAAAAGTCGTCGGCGGCAATCTCGCGGCGGTCGGTGCGGATGATCGCGGCGAGCGCCAGGATCGCCGCCGGATAGTCCGCCGCCGGATCGTTGTTGGCGAGCGAGCCGCCGATGGTGCCGCGATTGCGCACCTGCGGATCGCCGATGCCGCCGGCGAGCGCCGCCAGCGCCGGGATTTCCTGGCGGACGATGTCGGAGCGGGCGACCCGGTCGTGCGTCGCCATCGCGCCGATCGTCACCAGGCCCGGCTCGAAGCGGATCGCCGTCAGTTCCGGAACGCCGGCGAGGTCGATCAAGTGCGACGGCTGCGCCAGCCGCTGCTTCAGGGTTGGCAGCAGCGTCATGCCGCCAGCCAGGTAGCGCCCGTCCGGCGCGGCGCGCAGCGCGATGAGAGCTCCGGTCAGTGTCACCGGGCGGACGTATTCGAAGGCGTACATGCAGGGACCCCCCGTTTCCTATTGCGCGGCGAGCGCCGGCTCGGCGTTGCGGATCAGCCGCCAGACCCGCTCCGCCGTCGCCGGCATGTCGACATGGGTAATGCCGTATTCGGCGAGGGCGTCGACGACGGCGTTGATCACCGCCGCCGGCGCAGCGATCGCTCCCGCCTCGCCACAGCCCTTGGCGCCGAGGGGATTGTGCGGGCACGGGGTGACGTTGTGGCCGATCCGCAGGCTGGGCAGGGCATCGGCGCGGGGAAACGCGTAGTCGGCGAACGAACCGGTGACCAGCTGGCCCGTTTCCTCGTCGTAGACCGCCTGCTCGAACAGCGCCTGGCCAATGCCGTGGCAGACGCCGCCGTGGATCTGCCCTTCGACGATCATCGGGTTGATGACGGTGCCCACATCGTCGATCGCGGTATAGCCGACGACCGCAACGGCGCCGGAGGCGGGATCGATCTCCACCTCGCAGACGTGACAGCCGAAGGGAAAAGTGAAGTTGCGCGGATCGTAGAACGCCTGCTCATCGAGCCCCGGTTCCAGTTCGTCCAGCGGGTAGTTGTGCGGGACATAGGCGGACAACGCAATCTGCGCGAACGGGATCGACTTGTCGGTGCCGATCACGGTGAACGCGCCGTCCGTGAACTCGATATCGTTTTCACCCGCTTCCAGGGCATGGGCGGCAATCTTGCGCCCCTTGGCGATGATCTTGTCCATCGCCTTGACGATCGCCGAGCCACCGACGGCCAGGGAGCGCGAGCCGTAGGTGCCCATGCCGAACGGCACCGCATCGGTATCGCCATGGACGATCTCGACGTTATCCATGGGTATGCCGAGGCGGTCGGCGACGACTTGAGCGAAGGTCGTGTCGTGGCTCTGGCCGTGGCTGTGGGAACCGGTGAAGACCGTGACCGATCCGGTCGGGTGAACCCGCACCTCGGCCGCCTCAAACAGGCCGGCGCGGGCACCGATCGCCCCGGCGACGTTGGAAGGGGCGAGGCCGCAGGCTTCGATGTAGGCGGAAAGGCCGATGCCCCGCAGCTTGCCGCGCCGCCGCGCCTCCTCCCGCCGCGCCGCGAAACCGGTCCAATCGGCCAGCAGCAGCGCCTGATCGAGCACCTTCTCGTAATCGCCCGAGTCGTACTGCAAGGCGACCGGTGTCTGGTAGGGAAAGGCGTTCCTGGCAATCAGGTTGCGGCGGCGGATCTCCGCCGGACTCTTGCCGAGGGCGCGTGCCGCAACGTCGACGATGCGTTCCAGCAGGAAGGTCGCTTCCGGGCGGCCGGCGCCCCGCTCGGCGTCGACGGGGCAAGTGTTGGTGAACACCCCTTCGACCTCGCAATGGATCGCCGGCAACGCGTACTGCCCGGACAGCAGCGTCGCATAGAGATAGGTGGGGATCAGCGGACCGAAGGTTGACAGATAGGCACCGAGGTTGGCGACGGTCTTGGCCTTCAGCCCGAGGAACTTGCCGTCGGCGGCAAGCGCCAACTCCGCGTGGCTCACGTGGTCGCGGCCGTGGGTATCACAGAGGAACGATTCCGAGCGCTCGGCCGTCCATTTCACCGGGCGGCCCACCCGCTTCGCCGCCCAGGTGACGACCACCTCTTCGCCGTAGTGGGGGATTTTCGAGCCGAAGCCGCCGCCAACGTCCGGCGAGACGACGCGCAGCTTGTGCTCGGGGATCTTCAGCACGAAGGCCGCGAGCAGCAGGCGGATGACATGGGGGTTTTGCGTCGTCGTCGTCAGCGTGTAGCGGTCGCGGGCCCTGTCGTATTCACCGATGCAGGCGCGTGGCTCGATGGCGTTGGGGCTCTTGCGGTTGTTGACCAGGTCAAGGCTGACGACGGCATCGGCGGTGGCGAATGCCTTTTCTACCGCCGCCGGATCGCCGATCGTCCAGGCGAAGCACAGGTTGCCCGGTGCGTCGTCGTGCAGTTGCGGCGCGCCGTCGGCCCGTGCCGCCAGCGTCGATGTGACGAGGGGCAGTTCCTCGAAAATCACATCGATCCGCTCGGCCGCATCGCGGGCGGCGGCGACGCTATCGGCAATGACGACGGCGATGCGGTCCCCAACGAACCGGACGCGGTCCTCGGCCAGCGCCGGGTAGGGTGGTTCCTTGATCGGCCCGCCGTCGGGGGCGAAGCCGCAGGGCAGGGTGCCGACGCCGTCGGCGGCGAGGTCGGCGCCGGTGAAGATGGCGACGACACCGGGCATCGCCGATGCCGCGGCAACGTCGATGGCGGTGATCCGGGCGTGCGGCAAGGGCGAGCGCAGAAACCAGGCATAGGCCTGGCCCGGCTGGTTGATATCGTCGGTGTAGCGGCCGCAGCCGGTGAGGAAGCGGAAATCCTCGCGCCGGCGGACGGAGGCGCCGATACCGGTGGCGTTAGCCGACATGGCCCGCTCCCGGGCGCGTCGCCGCATCCGCGACCGCCTTGACAATGTTGTGATAGCCCGTGCAACGGCAGAAGTTGCCCTCCAGCCATTCGCGGATCTCGTGTTCGTTGGGCCGTGCCGTCCGCGACAGGAGATCGACAACGCTGAGCACCATTCCCGGGGTGCAGAATCCGCATTGCAGCGCGTGATGCTCGTGGAACGCCTGCTGCACCGGGTGCAGCGCGCCATTCCTGGCGAGGCCCTCGATGGTGATCACCTCGCGGCCGTCCGCCTGCACCGCCAGCAGCGTACAGGACTTGGTGCTGAGCCCATCGACGAGGACGACGCAGGCGCCGCACTGGCTGGTATCGCAGCCGACGTGGGTGCCGGTCAGTCCCAGCCGCTCGCGCAGGAAGGAGACGAGCAGCGTTCGCGGCTCCACGTCCGCGGTCACAGCGTTTCCGTTGACACGCAGATTGATCGATACCATCGGCCGTGTTCCTCCCCTCGTGTTGCCATCACGGGCGGCTTGCCGCCGCCTTTTACTTCGCCTCGGCTTGATCCGAGGTCGCATTGCCATGTGATCCCGCCGCGCCGCGCAAGTCAAGGCGGCACGCGGCGTCAATCCCGGTGCCGGACGACGGGGCGGATTTCACGTCTTGGATGGGATCAGGATTCGTTTCGCTGCGGTAAAGCGGGAGCGGCGGTCTCGGCGGCGGAAGCCGATGGGGCCAACCCGCTCGCCGCCGCCGGCGGTCGTTCCATCGCCACCAGCAACCGATCCAGGTCCCGGCGCAGGGCCCGGATCTCGTCCAGCATGACGGCGCGTTCCTCGTGCGCCGCCGCCTCCGCCTGTTCCACCTCGATGTTGTGCTGGGACTGCATGGCGTTGACGATGACCGCGATGAACAGGTTCAGCATGGTGAACGTGGCGATCAGAATGAAGGGAACGAAAAAGGCCCAGGCGTGGGGATAGACTTCCAGCACCGGCCGGACGATCCCCATCGACCAGCTTTCCAGTGTCATGATCTGGAACAGTGAATACAGGCTCTCGCCGATGGTGCCGAACCATTCCGGAAACCGGGACCCGAACAGCTTCGTCGCGATCACCGCTGCCACGTAGAAGATCAGGCACATCAGCAAGATGATGGCGCCCATGCCGGGGATCGCGGAAAGCAGCGCGGCGACCACCCGCCGCAGACGGGGCACCGCCGAGATCAGGCGCAGGGCGCGCAGGATGCGCAGCGCCCGCAGCACCGACAACGGCCCGGCCTGCGGCATCAGGGCGATCATGACCACGAACAGGTCGAACAGGCTCCACGGGTCACGGAAGAAGCGCCGGCCGTAGGCGGCGATGCGCAGGCCGAGTTCGATGACGAAGACGGCGAGGATCAGGCGATCGAGTGCGATCAACTGCGGGCCGACCGCCGCCATGATCGATGGCGACGTCTCCATCCCCAGGGTGATGGCATTGATGATGATGAGAGCGAGGATCGTCCGCTGAAACGCCGGATGTTCGACACAGCGAAGCGGCCAAGACCGCGGCTCGTCCTTCTTCATGTCACTGGCGATGCGGCGCGCTCACGGCCGGCACTGGCCGGAGCCGCGGACGATGTATTTGAAGCTTGTGAGCTGTTCGACACCAACGGGGCCGCGTGCATGCAGCTTGCCGGTGGCGATACCGATTTCGGCGCCCATTCCGAACTCGCCGCCATCGGCGAACTGGGTCGAGGCATTGACCAGGAGAATGGCGCTGTCGAGACGGCGCACAAATGTCTCCGCGGCCGCCGCGTCTTCGGTGATGATCGCCTCGGTGTGGTGGGACGAGTGGCGCTGGATGTGGCGGATCGCCTCTTCGAGGTCATCAACGACGCGCACGGACAAGATGGCGTCGAGGTATTCGGTATTCCAGTCCGCCGCCTGCGCCGGGTTGACCCGTCCATCGAGCGCTTGGCAGGCGGCGTCACCCCTGATCTCGCAGCCCAACGCGATCAGGTCATCGAGGATCGGCGGCAATAGCTGCGCGGCGATACTGCGATCCACCAGCAGCGTTTCGGTGGCACCGCAGATGCCGGTCCGCCGCATCTTCGCGTTGACGACGACGCGGCGCGCCATCTCGGCGTCGGCGGCGGCGTGCACATAGGTGTGGCAGATGCCTTCCAGATGCTTGAACAGCGGCACCTTGCTTTCGGCGCTGACCCGCTCGATCAGCGACTTGCCGCCGCGCGGCACGATCACGTCGATGACATCGGCCATTCCGAGCATGAGACCGACAGCGGCCCGGTCGGTGGTTGGCACCAACTGGATGGAGGCCTCCGGCAGGTCGGCGGCAACGAGGCCGGCGGCGAGGCATTCGGCGATGGTCGATGATGACTGGAAGCTTTCCGAACCGCCGCGCAGGATCACGGCGTTGCCCGCCTTCAGGCACAGACCTCCGGCATCGGCCGTCACGTTCGGGCGGGATTCGAAAATGACGCCGACGACACCCAGCGGCGTGCGTACCCGCTCGATGTGAAGGCCGTTTGGCCGGTCCCAGGCGGCGATGACGGCGCCGACGGGATCGGGCAGGGCGGCGATGTCCTCGAGCCCCGCCGCCATCGCCTCGATGCGGGACGGCGTGAGCGCCAGCCGGTCGAGCATGGCTGCGCTCAACCCCTTGGCCTCGGCGGCGGCCATGTCGCGGGCATTGGCGGCGGCGATGTCGCCGGCGCGCGCGCGGATGTTGGCCGCGCTCTGGCGCAGTGCGGTGTTCTTCGCCGCGGTCGAGGCGGTTGCCAGCGCGGCCGCGGCCGCCAGCGCCGCCGATCCCAGCGTATCCATCATCGCTTTCAACGGTGCGGGCGGGCTCGCCCGTTTCTCCGCCGTCCGCTGTGCCGTCGCCGCTGCCGTCATCCCGCGCGCTCCCGTTCGAGTGCCAAGTCATCCCTGTGGATGATCTCATCGGGGCCACGGTAGCCGAGGCAGGCTTCGATTTCACCGCTCTTGTGGCCGAGGATGCGCCGCGCGTCGGCGGCGCCGTACAGCGAGAGCCCCTTGCCGAGAAGCCGCCCATCGGCGGTGCGGACCTCCAGCGCCGCGCCCTTGCCGAACTCACCCTCGATGCGGATGACACCGGCCGGCAGCAGCGAGCGGCCACGGGCAAGGGCGACCGCCGCGCCGTCGTCGACGATGAGCGTGCCCGCCGGCTTCAACGAGCCCAGTATCCACTGCTTGCGGGCGGTTTGCGGCGAGGCCGCCGGCAGGAACCAGGTACAGCGGGCGCCCTCATCCAGCTGCTTGAGGGCATGCGGCTCGCGGCCAAGAGCGATGACCATGCGACAGCCGGCGGCGAGGGCGATCTTGGCCGCCAGCAGCTTGGTGATCATGCCGCCGGAACCGAAGCCGGGGGATGCCGCCCCGGCCATCGCTTCGATTTCCGCCGTCACCTCGTGCACCACCGGCAGCCAGCGGGCGGTGGCATCGTGCCGCGGGTTGGCGGTGTAGAGCCCGTCGATATCGGAGAGCAGCACCAGCGTATCGGCGCCGACCATGGCGGCAACCCGCGCGGCGAGGCGGTCATTGTCACCGAAGCGGATTTCGTCGGTCGCGACGGTGTCGTTCTCGTTGATCAAGGGCACCGCGCCGAGGCGCAGCAGCGTTGCCAGCGTATTGCGGCCGTTCAGATAGCGGCGCCGATCTTCGGTATCATCGAGGGTCAGCAGCACTTGCGCCACGGTGACGCCCCACTGGCCCAGCGCCTCCTGATAGGCGTGGGCGAGGCGGATCATGCCGGTGGCGGCGGCCGCCTGTTTCTCATCCAGCCGCAGCGGGCGGCGCGGCAGCGCAAGGTGGCGGCGGCCACAGGCGATGGCGCCGGAGGAGACGAGCAGCACGTCCTGGCCGCGCTCGCGCATGGCCGCGACGTCGGCGGCGAGCGCCTCCAGCCATGGCCGGCGGATGGCGCCGTCGCCATCCTCGACGAGCAGCGATGAGCCGATCTTGACGACGATCCGCTGACCGGCGGCGAGCGAGGTGGAACGCCGGTGCGGGCTCATGGCGAGGGGTCCGCCGGCGGGGGGGCCGGGGCGATGGTGGCCTGGGCAGCGTTGGCAGGGCCGGTGGCGCGGGCAGCGTTGGCAGGGTCGGTGGCGCCCGCGGCGGTGATCGCCGAAAGCGCCCGCTGCAGCACCAGGGCCGTGCCGGCCCCGTTGATGCCGGAGGCCATGAGTACGTCCGTGCCCCCCCCGGCGGCGGCGGCCAGTTCCGTCGCGCGTGCGCAGGCAACCTCCGGCGGCAGGGCGTCGATCTTGTTGAGGACGAGGATCTCGGGTTTGTCGGCGATGCCGGCGCCGTAGGCGCGCACCTCGCCGCGCACCGTCTGGTAGGCGGCGGCGGCATCGGCGGCGGTGCCGTCGACGAGGTGGATCAGCACCCGGCAGCGCTCGATATGGCTCAAGAAGCGGGTGCCGAGACCATGGCCCTCGTGCGCGCCGGCGATCAGCCCGGGGATGTCGGCGAGCACGAAGCTCGCTGAGTTGACGGCGACCACACCCAATTGCGGCTGCAACGTGGTGAACGGATAATCGGCGACTTTCGGCCGGGCGCGGCTGACGGCGGCGAGAAAGGTGGACTTGCCGGCGTTGGGCAGGCCGATCAGCCCGGCGTCGGCGATCAGCTTGAGCTGCATTCGAATCCACCGTTCGCAACCGGGCTCGCCCGGATCGGCACGGCGCGGCGCCTGGTTGGTGGACGATTTGAAATTGAGGTTGCCGAGGCCGCCGCGCCCCCCCTTTGCCAGCAGCGCCCGCTCGCCCGGGTGGGTGAAGTCAGCGATCAGCGTTTCGCCGTCGTCCTCAAAAATCTGCGTGCCGACCGGGACCTTGAGCACCACGTCGCGGCCGCGCGCGCCGGTTCTGCCCTTGCCCATGCCGTGGCCACCGCGGGCGGCCTTGAAATGCTGCTGATAGCGGTAATCGATGAGTGTGTTCAGTCCCTCGACCGCTTCGGCAATGACGCTGCCGCCATCGCCGCCATCACCGCCATCCGGTCCGCCGAACTCGATGAACTTTTCGCGCCGGAACGAGGCACAGCCGTTGCCGCCGGCGCCGCTTGCCACCATCACCTTGACGCGGTCGAGGAACTTCATCGCTTTCGTGCAGGTTTCGCCGTCGCATTCTGCGCCGCCGGTCGTGAACGGGTGGACCCCGGCGGTCCGGCAGGACGGCGGTAGCGGCGGGGCGGCGCTTAACCCGGTACCGCCTCGGTGGTCACCCGCACGAAGGTGCGGCCGCGGGCCTTGCGCTCGAAGGCGACGCGGCCGGCGGCGAGGGCAAACAGCGTGTGATCGCGGCCGATGCCGACGCCGGCGCCGGGATGGAACTGGGTGCCGCGCTGGCGAACGATGATGTTGCCGGGGACGACCGCCTCGCCGCCATACTTCTTGACGCCGAGCATCTTCGGGTTGGAATCACGGCCGTTGCGCGAGCTGCCGCCGGCTTTCTTGTGCGCCATCGTCTAGTCCTCTTCGTTCCTCGGCGCGGCGGCATCGGCCGCGGCGGTGTCCGGTGTCGGTGCGGGGCCGGGTGCCGCGGCGGGCGTTTCGGCCGGCGCCGCCTCGCCGGAGGGGCTGATGGCGGTCACCCTGACGACCGTTTGCGGCTGGCGATGGCCGCGCAGCCGGCGATGGTTCTTGCGGCGTTTTTTCTTGAAGATCAGGACCTTCTCGCCCTTGTCCTGGGCGATGATCTCGCCGAAGACACGGGCGGTGGCGGGAACGGCACGGCCGACGAGAGGTTCGCTGCCGCCGCCCAGCATCAGCACCGGGCCGAAGCTGACGGCGGTGCCGGGATCGCCGTGCAGGCGCTCGACAACGATGCGGTCATTGGGGGCGACGCGCAGTTGCTTGCCGCCGGTGCGGATTACTGCAAACATGAGGGGTTCCGTGGTCAACCGTGTGACGCGCCAAGCGATCGAACAACAATAGCTACGCGCGCCGGAGAGGCCCCACGGCGCGCGATGGCCTAGATTACCCAAGGCAACGTCCTTGTCAACCGCTAGCCGCGCCGTCATAAAGAGCGCCTCGTTCGCAAGGCCCGAAGGCGGAGAGCGCACGCGCGCGGACCGTTCGGGGTGGCAGGGTTCGAGGAGGGGTGCCGGAGCGGCCGAACGGGGCGGTCTCGAAAACCGTTGTACGCGCAAGCGTACCGTGGGTTCGAATCCCACCCCCTCCGCCAGCCGCAGCCATTGGGAAGTTCTCTCCGCCGATCCGGCCGCCAGAAAAACGCGTTGTTTCAAAAGGGTTTGCGGGCGCGGCTGGTGACCGCGACACCTCGCCGAAGCTCCCCAGCGTTCTCTCTTCGGCCCGTTTCTCCGAAAGCTGGTGACTGCGCCGAAAAAGTCACCAGCTTGGGTTTTTTTCGAAATCAATGAGTTGGCGGCCGTCAGGCTGGTTACGAGTTCGAACGCGCGATTAAGTGGCGAAAGCAACCCG
>JALOTH010000221.1 GCA_025458035.1 Rhodospirillales bacterium
CCACGGTGCTGGCGTGCCGAGCCATCAGCGATCGCGTTTCTTCGCCAGTTCTTCAACCATCGCGCGGATCGCCTCCGGCGTTGCGGCCGTCGAGCCGAGATCGAAGCCGATCTTGCGCCGATGCCGGCGTCGGGGAAATTCCAGCGGCAGTGACGACGAGCGCCCGTAAGGCGACAGTGCGCACGCCAAGCATCGCGAAGTCCCCCATTCCCTTGAAAGCCATAATCCTTCAAGCACATCGCGATTTTCGGCGCAAGGCGTCCGGTGATACGGCCGGAAAGACGATCCGGCCACGATCGTGCCGGCAGCCCGGCAGGAGCGAGGATTTTTCACAGGTCTCCGGGGGTGGCGGCGGGTCGGGCCGACGACGGGGCAATGGTCAGGTGACGACCCCGGGTGTGCGGACGCTACGGCTTTCTTCCGGTGCTGGCGGACGCGTGCCTGACCAGATGTTCCAGCAGTTCGGCGCTGCGGCTGACCGAAAGCCGCACGCTTTCGAGGCTCTCGGGGATCTGCGCGACGTCAGCGCTGTGGGTGATCTCAAGCGCTGCCAACTGGGCATTGCCGACCAAGACGGACAGGAGCTTGCGGTAAAGCGGGCCAGACCCGGCATCGAGGCCGGTCACCTTCAACCGGTTCTCCGACATCACCCCGTGCTGAAAGCGCAGGCGCGCTGCCTCCGCCGCCCGGCGCTGGCGCTGGTCCGTCAGGACGATGACATAGCCCAAGATCCGGCCCGGGGCGGACAGCACCGCATCGGCGCAGATCAGAACGGCACCGCCGTCGTCGGTCGGCGCTTTCAACATTACGTCGCCGCGCCAGCTCCGCTGCTCGACAACCAGGTCATGCAATCGCCGTTGCGCCTCGGCGGTGTCCGCAAAGTATGGCGGCAGGTCTTCGAGCCGGGTTAGCGGGAGAGGTCCGACCGCCAGCAACTGCTCGAAAGCACTGTTGGTCTGCAGGATCCGCCCATCGGCGTCGGCGACGGCGACCGGCTGCTCACACATGCTGATCTGCTGGCTGACATGGCGCAACTGGTCGTGGGCGATCAGCATCCGTACCGAACGGAACTGTACCAGGACCCCGGCGACCGTCTCACCAATCAGCCGTGCCGTCGCCAGATCGGCCCGTGTCCAGGGCTCCGACGTGCCTTCCACCAATTGATGCCACTGGGCAAATGACCGGCGCGGCGACAGATCGGCCGGATCATCGCCGACGATGACCGGCTTCGACGGATCGCCGCCCCACGTTATGGTGCGGATCTGTTCGGGCCGCATCCACAGGATGTATTCGCCCGGCGAATTCGAGACAGGCACGGCGGCGAGACCGCATGCCACCGAAGTCAGCAAGGCGAAGTCCGGGTTGTCCGTCCCGAGCGAAGCGGTGGCAAATACCGACGCGCGCGGTTGATTGTCCAGCCAGCGGACGATCTCTCGCAGCTGCGAGGTCCCCGGCACCTCTCCCACGGTTACCACATCATCGCGGAACAACACGGCCGCGCCGGTGGCGTTGAGCGGCTGGAGCAGGGTTTTCGGGCTCTCGTAGAACGCCGACGGCCAGTCGCCGTCGCGGGAAATGGCGGCGATCATGCGCTGTTCGAGACGCCGCACGGTGAGTTCCGCATCGCCTTGAATGAAACTTTCCAGCGCGGCAATGCGGGTGGCGATGGTTTCCGTCAGCATTTCGCAGTATGCGCGCATCGCGTAGGGGATGTGCCGCGGTGAATAGTGATGGCAGGCAATGAGCCCCCAGAGCCGTCCGCCGACGACCAGCGAGGCGACCAGGGTTGCGGCGACCCCCATGTTCTTCAAATACTGGATGTGGATCGGCGACATGCTGCGCAGAAAGCACAAGGACATGTCGAGCTGCTGCCCGGTCAGGGGCGACAGCCGGGGGGTCAGCGGCACTGGCTCGTAGGCAATGTCGACCAGTAGACGAATGCGGTTGCGTTTGTACAATTCCCGGGCGATCTGCGGGATATCAGACGCCGGATAGCGCATCCCGAGAAACGGCTCGAGTTCATGGTTGCGCTGTTCGGCATAGACTTCGCCATGTCCGTCATCGTTGAAGCGGTACACCATGACCCGGTCATAGCCGGTCACCGCTTTGAACAGGCGGGCCGCCTCGTCGCAAAGAGCGGGCAGGCTGTCACACGCAACGATCGTCCGCAGCGACGCTTCCGCATTGTCGGCAAGGCTGACCAGGGGACCCGATCGCTCCAGCTCGATGATCAGACCTTGAGCGAGCGGGCGATGAATCAAGCCGTCGAACGCCCCCTCGGGATCGCCAAGATGGCAGTGCACGGCGTTCGGGATGCGATGCAAGGGATCGCCGAGAAGCGGCAGAATCTGCTCCGCGAGGTCGGCCGCAAAGTCATGAAGACAGCGACCGAGAACGCCCGCATGCAGGTTGAGATAGGCCGACGCATTGGCGCTGGCCTGGACCACCACGTGATCCGGTTCGCGCACCACCAGCAGCGCGCCGTGCGGTTGAATCGAGTCGGCGAGGTGGATTTGCTCTCGCTCGCAGTTGGAAAGATCGGCCTCGCCGAATCGCGGTGCTGAGAATCGGCGCAGATCCACCGTCAGGCGTCCGCCAGTGATCCCCTGCCTTTGCGGAGCGCAAAGCCGTTATCGCCATCGAGACCATAGCGATCCAGCTTGGCGTACAGGCTTTGCCGGCTGAGACCGAGGAGTTCGGCCGTCAACGTGCGGTTTCCCCGGGTCAATTGGAGAGCCGCTTCGATGTAATGCCGTTCGACGACGCCGAC
>JALOTH010000018.1 GCA_025458035.1 Rhodospirillales bacterium
CGACGGCTTCGCGGCCACCGGGCATGGGGATGCCGGCCATGCGGTGACCGAGGGCGGCCCTTTCCGCCGGTGAGCGCGGCCCGAGCACGGGGGTAAGTGCGGCCGGCCAGAGCTATCGCCGCCAGTCACCGCAAAGGGCCAACACGGCACGCGCGCAGACAAGCCGCTGCGGCGCACCGGTGGTCTTGCAGGCCAGCTCCGCCTCGACCAGCCGGCTCAGTGCCGCCGCGAGCCCCGCTTCGTTGCAGCGCTCCAGCTGCCGGCGGAATGCCGCCTGATGGAAGAACAGCACCGGCGGCCGCAGGGCCGCCATCGCCTGCGCCGCATTGCGCCCGGCGGCGATGGCCGCGCGAGCGGTGAGCAGACGCTGCACATGGCCGGCCATCGCCCGCAAGATGGCAACGGGCGACAGGCCCTCACGCCACGCGGTATGCAGCGCTCCGTCCAGCGCCGCCGTATCGCCGGCGGCGGCGGCGAAGACGATGCCGCTGAGGGAGGCGCCGTGGCTGTCATCGACCACCGCCCGCGCGTCATCGAGATCGACAACCGCCGCCGCCGCGCCCGGCAGTCCGGCGCCGGCGTAGGTGGCCAGCTTCTCCAGCTCGCCACGGGTGATCGCCCGGTCGGCGCCGAGGCTGTGCGACAGATAATCCAAAGCCGCCGGTGTCGGTGACAAGCCTTGAGCGGTGAGGGTCTCGCGAATGACCTGCCGCAGGGTGTCCTGATCGTCCTCGTAGCAGGGGATGGCGGCGGCCGCCGCATCCTGCTCGCAGAGTTGCCGCAGCGGCGAACGCTTGCCGAGGTCACCGCCCACCAGGACGATGAGAGCGCCCTGCCGCAGGCCAGCGCCCAGCAGGCTGCGCACCGGAGCGGTCACCGCGTCGGCAGCCTCGCGAACCACAACAACCCGCCGGCCGCCACCGAATGCGAGGGCCAGCGCCTCGTCGGTCAGCCGCACGGGATCCGCTTTCACCTGTTCGGCGGAGAGTTCCACGCAGCGAAAGGGATCGACCGGCGAGCCCGCAAGCGCCGCCACCAGGCTCTGCGCACGCTCGTGAACGAGGCCGCGATCGGGGCCGTAGATCAGGGCGACAAGGATCGCCGGGTCGGGGTGGGCAAGAAAGCCGCGAAGCCGCGCCCCCGTCAGCTTCACCGGGCGCCGCCCATCATGCCGCCATCCATCGGCTGCGTGCCGCCTGTCCACGGCGCCAGGTCGTCGAGCGAATGATCGCTCTCTTCGATGAAGCCGGGCTGCACTTCCGCGCCCGCTGGCGCTGACGGGGCGTCGGCGCCGATGCCCCCAGGATGAGTGTCGAAGAACGCGCTGAGCCGCGCCGTCATCTGGTTGGCGATTTGCGTGAGGGCGCGGCTTTCCGCATCTTGCCTCGCGACGACGGTGGAGAAATAGGCCGTTGGCTGGCCGGCGAGGACGTCATAGCCGACGACGGCCCGTGCACCCGAGGTGAAGATGACGCGGCCGCTCGCGTCATCGGTGACCGAATATCGTGCCGTCATCGTCAGGTTGTTGCGGGTGGCGAGGCCCTGCCTGTCAATCGCCAGGGCACGGGCGTCCTCGCGCAGACTGACCTTCAGCGTGTAACGGGATGGGGTCGATATCCGCCCCGGGTTGAGGCGGTCGCTCAGTTCGTTGCGCAAGATCTGACCCTGCCGGTTGGGGATGCGCGCAACCCCCACTGCGGCCAGGTCGCTGACGGGCGAGTGATCCGCCGTCCCCGCCGCGGTCGGCTGCGCCGCCGGCTTCCCCGCCTCGCCATACATCGGGCGAAATCCGCACCCCGTTGCGGCGATGAGGCACAACACCGCCGTGACGGCGGCGCCTCGACGAGCGACCGCGGCCGCCGCGTTGCTAAACGACGAAGTTGATGATGCGGTTCTGGACAAAGATCACCTTGCGCGGTTGCTGCTCGCCGATGGCGGCAATGACCCCCGGCAATTGCCGCGCCGCGGCCGTCGCCAACGCCTCCGGTGCATCCTTCGCCACCACCACGGTGCCACGCAGCTTGCCGTTGACCTGTACCGTCAGCGTCACCTCGTCGACGGCGAGGTGGGCGGCGTCGGCGACCGGCCACGGCTGCTCGGCCAGCAGTTCGCCATGGCCCAGCCGTTGCCAGAGTTCTTCGGCGAGATGGGGCATCATCGGCCCGATCAGCTTGACGGTGGTCTCAAGGCCCTGGCGGTAGGCCCATGCCGCCGCCGCGCCCTCGCCGGCAAAATCGCTCAAGGTGTTGACGAATTCGCGCACCCGGGCGACGGCGCGGTTGAAGCCGAATTTTTCCAGATCGTCGGTGACCCGGTCGATGGTCCGATGCATCTCCCGCAGCAGTGCCGACGAGGGGGCGGCGACCGCGTCCGGTGCCGGCAGGCCAGCGGCCGCCAGCGGCAGCCGCGGCTCGACAACCATCCGCCACAGCCGGTTGACGAAGCGCCAGGCGCCCTCGATGCCGGCCTCGGTCCATTCGAGGTCGCGGTCCGGCGGGCTGTCGGACAGCATGAACAGGCGCGCGGTGTCGGCGCCGTAGACGGCGATGATCCCCTCGGGGTCGACGACGTTCTTCTTCGATTTGCTCATCTTTTCCGAACGGCCGGCGGTTGCCGGCGCGCCCGTCGCGGTTTCGATGAGCGTCTCGCCCTGCCGCGAGACCGCGTCCGGCGACAGCCAGGCGCCGGACGCCGAGCGATAGGTCTCGTGGCAGACCATGCCCTGCGTCATCAGGCCGGCGAACGGCTCGTCGATGCCGAGATAGCCGCAGCGCCTCAGCGCCCGGGTGAAGAAGCGGGAGTAGAGAAGATGCAAGATCGCGTGCTCGATGCCGCCGATGTACTGATCCACCGGCAGCCAGGCGTCGACGGCGGCGCGGGTCAGCGCGTCCTCCGCCTGCGGCGAACAAAAGCGCGCGAAATACCAGGACGATTCGAAGAAGGTATCGAAGGTGTCGGTCTCCCGCAGTGCCGGCGCCCCGCACGACGGACAGGCGACGTGCTTCCACGTCGGGTGGCGGTCGAGGGGATTGCCGGGGGCGGTGAAATCCACATCCTCCGGCAGCACCACCGGAAGATCGCCGTCGGGCACCGGCACCGCCCCGCAGGCGGCGCAATGGATGATCGGGATCGGACAGCCCCAATACCGCTGCCGCGAGACGCCCCAGTCGCGCAGCCGCCAGGTAACCGTCGCCTCGCCCATGCCCGCCGCTTGCAGCCGGCGCGCCACCTCGGCTTTCGCCGCCTCCACCTCCAAGCCGTCGAGGAAATCCGAATTGATCAGCCGCCCCGGCCCGGTATAGGCGACATCGCCGCCGGCGAAACCTTCGCCCGTCACGGGCGCCACCACGGGAATCACCGGCAGCCGGTATTTGCGAGCGAAGTCGAGGTCGCGCTGATCATGCGCCGGGCAGCCGAAGATGGCGCCGAGGCCATAGTCCATGAGCACGAAGTTGGCGACATAAACGGGGAGGCGCACGCCCGGCTGAAACGGGTGGATGGCGCGCAGGCCCGTATCGAAGCCGAGCTTTTCCGCCGTCTCGATCGCCGCCTCGCTGGTGCCGAGGCGCCGGCACTCGGCGATGAAGGCGGCGAGCGCCGCATCGGCGGCGGCCGCCCGCACCGCCAGCGGATGGTCGATGGCGATCGCACAGAACGAGGCGCCGAAGATGGTGTCGGGCCGCGTCGTGAACACTTCAAGGCGTTCGTCCCGGCCCTCCAGCGCGAAGGCGATGCGGGCGCCGGCGGAGCGGCCGATCCAGTTCTCCTGCATCAGCCGCACCCGCTCCGGCCAGCGGTCGAGGCTCGCCAGCGCGGCGAGCAGGTCGTCGGCGAACTCGGTGATCTTCAGGAACCACTGGGAGAGCTTGCGCCGCTCCACCGGCGCCCCCGACCGCCAGCCGCGGCCGTCGATCACCTGTTCGTTGGCCAGAACCGTGTGTTCGACCGGGTCCCAGTTGACCCACGCCTCCCGCCGGTCGACGAGACCGTGGCTGAGGAAGTCGAGGAACATCTTCTGTTCGTGGCGGTAGTACGACGGATCGCAGGTGGCGAACTCCCGCCGCCAGTCATAGGACAGGCCCATCCGCTGCAACTGCCGGCGCATCGTCGCGATGTTCTCTTGCGTCCACGCCGCGGGATGGACGCCCCGTTCGATGGCGGCATTCTCCGCCGGCAGGCCGAACGCGTCCCAGCCCATGGGGTGGAGCACGGCGTAGCCCTGGGCGCGGCGGAAGCGGGCAACGACGTCGCCGAGGGTGTAGTTGCGGACGTGCCCCATGTGGATGCGCCCGGACGGATAGGGGAACATTTCCAGCACATAGTAGGTGCGCTGGCCCGCCGCCGGCACGTCGGGCACGGCGAAGGTCTGCCGCTCCGCCCAGATCGCCTGCCACTTCTCCTCCGTCGTCCGCACGTCGTAGCGGGAGGGGGCGGCGGATCGGGGCGCGGTCGCGGTCATCGCCGGGCTGGGGTCAGCGAGCGTTGCGGATTCGTGACACGCGCCGCCGCCTTGCGCCCGCGACTACTGTTGCGACAGGACGTCGAAGCGCAACTGCCGGGCACGGGTCAAGATCGCATCCTCGATCTTGGTGCCCGCATCGGCTTCGACGGTGGCATCGATCCAGCCGCCGTCGGCGTTCTTCGTCTGGCGGAATACGTTGACGCGCACCCCGTCGGCGCGCAGCGAGCGGCCGAGGATATAGATGTTCATCTTGAAGCGCTCGTCGGGCGCGCCGGGCATCGCATACCAGTCGGTAATGATGACGCCGCCGAACGGATCGGCGGAATTGACCGGCATGAAGGCGATGGTATCGAGCGAGGCCCGCCACAGAAAGCCGTTGACGGCGATGCCGCCACCGCTGCCGGCGCCTTCATCGGCGGTGGGTGCCTTCTTGCCGGTACCGAAGAACAGGCCGCCGGAGCCGAACAGGCCCTCGTCGGACCGCTTCTGGTATTCATAGGGCGTCGAGTCGCCGGTGCGCCGGCCCGTCGGATATTCACCGACGACGTTGGGATCGTCGGCACAGCCGCCGATGACGATCATCGAAGCGGCGCTCAACACCACGCCGATTCGACTGAGGGCGCCAAAACCGCGCATCGCGCATTCTCCTCGCATCCCGTGCGGACTCCGTACCGGCAGCGCCCGCCCCTGTCAACACCGCCCCGGCGGCGCCAACGCCCCTGCCCGGCGGCGCCATAGTTGCAAACACGTCACACTGGGGAAAAAGCACAACACTCCCGGTGCGCCAACGCTTGATCGCGACAGGAAGCCGTGTCTTCCTACCCTCAGTTCCATGTCGGGCCCACGCGCGACCGTAGGCGAGCCCGGCACGGTGGGAACCCTGGGATCTTGCGGAGAAACCGATGAAGAAATTTCTCTATGCGACCACCGCGCTGGCGTCGGTCGGCATGATTGCCGGCGCCGCGTCTGACGCCGCGGCAGCCGAACGGATCAGACTGGGCCTGTCCGGTTACCATCAGCAGTGGGGCGTCTACGCCGATCAGGACATCGACACGCCAACCGTTCCGGGCCAAAATCCACAGACTCGGAAGATCAAGACCGTCCCGGTTGATCAGAAGCACAACTCGGAAATCTGCGTCATCGGTGAGACGACGCTGGATAACGGCCTGACCATCGGCGTCAATGTGCAGGTCGAGGCCAACACCTCGGGCGACAACATCGACGAAAGCTACCTCTACGTTCAGCACAAGACCTATGGCCAGCTGATCGTCGGTGACGAGAACAACGCCGGCTACCTGCTGCACGTCACCGCCCCCGATGGCGGCATCAGTGTCGACTCCGGCGACATGATCAACAACGACTTCTGGGTCAACACCTCGAACCAGAGCTACTTCAACACGGCGCTGGGCACCACCAACCTGCGCTTCAACGACAACGACTCCGGCAAGTTCACCTACATCACGCCGCGCTTCTTCGGCTTCCAGGCCGGCTATTCGTTCATCCCGACCTTCGAGCCGCCGGGCGGTGACTGCAACAGCTCGGCCTACTTCACGAACATTCCGAACACCGGCGGCGGCAACAACTGCCAGTTCAATCAGTTCAAGAACGGCTCGGCAGGCGGCCTCAACTACCGTGAGAAGTTCGGCGAGCTCGGCGTGCAAGGCTCCTTGGGCGCCATGTACGCGTTCTCGGGCCAGACCGGCAACGTCAGGAACGCGGCGGGTCAGATCACCAATGGCAACCAGTCCAACCTGTTTGCCTGGAACGCCGGCGCGCAAGTCACCTATGCCGGCTTCGGCTTCGGCGGCGCCTTCAATATTCAGCCGAACAAGAACGTCGCCGTCTCGCAGTCGGCCGGCCAGATCAACTCGATGCAGAGCAACAGCTGGATCGTCGGCGCCAACTACGAGTGGGGCCCGTACGTCGTCGGCATCAACTATATGCAGGGCGAGACGCGCGGCAACCTGGGCAGCAACAACTGGACGCGCCTCGATCAGGCGAACATCAGCGGCACCTACGTCCTCGGCCCGGGCATCCGCCTGGTCGGCGGCTTCTTCCTCTACGACATCGACGCCCAGGACCAGGACCGCGGCCTTGGCAACAACAACGACGGCTGGGGTTTTGCCTCGGGCCTGAAGCTCGGCTTCTAACCGATCACGACGCCGATAGACTGGCGAGGGGGCGGCCTTTGGGGCCGCCCCTTTTGCATTGACGTCCCACTGCCCGCACACCCGTCATTGCGAGCCCGCGCGAGCGGGCGCGGCAATCCAGGGAAGAGGGCAAAGGCCTGGATTGCTTCGTCGGCTGCGCCTCCTCGCAACGACGGGTTATCCGAGGTTGCCGATCGACGATGACCCACATCCTCTGGCTGGCCTCCTATCCCAAGTCGGGGAACACCTGGCTGCGCGCCTTCCTCGCCAACTACCGCGCCGACGGCGAGGGCGCGTTCGACATCAACCGGCTGCCGGAGATCAGCTACAGCGATGCCCGCCGCCGCTACTACGCCGAGGTGGCCGCGGGCGATGCCGCGACCCTCGACGGCCCGGCGCTGGCCACGCTGCGCCCGGCCGTGCACCGGCTGCTGGCGAGCGCGCAGCCGGGCCGGGTCCTCGTCAAGACGCACGCCTGGCACGGCGCCGTGGACGGCGTGCCGGCGATCACCGCCGAGGTCACCTGGGGCGCCATCGTCATCGTCCGCAATCCCCTCGACATGGTGGTCTCCTTCGCCGACCATTACGGGCTGCCGCTGGACAACGCGATCAAGGCGACGGCGTTCCCCGCGCTCGATCTCAAGCCCGACGCCGGCACGGTGCGCCAGCGCATCGGCGACTGGTCGGGGCACCTGCGCGGCTGGCTGGGCGCGCCGGGCCTCAACCGTCTCGTCGTCCGCTACGAGGACCTCGCCGCCGCGCCCGAGCCGGCGTTCGCCAAGGTCATCGCCTTTCTCGGCGAGGCGGTCGACGAGGGGCGGCTCAAGCGGGCGATCGCACGGTCCGCCTTCGATTCGCTCCAGGCGCAGGAACGGGCGCGCGGCTTCGTCGAACGCTCGAAGTCCTCGCGGCGATTCTTTCGCACAGGCTCCGTCGGCGGCTGGCGGCGGGTGTTGTCGCCGCCGCAAGTCGAAGCGGTGATCACCAGCCACCGGGCGATGATGCGGCAGATGGGCTATCTGACCGCCGACGGCGCGCTCACCGTCTGACCGGCGCCGAACCAGGCGAGCCGCCCCGCCAGCGCCGCCACCCGGCCGATGACGAGCAGGGTGGGCGCGGCGAGGTCGAGGCCCTCGATGACCTCGGGCAGCGTCGCCAGCGTCGCCGGCAGCACCTGCTGCTCGGGGCGGGTGCCGTTGACGATGGCAACGGCGGGCAGGTCCGGCGGCATGCCGTGGGCGATCAGCTGGCGGGTGAGTTCGCGCACCGTCGTCCGCCCCATGTAGACGACGAGCGTCGTCGCCGGATCGGCGAGGCTGGACCAGTTGAGGTCGAGCGGCCGGTCGCCCTCCGTATGGCCGGTGACGATGCGCAAGCCGTGCGAGAGGCCGCGGTGCGTTAAGGGAATGCCGGCGTAGGCGCTGCAGCCGCTGGCCGAGGTGATGCCGGGGACGATCTCGAAGGGGATGCCATGGGCGGCGAGGTGCTCGGCCTCCTCGCCACCGCGGCCGAACAGGAACGGATCGCCGCCTTTCAGCCGCACCACGCGCCGGCCCGACTGCGCCAGCTTGACCAGCAGGGCGTTGATCTCCGGCTGCGGCATGTAATGGCGGCGCGCCATCTTGCCGGCGAAGATGCGCTTCGCCCCCGGCGGGATCAGCGCCAGGATCTCGGCGGAAACCAGCTTGTCGTAGACGACGACGTCGGCCGTGCGAAGGCGGGCGAGCGCCTTGACGGTGAGGAGTTCGGGATCGCCCGGGCCGGCGCCGATCAGGGCGACGGGGTGAAGCTGCGCGGTCATTATCGCCATCCGCGCAACGACGGCCATCGATCGCCGATGGTCGTGGGGGAGATGGGCGGCAACGGCAGGCGGCGTTCGCGGCGGTCGTCAGGCATCGTTACCTAAGGCCGAACAGTCATGTACTTGGTGGTATCCTCGCCAGCGAACCAGAAATAAACCCCCAGGTTACCCGAGCTCAATGGCAAGGTTTCCGGGTCGGGATACAGGTTGCCGCCCTTACCGACGGTTTTCCACTTTTTCCGCTTGGTATCGTAGAGGACCACTTTCGACTGGGAGCGCGAGCCGCCTTTGGCGATAACACCCGATATCCACACCCGCCCCTGCCATTCGAACAGTTCGGTCGAGAAGAAATTGGGGAGCCGCTTGTCCGGCGACTTCAGGGAACGGTCGAGGGTCCAGCCCTCCGGCCCGTCGCGATACAGGTCGGCCTGGGTGCCATTGGCAATAACGATCAGCCGGTCCCCGGACGAGGTGGTCAGCGGGAACGCCTCGGTCAGCACATTCAGCGCCGAAACCGGTGTCGTCGCCTTGGTGCCGACATCGACGAGGACGTAACCGGTCCGGCGCCAGAGGAGGAGCTCGTCGCAGTTCAGCCAGCGCATCGCATAGCCGTTGACGCCAAGGGGACGAACCTCGCCATCCTCGATGATCGCCGTCTGATTGTCCGGATAGCGGGCATAATAGCGAAGCGGCGAGCAGGCGGCATGGGCTGGCGCCATCGGACTCCGCAGGCCCTCGGTTCCCGGCACGAGGGCACCGCCGGCGAGGTCGAAACGAACGATCTGCGGAGTGTCGCCGACGAGGGCGGTGCCGACACACTCGATGCCGTTGGTCGTGCGCAGGATCTCCGGTCCGTTGCTGGTGAGGGTGAACGGTGCTGCCGGGATCGGGGTGCGGGCCGGTGTGTCCTTCAGGGCACCGGTCCGCGGGTTGACCGCGGAAAACACGAACTCGGTATCCTGCCAGCAGGCAACACCGTCCATGAACTCCGCATCGATGATGTTCGGGCCAAGCGCCGTTTGGGCCGCGGCGGGGCCGGCGAAGGGAAAACACAAGAGGATGATCGCCAACCAGGCGACCAACGCGGACAGGTGCCGTCCAGCCATGTTGTCAGGTCCCACCCGAGCTTTTGCTTTGCGACCGCCGAAGCAACCGGCGGCCGCCGCAGAGAAGTTATCATTGCCGTTCTCGCAGGCAAGCGACGATTGTCGCGCGATGCCCCATAGGAAAGGCGGCGCGGCGCGGCCGCCAGGGCTGAAGGGATTTCGATGGGACCGCTGCGGCGAGGGCCGCCGCAGCCGCTCAGCCGAGGGTGGCGGTCGCCGTCATCGCGGCGCGGCCGTCGGGGCCTTGCGCTTCGAGGGCGACGCTGCCGTTCTCCGGCCGGCCGACGAGGCGGAACGGCGCCAGGTCGAACAGGGGCGCCAGCCCGCGGAAGCTGTAGCCAACGACCGGCTGGCGCGCCCGCGCCCGCACCATTTCCATCAGCAGCATCGCCGTCAGCGGCCCGTGCACGACGAGGCCGGGATAGCGCTCGACGGCCATGGCGTACGCGCGGTCGTAGTGGATGCGATGGGCGTTGAAGGTCAGCGCGGAGAAGCGGAACAGCAGACGGCTGTCCGGCACCACCGTCTGCGCCCAGGCGCCACCGGGCAGCGGCGGCCAGTCGGCGGGTACCGGCGCCGGCACCGCCTCGGTGGCCGCCTCGCGATAGACGATGTCCTGCCACTCCTCGATGCACAGGCGCTCGTTCTGGTGAAAGGCATAGCGCACGGTGACGAAGGCGAGGGTGCCGCTTTTCCCCGCCTTCTCCGAAACCGACAGGATCTCGGCGGAGCGCACCGCCGGCTGGCCGATGGTCAGCGCCGAGTGGAACTGCAGCCGGGCGCCGGCGAACATCCGCCGCGGCAGCGGGATCGGCGGCATGAAGCCGGCACCGCCCTTCGCCGGGTGACCATCTTCGCCCAACTCCGCCTGCGCCACCTTGGGCAGGAAATAGAACCAGTGCCACAGCGGCGGCAACGCCGCGCCGTCCTCAAAGCCGACACCGGCGAGGTCGAACATCGCCGCCGCGGCGATCGCCGGCGCCGGACTGATCACATCCGCAAGGGTTTCCGTCCGCCCAATCCATGGCGTGTACGCGTTGGCCGGCTGTTCCATCGCTGTGCCTCCTCAGAGTTCGATCGGGCCGCCGATGATCTTCTTATCGCGAAGCTTGCCGATTTCGCCATCGCCAAGGCCGAGCAGGGACGACAGCACCTCGTCGGTGTGTTCACCCAGCATCGGC
The DNA here is from genome assembly GCA_025458035.1 of Rhodospirillales bacterium. Classification (GTDB taxonomy): domain Bacteria; phylum Pseudomonadota; class Alphaproteobacteria; order Rhodospirillales; family Defluviicoccaceae; genus Defluviicoccus. The sequence goes on from JALOTH010000018.1 coordinate 10,701, forward strand.
GCCCGCACCGGCCTTTGCCGCGGGCTGGCGGCGAACTCGAGCGGCGAGCCGGGAACGAGATAGCTGCCGATGCCCGGCTGCTCGATCTCCGCGAACATCGGGTTCGCCGTGGAGCAGCGCGGGTCGTTCTCCACCATCTGGATGAAGGTCTGGTAGGGTCCCCAGCAGACGCCGGTGTTGTCGAACGCCGTGGCCACCTCGTTGAGGGTGCGGGCGTCAAACCACGGCGCCAGCACCGCCGAGATGGCATCGCGGGCCTTGAAGCGGTCGCCCTCCTTCGTCAGATCGACGCCGAGCAGCGGTTCGATCAGCTTCATTTGTTCAGCGGTGCCGGTGACCTTGAGCAGAGCCTCCCACTGCCGCCGGGTGATCGCGACGACATAGACATATCGGTCATCCTTGGTCTCGAACTCGCGGCCGTAGGCGCCGTAGAGGTAGTTGCCGAAGGAGTAGTGGTCCTCGTGGTTGACCTGCGCCTCGGCGATCAGGCCGAGATTGCCGACCATCGCCATCGCCACGTCTGACAGCGCCACCTTGACGAACTGCCCTTCGCCGGTGCTCCGGCGGTGGCGATCGGCGGCAACGATGCCGAGGGCTGCGGTCACGCCGGTGATCGCGTCCCACGCCGGCAGCACGTGGTTGACCGGGTTGACCGGCTTCTGGCCGTGCGTCGGGCCGGTGGCGAAGGGGATGCCGATGGCGCAGTTGACGGTGTAGTCGACGGCCGACGACCCGTCCGGGTTGCCGAGCAGGTTGAGCATGATCAGGTCGGCGCGGCGCTTGGCCAGCTTCTCATAGCTCATCCAGCCGCCCGCCGGAAAATTGGTAAGGAAGATGCCGCCGCCTTCCCCCGGAGCGGTGATCAGGGCGGTGATCAGCTCCTGTCCTTCGGGGGTGCGGGTGTTGACGGCGATGGAGCGCTTGCCCTTGTTCAGCCCGACCCAGTAGAGGCTCCGGCCGGCGGCGGTCAGCGGCCAGCGCCGGGCATCGAGACCCCCTTCCAGCGGGTCGAAGCGGATGACCTCGGCTCCCATCTGCGCCAGCGTCATACCGCAGAGCGGCGCGGCAACGAAGGCCGAGCCCTCGATCACGCGCAGGCCGTCGAGGATTCTGTTCATGGCGATATCTCCCAGATGCAGGATTTCGCGGGCGGCCGGCTTCTTCTGGCCGTTCGCCCCGTTGCAGCGTTTGTATCAACCGGGTCTCGTTGCCGGCAACTCACCATGACCGGGGCGGAGCCATGCGCCTGACGCATAGGTGCGACGAAACCGCTGAGGATAGAACGGCTTTGGATTCGCTGCTAGGCTCCCCAGGTGAGCAGACAAAGAGCTGCCAGGCTTCACGCGGTGTTCGCATCGTCTGACCCATATGGGGGCCATGGCGGCTGCGCGCATCCAACCACCCACCGCAGGGAGACGTCACCATGCAGACCGAGACCGAGACCAGCGAACAACCCCCGCCGGCCGACGCCGGGGGCGGCGCGGCGCCGGCGCCACAGCCACCCGGCGCGCCGAAGGAGCGCCTGCCGCTGACCGGCATCCGCGTCATCGATGTCGGCACCTTTCTTGCCGGCCCCTATGCGGCTTCGATGATGGGCGAATTCGGCGCCGAGGTGCTGAAGGTCGAGCACCCGATCGCCGGCGATCCGATGCGCCGCTTCGGCACCCACACCAAGCGGCACGACGCGACGCTGGCGTGGCTGTCGGAAGCGCGCAACAAGAAATCGGTGACCATCGATCTGCGCCAGCCACCGGGCGTCGAGCTGTTCAAGAAGCTCATCGCCAAGTCGGACGTGCTCATCGAGAATTTCCGCCCCGGCACCATGGAGGAGTGGGGCCTCGGCTGGAACGTGCTGCGGGAAGCCAACCCCGGCCTCGTCATGCTGCGGGTGTCGGGGTACGGGCAGACGGGGCCGTACCGCCGCCGGCCCGGCTTTTCCCACATCGCCCACGCCTTCGGCGGCCTGTCCTACCTCGCCGGCTTTCCCGGCGAGACGCCGGTGGTCCCCGGCACGGCGCCCCTTGGCGATTACGTCTCCAGCCTCTACGGCGCCATCGGCGTGCTGCTCGCCCTGCGCCACAAGGAAAAGACCGGCCGCGGCCAGGTGATCGATGTCGGCATCTACGAAGCGGTGTTCCGGCAGATGGACGAACTGGCGGCCGCCTACGGCCTGTTCGGCAAGATCCGCGAGCGCGAGGGCTGGGGCAGCTTCGTTGCCGTGCCGCACGGCCACTTCCGCACCAAGGATGACCGCTGGGTGGCGATTGCCTGCACCACCGACAAGATGTTCGAACGGCTGGCCGAGGCGATGGAGCGGCCGGAACTCGCGTCTTCGACCCTTTATGGCGAGCAGCGCAAGCGGCTCGCGGCGCGCGACGAGGTGAACGCCATCGTCATCGAATGGGTCGGCTCGCTGTCCCGCGATGATGTCCTGGCGCGCTGCCTGGATAAGGAGGTGCCGGTCGGCAAGCTCAATTCCATCGCCGACATCTTCGAGGACGAACAGTTCCTGGCGCGCGAAAACCTCGCCGAACTGGAGGAGCCGGGCCTCGGCAAGGTGGTCATTCCGAGCGTGGTGCCGCGCCTGTCGGCGACGCCCGGCCGCATCTCCAATCTCGGCCCCGCCCTCGGCAATGCCACGTACGAGGTGTTGCGCGAACTGCTCGGGGTAACGGCGGACGAGATCGCCGAACTGCGACAGCAGCGAATCGTCTGATGGCTGCGAGAAGAAGGACGAAAACGATGGCTCATCCCGCATCGACGGCGAACCCCGCGCCGGTGCCGCAACTGCCGCCCGAACTGCCGCTCGCCGGCCTGCGCGTCATCGACGTGGCGACGGTGATCGCCGCCCCCTATGCCGCCTCGATCCTCGGCGAGTTCGGGGCCGAGGTGCTGAAGGTCGAACATCCCGTCGGCGGCGACGTCGCCCGCAAGTTCGGCACGCCGACGAAGCGCAAGGACACGCTGACCTGGCTGTCGGAGGCGCGCAACAAGAAGTCCGTGACCATCGACCTGCACCGCAAGGAGGGCGTGCAGCTGTTCAAGGACCTCGCCGCCCAGTCCGACATCATCTGCGAGAACTTCCGCCCCGGCACGCTGGAGAAGTGGGGGGTCGGCTGGGAGGTCCTGCACGCGCTGAACCCGAAGCTGATCATGCTGCGGGTGTCGGGCTACGGGCAGACCGGCCCCTATAAGGACCGTCCCGGCTTCGCCCGCATTGCGCACGCCGTCGGCGGCCTCGCCTACCTCGCCGGCATGCCGAAGAGCACGCCCGTCACCCCCGGCTCGACGACGCTGGGCGACTATCTCTCCGGCCTTTACGGCGCGCTCGGCGTGCTGATGGCGCTGCGCTGGCGCGAGCTCACCGGCGAGGGGCAGTACATCGACATCGGCCTTTACGAATCGGTGTTCCGCTGCACCGACGAGCTGGCGCCGGCCTATGCCATGTACGGCACGGTGCGCGAGCGCCACGGCCCGCACATCGAGAGCGCCTGCCCCTATGGCCACTTCCCCACCAAGGACGGCAAGTGGGTGGCGATTGCCTGCACCACCGACAAGCTGTTCGCCCGCCTCGCCGAGGCGATGGGGCGGCCGGAGCTGGCGTCATCGTCGCTGTACGGCGAGCAGAAGACGCGTCTGGAAAGCCGCCACGACGTCAACGAGATCGTCCGCGACTGGTGCGGCGCGCTGACGCGGGAGGAGGTGCTGAAGCGCTGTCACGAGAAGGACGCGCCGGCGGGGCCGCTGAACAACATCGCCGACATCTTCGGCAACCGCCAGTTCCACGCCCGCCGCAACCTGCGGGCGGTGGACGACCCCGACGTGGAGGAGACGATCATCATCCCCAACACCGTGCCGCGGCTGTCGGAAACGCCCGGCCGCATCGATCACTTGGGCCCGAAGCTGGGGCAGCACACCGAGGAGGTGCTGAAGGGCCTGCTCGGGCTGAAGGACGAGGACATCGCCGAGCTGAAGGCCAAACGGGTGGTGTAGGGGGGCGCCGGCTGTCGTCAGGATGTCGTCATCGTTGTCGTCATGGCGTCATCATTCCTGTCGTCAGAATGTCGTCATTCTAGCCCCGATGTCGTCATTTTCCGTGGCCGGTTCTGTTGAGAGTCAATCTCTTAACAGAGCCTGCCAGCGGATCTGTCGTCATTTGTCGTCATTTGTCGTCATTTGTCGTCATTTGTCATCATTGCCGCCGCCGCTGGCCCCGGCGGGTTGACGCGCCGGCGCCCGTCGCGGGGTGGCGTTCAGCGGGTTCGGTTAATGCGGACGACGGCCTCGTGCAGCGCGGCCAGAAACTTCGAGCGGTCGGCGGCGGTGATCGGCTTCGGCCCGCGCGTGACCGCTCCCGCGGCGCGCAGGTCGGTCATCAGGTTCCGCGTTGCCAGCGCCATGCCGATCGAGTCCTCGGTGAAGGCCCGCCCATCCGGTGCCAGCACGACCGCGCCGGCCTGGACGCAGCGGGCGGCGAGCGGAATGTCGGCGGTCACCACGATGGCGCGCCGCCCCGCGCGCTCGGCGATCCAGTCGTCGGCGGCGTCGGGCGCATCGCCGACGACGACCCGCTGAATGCGCGCCTCACCGGGGACAGCGATCGCGCGGTTCGAGACGATGAACACCGCCACCCCATGGCGCTCGGCAACGCGGTAGATCTCGCCCTTGACCGGGCAGGCGTCGGCGTCAACGTAGATCATCGCACTGGCATCGTTTGTCAGGCATCGTTACCGGTCCGCGGCGGCTGTGCTGTGAGCCGCCAAGGTGATCCCGCTGCGGCCAGAGCCTCTGCTTGAGAGTGGCGCGTCAGCGCCGAGCGGGCAACGGGCGAGCGGCGCCGGTGGCCGGCGATGCGCACAAGCGGCCTCTTGGGTTCTTGACCGGGCACGACAACGGGCACCCCCCGAGGAAACCGCCAAAGAAAGACAGCAAGTTACGCTAGTGCAGCGGCGCATTCAAAGAATGCACGGTCGCTGCACGCAACCCATTGTTTTTAGTGCACATCTGACCCATTTGGCTGACTCATCCGAATGGGTCTGTGCACTACGGGCTTGTGCCCGTGGCGGCGAATGGGCGGCCTACTCGGCCGCCGTCGCCGCCGGGCGGGCGCAGAGCCGCCGCGGCCACAACGGCCAGGATCGCACGTAAAGAATCCGGCGGATCGGCGTCTTTGCCACGATCAACAGAAAGCCGATGGAGACGAGGCACCAGATCGCGGCAAATTCGTTAAGGTCGTCGGTGAGCAGACGCGCCGGCAGCGGTCCCAGCACGATATGATACAGCGTCATTCGCCAGGACCCGTACAGCGCCTGGAGCACGAACATCGTCAACGTATAGGTAAAAAAGCCTGCATTGAGCACGGGGATCGGGTAGTCGATCTCGCCGATGGCATTGTACGGCAGGTCCCAGGCGATGTGCCACTGACCCGACACGGAGCACAGTTGGTGCGAACAAAGGACGTTGCCGAGGTTGCAGACGCCGGCCCAGGAAAAAGGATAAAGTTGAATAATCATGACCACGGAGGAAATCGCGCACAGAGCATAGACCGGGATTTGAATGCGGCGCCTGATCTCATCGGGAATAAAGTGCATGAACAGACAGTTGCCAAAAAACGGCTGAAACGCGATGTGGATATAGCCGAGCAGGGTCGCGATTTGATTGGCAGGATTTGTGCAGTCATCGATGACCGTATAGGTGAAAGCTTGTAAGGCTTCCATCAGCGAGAAATAGCCGAGGGCCAGCCACAGCGGCGCCGGCTCTCGCCGCGACGCGGCATACGCCGTAGACGCAAGTCCTATAGCTGCAACAACAGTCGATGCTTCGCCGCTCCAGCACATAAAGCCACCCATTCGTTCCTTTATGCTGGATTATATTCCTAAATTTGCGAATGAGTCAATCGGCATCGCCAGCGGGGCGGGGCAGAGCCTGCCGCCGATGCCCATGTGCGGGCGGCAAGGCCGTGTGCGAGGAAGATCGCTCGCAGTTGCTGTGCTAACCCAAATAGGTTAATTAGGAGATTGCCACGGACGAGGAGTGACCCGTTCGGCTGAGTTCATCGCCGCGCCAAGGGAGGCCTGGAGGTTGAGCACCCTGGTCAGCGCAATCGCCGACGCGGTTTCGGTTCGCGGATCCCCTCGGCTCATTGGCGCGTTCGCGGCGCAGATCGGCGTCATCGCCGCCGCCATGACCCTCGTTGGTGCGAGCGGTATGGATGGGGCGCACGCCTCCGGCTACGCGTTGCGTGAGCAGAGTGTCACGGCGCTGGGCAATGCCTTTGCTGGATCGACGGCGGCGGCGGAGGACTTGAGCTACATGTACTTCAATCCCGCCGGGTTGACTCGACAGGCGGGCAATCAGATCGTCGTCGGCGGCAGCGCGGTCCTGCCGAACTTGAAAATCCGCAACGCCGATGCGACGTCGGGGCTCGGTACCCCGATCTCTGGCAACAGCGGCGGCAGCAATGCCGCAGACGCGGTGCTCGTCCCGATCGCCTATGGCCTCCTCGATGTGACGGAGCTCCTCGACCTCGAGGACAACGTTAAGTTGGGCATCGGTGTCAACGTCCCGTTCGGGCTGACAACCCATTACCGGGACGGCTGGAGCGGCCGCTACTATGCTCTGGAATCCCAAATCACCACAATCAATGCCAACCCGGCGCTTGCCTGGGAGGTTCTGGATGGCCTGTCCATCGCCGCCGGCATGCAACTCCAGTACGTGGATGCGAGGCTGACCAACGCGATCGATTTTGGTTCGATCGGCGCCGCGTTGGGGATTCCAGGGGCGGTGCCAACACAGCAGGATGGCGAAGCGCGTGTCAGCGGCGACGATTTCGGCTACGGCTACAATCTTGGAGTTCTCTTCGAGCCGTGGACCGGCGGCCGCCTTGGAGCCAGCTATCGGTCAGCAATTCATCACACACTGCGCGGCAATGCGCGGTTTAAGACGGACAGCGCCGGCATCGGCACGGCACTGCAAGCAGGCGGCCTGTTCCAAAATGGCAACGTCAACGCGGACGTGACGACACCGGAGTCGGTGTCGTTCGGCGTTTACCAGGCGCTGTCGAAGGAATGGGCCGTAATGGGCGAAGCCCAATACACACGGTGGAGCCAATTCAAGGACGTGACACTGAAGTATAACAATCCGCTGCAGCCCGATAGTATTACAGAACACGACTGGAACAATACGTGGTTTTTAGCGGTGGGTGCGACGTGGAAGCCCTCCGAGACTTGGGCGCTGCGTGCTGGTGCCGCTTTCGATCAGGATCCGATCCCGAAAGGGAAGCGCACGCCGCGGATACCAACCGAGGATCGTTACTGGCTTTCGCTTGGCGCCCGTTATCAACCGTTGACGAATGTCACGATCGATTTCGGTTATAGTCACATTTATTCGCCAGACGCATCGATCGACTTGTCTGCAAGCCAGCAACAAAGTCCGTTCGTCGGCAGCTTTTCGGGAAGCGCCAGGGTCAATGCCAATATTTTCAGCCTGAGCGTTCTGGTGAAATTCTAAAATATACGGGCACTACGGAAATTTGTTTTTTCAGAACTCGCGTCTATCAGTTACTATTATGGCTTCATTGGCGCATCGCCGTGCGGCAGCCCGAAAGGGGGTGGCCCGTCGTCAGCGGCCTCGACGAATGGGGGCATGTCGTCTTGGCCACCTCGAACCAGAGAATCTGGCCCATTGATTCGCGAATGAGATGAATTATACTCCGGACCTTCTCGGTATGCGCACATTCCAGGAGCCGAGTTGTCATAAGGATGCTCACGGTGCGCAGCCGCGATGGGACATAGAGGTGGAGCACGATAGGTGAACGGGGTGGGGCGGTATCGATGGGAATCCTAGAATGTCGAACGCGCCTTCTGACGACGAGTTGAACGCCGCATCATCCTGTGGGGTGACCGGACCCGACTACTCCCTGCCCCAGAGCGCCGCGGAGGACGCGCCGCACAGCGCTCCTGTTCGGATCAGCGGCGAGCGTATCGAGGAGGCCGCCTGGAACGCGCTGGTTTCGAAGTCGGGACTATCAGGCATGTCCGATGCCGGACAGCTGGCCTTTTCGATCGATCCGCGAACCGCAACCTCGCGATTTTCGTTCACCCTCGGGCAGCGGCGCACCCGTCGCAATGACCTCTGGTACCGCTTTCTTTCGCTGGCGGCGAACGGTCAAACGATGGCGGACGTCGACTTCGTCGAAATGGTCCTCTACACGACCGGTCGCATCAAGGATTGCCGCGCGCTGGCGAAAAAGTTGCTGGACCGGTTTCAGACGGTCGCCGGGGTATTCAATGCGGAGTTGCATCAGCTTGCTGATCTCGGGCCGATCGACCGCGACATCTTCAATGCCTTCCGCGCCGTCCGCGGCGTTGCCGGGCATCTGGCGCGTCAGGAAATCGCCGAAAAGCCGGTAATCACCAATTGGGACAAGCTGATCGTCTATCTCCGCGCGACGATGGCGCACAAGACGGTCGAGCAGTTTCGCGCACTGTTCCTCGATCGCAGGAACGTCCTGCTCGCCGATGAGATGCAAAGTGAGGGCACGATCGATCATACGCCCGTCTATCCGCGCGAGATCGTCAAGCGGGCGCTGATCCTTGAAGCCAGCGCTGTGCTCATCGTGCACAACCACCCGAGCAATCACCTGACTCCATCCCGCGCCGACATTGAGATGACCACCCGCATCAAGACGGCGCTCGATAGCGTCAACGTCGTTCTTCACGACCACGTCATCGTCTCGAAAAGCGGCCACACCAGCTTTCGCATTCTGGGACTGCTGTGACCGTGCCTTCGCCTCGGCTCAGGCGGATCATCGCTGTCCGCCGGCGGCTCACGCGAAGGCGGACGTGGCCGGCGCCCGCTGGACAGCCGCCGCTGGCGCCGCTTCGGGCGTGAGGTGGGGTAGCGCCGAACCAAGCCGCGCCCCTTGACCCGGAGGATTTTCGCAATACCCTCCTGCCCGTGGTGTCAGACGGCCGGATGGCCGCCCTCGCGCCGGCAACGGTGCGGGGGAGGAAAGTCCGGGCTCCACGGAAACACGGTGCCGGGTAACGCCCGGCAGGGGCGACCCTGAGGAAAGTGCCACAGAAAGCAAACCGCCGGCCGGGGCCTGAGGCCTGCCGGCAAGGGTGAAAGGGTGCGGTAAGAGCGCACCGCGCCGCGGGTAACCGCGGTGGCACGGTAAACCCCACCGGGAGCAAGACCAAATAGGGGCGGCGCGCCGGCCTCAGGCCGCAAGGCCATGGCCGGCAGGCGGGTTTCCGCGCCGCTGCCCGGGTCGGTCGCGCGAGGCGCCCGGTAACGGGCGTCCCAGAGGAATGGCCATCCCCCGACGGGCGCGAGTCCGCCGGGGACAGAACCCGGCTTACAGGCCGTCTGACACCGCCGCCGCAACCGGACGGAACAGAAGCGGAACAAGAAACACAGGTGCTGTTTTTGCATTGCAGCACTTTTACTTGCCGCGCAGCCCTGCGCGGCGGCATGCGGGAGTGTCGCCGCAGAGCCGGTCAAAATTCCCCGCATAGCCTTGCTTCCGACAACTTGTTGGCCCCGAACGAAGCCGGTTTTGCTTCCCGTTAACTTTTCTATGCCCCAAGTAAATCCACCTAGACCCATTGACGCCCATCGCAACCCATGATATCCCAAATTCCACCATCGGCAGCGGCTCGCCGTCAGGCGAAACCTGGGCCGGCGGCGGACGTCTCCAACTGAAGTCACGGCTGCAAGAGCACCGGGAGCGCCGGAATGCCGGTCATGGTCGGCAGACACCTCAATCGGATCGACCGCAAGGGCCGCGTCTCGGTGCCGAAGTCGTTTCGCGATGTCCTGCAGGAGCAGGGGGGTGGCTTCGCCGGCATCTACGCTTACGCGCTGATCAACGAGCCCGGTGTCGAAGGTTGCGGCGAGACGTTCATGACGCGGCTCGCCGCCAGCGTCGAACAGTATGGATTGTTTTCCAATGATCACGATGAGTTCGCCCTGGCCTTGCTCGAGAACGCCCATCAGCTGCCGTTCGATCCGGAGGGCCGGGTGACCCTGCCCGCGGAGCTGATCGGCCATGCCGGTCTCGACGGTGAGGTGCTGTTCGTCGGCCGCGGCGGCCGGTTCCAGATGTGGAGCCCGGTGACCTATCAGCGGCACCGGGAGGAAGCGATGTCGCGGCTCAAATCCCGGGGCGCCACCCTGCAGCTGCGGCCGAAGGACGAGGCGCTGGGATGACCGCCATGGCAGGCGCGGCGCCGCATACCCCCGTCATGCTGGCCGAGGTGTTGGCCGCCTTCGCGCCGATCGCCGGACGGCTGATCGCCGATGGCACCTTCGGCGCCGGCGGCTATGCCGTTGCGCTGCTCGAAGCGGGCGCCGCGCGGATCATTGGCATCGACCGCGACGAAAGCGCGCTCAGCGCCGCGTCCGCCCTTGTCGATCGCTTTCCCGCCCGGCTCGTTCTCATCCACGGAGACTTTGCCGAGATGGTGGGACTGCTTGCCAACCTCGGCGTCGCCAGCGTCGACGGCGTCGTCCTCGATCTCGGCGTCTCCTCGATGCAAATCGACACCGCCGAACGCGGTTTCTCCTTTCGCCACGATGGCCCCCTCGACATGCGGATGGACCGCCGCGCGGGTCCCACCGCGGCCGATCTCGTCAATGGCCTGCCGCAAGCGGAACTCGCGGCGATTCTCGCCGGCTACGGCGAGGAACGAGCGGCAAGGCGGGTCGCCCGCGCCATCGTCGAGGCGAGACGCAACGCGCCGCTGACCACCACCGGGCAGCTGGCCAGCCTTTGTCGCCGCATCGTCAAGACCGGCGGCGATGACGGCATCGATCCGGCAACGCGCACGTTCCAGGCGCTGCGGATCGCCGTCAACGACGAGCTGGGTCAGCTCGACCGCGGTCTCCACGCCGCCGAACGGCTGCTCCGTCCCGGTGGGCGGCTGGTCGTCGTCGCCTTCCATTCCCTGGAGGACCGCCGCGTCAAGGCGTTCCTCAAGCAACGCAGCGGCGCGGCGGCGCGACCATCCCGGCACGTGCCGACGACGGCCGGGCCGGCGGCCGCGCCCAGCTTCCGGCTGATCACCCGCCGCACCGTCAGGCCCAGCGACGACGAAATCCGACGCAACCCGCGCGCCCGCTCCGCCCGCTTGCGGGCGGCCGAACGCACGGCGGCGCCGGTGTGGCCGGACGTCACCTCGGAAAGGAGAAAAGCGGCATGAGCGGCTGGTCGTCTCTGATGCGCCGGGCGACGGTAGTGAGCTTCGTTCTGGTCGTTACCTTCGCCGTTGCGCTGATGTCCGTGAAGCACCGGGTTCAGCAGCTGGTCGACGAAGCGGCGCAGATCGAGCGGCAGATCGCCGCCGAACGCCAGGCCGTGCACGTTCTGACCGCTGAGTTCAGCTATCTGATCAAGCCCGATCGGCTGCGTCGCCTCGCTTCCCAGCATCTCGGGCTGACCCCGGTCAAGCCCGATCAGCTCGGAAGCTTCGCCACGCTCGACCAATGGCCGACGGACGGCAGCACGGTGAGCGCCGGGCAGCCGCTGGCCCTCGCCCCGCTCAAACCGACCGCGACGACGGAGCGCCGCCGATGACCCGCCGTGAACCCCCCGACCGTCAGCGCCGCCTCGACCTTCGTCCTGCCGAGGGGGCCGCGGCCGTGGCCGCCGCGCCGCGCCAGCACGAGCCCCGCAACGACGCGGGCGGCGGCGATCCGCGGCGCGCCGGTGTGCAGGCGCGCGCCCTCGACTGTGCCCGCAACCGCCTTCTCGCCACCGGCCTGATCTTTCTGTTCGCGTTCCTGGTGATCGGCGGTCGCCTGGTCGATCTGACGCTGATCGGCAAGGGTGACGACGTCGCCCTCGCCGGCAGCGACGCCGGCGTGACCAGCCGGCGCGGCGACATCGTCGATCGCAACGGCATCATTCTTGCCACCAGCCTGCCTACGGCCTCGCTGTACGCGGACCCGAAATCGATCATCGATGCGCCAGCGGCGGCCGCCCAGTTGAACGCCGTCTTTCCGACCCTTGAGCGGTCATGGCTGTTGGCGAAGCTGACGCAAAAGGGGCGCTTCGTCTGGATCCGCCGCAACCTGTCGCCGGAGGAACACCACACCGTCAACAAGCTCGGCATCCCCGGGCTGTTCTTTCAAACCGAATATCGCCGGGTCTACCCGCATGGTCGGGAGGCGGCGCACGTCCTTGGCCTCGTCAACGTTGACGGTCTTGGCATCGCCGGCGTCGAGCAGTCCTATCAGAAGCCCCTTGGCCAGGGCGATGAACTGCGGCTGTCCATCGATATGCGTGTCCAGCACATGCTGCGAGAGGAGCTGGAGGCGGCGACACGGGAGTTCCGCGCCATCGGTGCCGGCGGCCTCATTCTCGATGCCCACAGCGGCGAGGTGGTCGCACTCGTCTCCCTCCCGGACTTCGATCCCAACAATCCGATCCGCGGCGTCGAAGATGCCCGCTTCAACCGGATCACCAAGGGCGTCTACGAACTGGGCTCGGTGTTCAAGGTGTTCACGGTGGCGATGGCGCTCGATACCGCGACGACGTCGCTGGAACGCGGCTACGACGCCAGCCGGCCGATCCGCGTCGCGAGTTACACCATCTCCGATTACCATCCGCAAAATCGCTGGATGTCGACGCCGGAGATCTTCGTCCACTCCTCCAACATCGGCTCGGCGATGATGGCGGTGGACGTCGGCGGGGCGCGCCAGCGTCAGTATCTCCAGCGGCTCGGGCTGTTCGGCCGCGCCGCCGTCGATGTACCGGAAGTGGGCGAAAGCCTGGTGCCGAATCCCTGGCGGGAGATCAATACGATGACAGTCGGCTTCGGCCACGGCATCGCGACGACGCCGGCGCAGGTTGCCGCCGCCGTTGCTGCCATCGTCAACGGCGGCTTCCTGCGGCCGACGACACTGGTGGCGCGCGATCCCAGCGCCGGCCCACCGCCCGGCGAGCGGGTCATATCGGCGAAAACGTCTCAGCAGATGTGCAGCCTCATGCGCATGGTCGTACAGTATGGAACGGCGACGCGCGCCGACCAGCCCGGCTACGAGGTCGGCGGCAAGACCGGCACTGCGGAAAAGCTGGTCAACGGTCACTATCGTCGGGACCAGCGGATTTCGTCGTTCGTCGGCGCCTTTCCCATGGACGCACCACGCTATGTGGTCCTCGCCATGCTGGACGATCCGAAAGGCAACCGCAGCACCTACAACTACGCGACCGGTGGCTGGGTTGCCGCCCCCATCGTCGGCCGGCTCGTCGGCCGCATGGCGCCGCTCGTCGGCATTGCGCCGAGAACGGCGCCCGGCGGCGGCGCCAAGGTGCATACCGTATCGAGCGGCGGCCAGCCGATGTCGAAGGACAAACAGCTCGCCATCGCGATCCGCGAGGCGATCGCCGCCTCAAAAGGGGTGCAGCGGGTTGCGGCTAACTGAGTTGATCGGCGATGAGCGGGCGAGCCGTCTCGGCGGCATGGCCGATGTCGACATCCTTGGTCTGACCGCCGATTCCCGCCGCGTGGCGCCCGGCTATCTGTTCGCGGCGCTGCCCGGCAGCCGTGCCGACGGCCGTGCCTACATCGCCGATGCGCTCGACCGCGGCGCGGCGGCGATCCTCGCGCCCGTCGGCAGCGCGCCGCCGGCGGCCGCCGTGCCGTTCATCGCGGCGGAAAACCCGCGCCGCTGCCTTGCCGTCATCGCCGCCCGCTTCCATGGGCGCCAGCCCGATCGCATCGCCGCCGTCACCGGCACCAACGGCAAGACGTCCGTGGCCTGGTTCCTGCGCCAGATCTGGACCCTATGCGGCCGCGCCAGCGCCTCCATCGGCACCCTCGGACTGCACGCCCCGGGGATCGACGAAGCCGGCAGCCTGACGACGCCCGATCCCATCGTCCTGCATCAAACGCTGGCACGCCTCGCGCGCGAGGGCGTCGAGCACGTGGCGATGGAGGCATCCAGCCACGGCCTCGATCAGTGCCGCCTCGACGGCGTCCGCGTCGGCGCCGCGGCATTCACCAACCTGACCCGCGATCATCTGGATTACCACGGCAGTATCGACGCCTACCTCGCCGCCAAGCTCCGGTTGTTCGGTGACGTGCTCGCCGGCGACGGCACCGCTGTCGTCAACGCCGATAGCGATTTCGCGCAGCCGGTCCTGGCCACGGTGCAGCGCCGCGGCATCAAAGCCTTGACCTTTGGCGAAACCGGCGATGATCTGCGGCTGCTGGCGGTGCGGCCGCAGCCGGACGGCCAGCAGCTGGCGTTGCGCGTGCTCGGGCAGGATTTTTCCGTCGCCCTCCCCTTGGTCGGTTCGTTCCAGGCCTCGAATGCCGTCGCCGCGGCGGGCCTTGCCATCGCCACCGGCGTCAAGCCGGCGGCTGCCGTCGCCGCGCTTTCCGATCTGCGGGCGGTGCCGGGCCGGCTGGAGCGGGTGGCGCTTGTCGGCGGCGCCGCCGTCTATGTCGATTACGCCCACACACCCGATGCCCTCGCCGCGGCGCTCGCCGCCCTCCGGCCGTACTGTTCGGGGCGGCTCATGGTCGTCTTCGGCTGCGGCGGCGACCGCGATGCCGGCAAGCGTCCGGAGATGGGTGCCGTCGCCGCCCGCCTTGCTGACCGGGTGATCGTCACCGACGACAATCCGCGCAGCGAGCAGCCCGCCACCATTCGCGCCGCCATCCTCACCGGTTGCCCCGACGCGGCGGCGATCGGCGACCGCCGCCTCGCCATCTCGACAGCGCTCAGCGATCTGACCGCGGGTGATGTCCTGCTGGTGGCCGGCAAGGGGCACGAAACCGGCCAAAGCGTCGGCGGCCAGATCCTGCCGTTCGATGACCGCAGCGTTGTTCGCGAGCTGGCCGAGGGGAGTTCGCGATGACACCGTCACCGCTGTGGTCCAGCGCCGAAGCCGAACGCGCCACCGGCGGCCGGGCGACCCACCCGTGGGCGGCCACCGGTGTGTCGATCGATTCGCGGACGCTGCGGCCCGGCGATCTGTTCGTCGCCCTGCAGGGGCCGAATTTCGATGGTCACGACTTCGTTGCCGACGCGCTGGCCAAGGGCGCGGCGGCGGCGGTGATCGCCCGCATGCCCGCCGAGATGACGGTGCAGGCGCCGGCCCTGATCGTTGGCGATACGCTGCGGGCGTTGCGGGGTCTTGCCGCGGCGGCGCGCGCCCGCAGCCGCGCCGTCGTCATCGGGGTGACCGGAAGCGTCGGCAAGACGGGGGTGAAGGAAGCGTTGCGCGCGGTGCTGGCGGCACAAGGCCCCACGCACGCCAGCGAAGGGAGCCTCAACAATCACTGGGGGCTGCCTTTGAGCCTTGCGCGGCTTGCCGCCGACACCGCCTACGCGGTGTTCGAGATGGGGATGAATCATGCCGGCGAGATCGAGCCGCTGTCTCGCCTCGCCCGCCCGCACGTGGCGATCATTACCACCATCGCCCCGGCACACATCGAGAATCTGGGCTCGCTGGAAGCGATCGCCGACGCCAAGGCCGAGATCTTCACCGGCATGATGAAGCCGGGGACCGCCATCCTCAATGGCCTGAACGCGCAGTTCATGCGCCTCGCCGCGGCCGCCGCCAACGCCGGGGTCGATCGCGTGATCGCCTTTGGCGATGCCGCCAACGCCGAAGCCCGGCTGCTCGCTGCCCGGGTCGACGGCGACGGCGCCAATGTCGAGGCCGACGTCTGCGGCGTCCGCGTCGCCTATCGCCTCAACCTGCCGGGCAGCCACTGGCTGCTGAACAGCCTCGCCGTGCTCGCCGCCGTGCACGCCGCCGGTGCTGACGTGCTCGCCGCCGCTGGCGCGCTGGCCGATGTCCGTTCCGCCAAAGGACGCGGCGAGCGCCTAAGCGTGCCGGTTGCTGGCGGCAGCTTCGTCGTCCTCGACGACAGCTACAACGCCAATCCCACCTCGATGGCAGCGGCATTCGAGGTGCTGGGCCATCAGCAGCCGGGACCGGGCGGCCGGCGCATCGTCGTGCTTGGCGACATGCTCGAACTCGGCCCACACGCCGAGGCGATGCATGCCAGCCTCGCCAAGCCGATCACCGAACACGGCATCGACCATGTCTTCGCCTGCGGTGACAGCATGGCGGCGCTGATGAAAGCCCTGCCGCCAGCGCTGCGGGCTGGCTACGCGGCAAACGCCGCCGCCCTCGCGCCGCAGGTCGCCGCATTCGTGCGCGCGGGCGACATCATCACCGTCAAGGGCTCGGCCGGCAGCCGGATGCGTGTCGTCGTCGACGCGTTGGCGGCGATGGCCCTGCCGGCGGAAACTGCCGCCCACCCACCGGTCAGCCGCGAGGGGGGTGTCCATGCTCTATAACCTGCTGGTGCCGCTGGCCGACGAGTTCACCCTGCTGAACGTGTTCCGCTATCTGACGTTCCGCAGCGGCTGCGCGGTGCTGACCGCACTGCTCGTTTGCTTCCTGTTCGGTCCGTGGCTGATCCGCACCCTGAAATCGCGCCAGAACGGCGGCCAGCCGATTCGCGCCGATGGCCCGGAGACACACCTGCTGACCAAGCGGGGCACGCCGACGATGGGCGGGTTCATGATCCTGCTGGCCCTCGTTGTCTCGGTGCTGCTGTGGGCGGACCTGACCAACGGCTTTGTCTGGGTGGCACTGATGGTCACCGTGGCCTACGGCGGCATCGGCTTCCTCGACGACTATCGCAAGGTCGTGCACAAGAACAGCCGCGGGCTGCCCGGGCGGGCGAAGCTGATCCTGCAGGTGCTGATCGCGTTGTCGGCGGCGCTGCTGATCACCATGATGACGCCGCCGCAGTTGCAGAATGCGCTCGCCGTTCCGTTCTTCAAGGCGGTGCTGATCGATCTCGGGCCGGTCGCGTTCACCATTCTGGCGATCCTCGTCGTCGTCGGCTCATCGAATGCGGTGAACCTGACGGACGGGCTCGACGGTCTCGCCATCGTGCCGTCGATGATCGCCGCCGGCGTCTTCGCCATCATCGCCTACGTCGTCGGCAACGTCATCTTCTCGCGATACCTGCAACTCCACTATGTCCCCAACTCGGGGGAAATGGCGGTGTTCTGCGGGGCCCTGGTCGGCGCCGGGCTCGGCTTTCTGTGGTTCAATGCCCCGCCCGCCCGCATCTTCATGGGCGACACCGGCTCGCTGTCGCTGGGTGGCGCCCTCGGCACCATCGCCGTCATCACCAAGCACGAGATCGTCCTCGCCATCGTTGGCGGCCTGTTCGTGCTGGAGACGGTTTCGGTGATCGTGCAGGTCGCTTCGTTCAAGCTGACCGGCAAGCGCGTGTTCCGCATGGCGCCGCTGCACCATCACTTCGAGAAGAAGGGGTGGCCCGAGCCGACCATCGTCATCCGCTTCTGGATTATCGCGTCGGTGCTGGCGCTGATCGCGCTGTCGACGCTGAAGCTGCGCTGAGGGATCGCCGATGATCCCACTGCACGCCATCGCCGGCGGCTGCTACGGGGTGCTGGGTCTCGGCCTCAGCGGCACCGCGGCGTGCCGCGCCCTTCTCGCCGCCGGCCACGCCGTCGCGGCGTGGGACGATACTCCGGCCGTGCGCGCGCAGCGGGCGGCCGACGGGATCCCCATCGTCGACCTGCGGATCGTCAGCCTTGACGGGCTGCGGGCGCTGGTGCTCAGCCCGGGCATTCCCCACACGTTTCCGGCGCCGCACCCGGTTGTCGCGCGGGCGAAGGCGGCGGGGCTGGCGATCATCGGCGACGGCGAGCTGCTTGCCGCCGCCTGTCCCGAGGCGACCTTCGTCGGAGTGACGGGGACCAACGGCAAGTCGACGACGACGGCGTTGATCGGCCACATCCTGAAGGCGGCCGGCCGCCCGGTGGAGGTTGGTGGCAACCTGGGCACGGCGGTGCTCGATCTGGCGCCGCTCGCCGCGGGCGGCATTTATGTGCTCGAGATGTCGTCGTATCAGCTTGAGCTGACACCATCTCTGGTGTTCAATTTTTCTACACTTCTCAATATATCGCCAGATCACTTGGGCCGGCACGGCGGGATGAATGGGTACGTGGCTGCCAAACGATTGATATTCCGTGGAAACCGGTCCGATGCGGTGGCCGTGGTCGGCGTCGACGATGAGCATGCGTCACGAATCGCCGACGATGTTGCCGCCGGCGGCCGCCGCCGGGTGGTGCCGATTTCCGCCGAACGGCCGGTGGCGGGCGGCGTTTACGTGGAAAACGGACGGCTCATCGACGACCTCGGCGGCAGGGCCGAGCGGGCCGTCGATCTGGCCGCGGCGTGCGCGCTGCCCGGCCGGCACAACGCGCAGAACGCGGCGGCCGCCTGGGCCAATGTCCGCCTGCTCGGGGTGGACGCCGCGGTCGCTGGCGACGCCATCCTGTCGTTTCCCGGGCTCGCCCACCGCCAGGAGCGCATCGCCTGCATCAACGGCGTGACCTATGTCAACGATTCGAAGGCCACCAACGCCGATGCCGCGGTGCGCGCCCTGACCTGTTACGCGCCGATCTACTGGATCGTCGGCGGACGGCCCAAGGAAGACGGCCTGCGCGGCGTCGAGCCTCACCTTGGCCGGGTGCGCAAGGCGTTTCTGATCGGCGAAGCGGAGGACGCGTTTGCCGCGGCGCTCGCCGGACATGTCCCCGTCCGCCGCTGTGGGACCCTCGATTGCGCCGTCGCCGCAGCGCGGGCGGAGGCGGAAGCGGAGGCGCTGCCCGGCGCCGTCGTGCTGCTGTCGCCGGCGTGCGCGTCGTTCGACCAGTTCCCGAACTTCGAACGCCGCGGCGACGCCTTTCGCGCTCTGGTCGAGGCGTTCGCGCGATGACCACATTCGCCCGCACGGATCGCAGCCTGATCAGCCGCTGGTGGTGGACGGTCGATCGCCTGTCCCTGGTCACCCTGATCCTGATCGCGGCGATCGGCATCGTGCTGACCATGGCCGCCTCCCCGTCGGTGGCGGCACGGCTGCATCTTGACCCGTTTTACTTCGCGCGGCGGCAGGCGATCTACGTGCCGCTGGCGATTGTCGTCATGCTGGCAACGTCGCTGCTCTCACCGATGTTGGTGCGGCGTACCGCCATCATCGCCTTCCTTGTCGCCTTTGCGCTGACCGTGGCGACATTGTTTCTGGGCAACGAGGTCAAGGGTGCGACCCGTTGGCTGGCGGTTGGCGGCTTATCACTGCAACCGTCCGAGTTTCTCAAGCCG
>JALOTH010000222.1 GCA_025458035.1 Rhodospirillales bacterium
CAGCTCCTCGATGGTCTCGAAGTGACGCACCCAGAGCAGGTTCTCCTTCAGCGTCCGGATGAAGCGCTCGGCTGTGAATCGGCGTGGAATAAGGACCCCGTTTTCGGGGTGATCGGCATCCAATCGGGACCCCCGAGGCGGAGGGGTCAGATTGGCTTCCATGGGAGACATGGGAGCCGGGGTTGGGATGCTGGTAGTGGAGACGATTGCGAAGATCCGCCGTGCCTTTTTCGTCCAGGAGAAGCCGATCAAGGCGATTTGCCGCGAGTTCCGGGTGTCGCGGAAGGTCGTGCGCAAGGTGATCCGGTCGGAGGCGACGGAGTTCCGCTATGAGCGCGGCACGCAGCCGTTGCCGAGGCTTGGGCCATGGCGTGAGCAGCTCGAGGCGTTCTTGCTGGCGAATGAGCAGAAGGCGCCGCGGGAACGGCTGACGCTGATCCGGGTCTTCGAAGAGCTGCGCCGGCTTGGTTATCAGGGAAGCTACGACGCGGTTCGCCGTTACGCCAGGGTCTGGCGGCGGGAGCGTGGCGCGGCGCTGGCGGAAGCCTATGTGCCTTTGAGTTTTTCGCCTGGTGAAGCCTACCAGTTCGACTGGAGCCACGAGATCGTGGTGATGAACGGCGTGACGGTGACCGTGAAGGTCGCCCATGTCCGGCTCTGCCACAGCCGGATGCTGTTCGTGCGCGCCTATCCGCGCGAGACGCAAGAGATGGTGTTCGACGCCCACGATCGGGCGTTTGCCTTTTTCAAGGGAACCTGCACCCGCGGCATCTACGACAACATGAAGACGGCGGTGGAGACGGTGCTCGTCGGCAAGGAGCGGCAGTTCAACCGTCGCTTCCTGCAGATGTGCAGCCACTACCTCATCGAGCCGGTGGCGTGCACGCCGGCATCGGGATGGGAGAAGGGGCAGGTCGAGAACCAGGTTGGGCTGGTGCGCGAACGGTTCTTCACGCCGCGGCTTCGGGTGTCGAGCTATGAGGAGCTGAATGGTCTGCTGCTCGACCGCTGCGTTGCCTACGCCAAGGCGCACAAGCACCCCGAGCGGGCCGACCAGACGATCTGGCAGGCGTTCGAGGCGGAGCGGACGCACCTGGTGCCGATCGCCGGGCGGTTTGATGGCTTCCACGCCGTCACCGCCGCGGTTTCCAAGACCTGCCTGGTTCGGTTCGACAACAACAAGTACTCGGTCTCCTCGCGTGCGGTCGGCCGACCTGTCGAGGTCCAGGCCTATGCCGATCGGATCGTTCTTCGCCAGGACGGGGTGATCGTCGGTGAGCATGCGCGCTGCTTCGGCCGCGGCCGATGCCTCTACGATCCGTGGCACTACGTCCCGGTTCTGGCGCGTAAGCCGGGAGCCCTGAGGAACGGTGCGCCGTTCAAGAACTGGGTTCTGCCGGCAAACATCGAGCGCGTGCGGCGCAAGCTGGAGGGCCGGGACGACGGCGACCGGCAGATGGTGGCCATTCTCTCGGCCGTCCTTACCGATGGCCTGGAGAGCGTCGAAGCCGCCTGCGCCGAGGCACTTGATCAGGGTGTTCACTCGGCCGCCGTCATCCTCAACATCCTGGCGCGCCGGCGCGAGCCTACTCCGGCGGTGACCATCCTGACCCCGGAGGCGCTCAGGTTGCGTCATGCGCCGCTCGCCGATTGCAGCCGATACGACCGCTTGCGGGAGGTTGGTTGATGGACCGGACCGAAGTCTTCGACCTGATGGGCACGCTCAAACTGTACGGCATGCGCGCCGCCTACGATGAGGTGATGGCGGTCGGCATCAAGCGCCGGCTCGAGCCGGCGCGCATCGTCGGTGATCTGCTCAAAGCCGAGATTGCTGAGAAGCAGGCGCGGTCGATCAAATACCAGCTGGCCATCGCCAAGCTGCCGCTGGCCAAGGATATCGACGACTTTCAGTTTGCCGGCACGCCAATCAACGAGGCCCTGGTGCGCGAACTGGCGGCCGGCGCCTTCCTGGCCGAGCAACGCAACGCCGTTCTCATCGGCGGCACCGGCACCGGCAAGAGCCATCTTGCCATTGCCATCGCCCGGGCCTGCATCCGCGGTGGCGCCCGGGGCCGGTTCTACACCGTCGTCGACCTGGTCAACCGGCTCGACAGCGAGGCCCGCGCCGGACGCCAGGGACGACTGGCCGACCATCTCCTCCGCCTCGACCTCGTCGTTCTCGACGAGTTGGGCTATCTCCCCTTCGCCCAGGCCGGCGGGCAGCTGCTGTTCCATCTAATCAGCCGGCTCTATGAGCGGACCTCGATCATCGTCACCACCAACCTCGCCTTCGGCGAATGGCCGAGCGTGTTCGGCGACGCCAAGATGACGACGGCGCTCCTCGATCGCCTCACCCATCACTGCGAGATCATCGAGACCGGCAACGAGTCCTGGCGGTTCAAAAACCGCGGCTGATCGTCCCCAACTTGCCCCGGTGGGCAAACACGCCACCTCCCGCGCGCGCCGCTCCGTCGTCCCTAAAAGCGCTCCGCGTCACGCGCGGGCCCCTCCTGTTCGCTACCGGGACAAGCCGAAAACAAGCTCAAGAGGGGTCCCTTTTGCACGCCGATCGGGGGTCCCGTTTCCGTGCCGATTGACACGCTTGGGCTGGGCCACGAACGGGAAGCGGGCATGGCGAAGGGCGAGCAGGCAGGTGAGGATGAAGGTGATGGAATAGGCGTTGCCGACGTTGATGGCGCGCCGCTCGAACAGGCCGGCCATCGCATACGAGACGATGACTGCGGCGGCGAACAGGCGCAGCTTC
>JALOTH010000223.1 GCA_025458035.1 Rhodospirillales bacterium
TTTCAACCCCGAGGATTTGCACGCCCTGGAGGCTGCCCTGGACGTCCGCGACCGGTTCGGCGGCACGGTGACGGCGTTGACGATGGGGCCGCCCAAAGCAGCCGAACTGCTGCGAGAATGCCTGTACCGCGGGGTGGACCGGGCCATCATGCTGACCGATCGGCGAGCTGCCGCCAGTGATACGCTGGCCACCAGCTACATTCTGGCTCAAGCGATCAAAACGATCGCGGACCGATTCGGCGATTTTGATTTCGTCTTCTGCGGCCGACAGGCAATCGATGGCGACACTGCCCAAGTCGGTCCTCAATGTGCCGAAAAACTCGGCATTCCCCAAATCACCTACATGGAAGAGTTGGTCCGACTGAACGGCCGGACGGTCGTCGTGCGGCGGAATGTGGGCAACGGTTGGGAGATTGTCGAGACGACGCTGCCGGCGCTGGTCACCGTGATCGACACCGCGAACCGGCCGAGACCGCCGGCGGCCCGCAAAATGATGCTGTACAAGCGGGCGCGGGTCAAGGACGAGGTGTTGGGCGAGGTGAAACGCCAGATGCCGGAGGCTTCCGAGGACGATCGCCGATCCGAAGTCCAGCGCCGCATGGTCGACTTGAACGACCGCGGACTGTTGATGGCCCAATGGGATCTGGACGACATCGGCGCCGACATCGAACGCTGCGGACTCTCGGGTTCGCCGACGAAGGTCTACCGCATCCAGTCGATCGTGTTGACGAAGTCGGGCTACAAGGAAATCCCACCCACCGAAGAAGGTATCCGCGACTTGATCCACGAGTTGATTGTCGATCATACCCTGGGCTGACAGCGGTACGGTTCAGCAAGGCTGTTTTGAAACCAAGGCAAACCGAGGAAAGAGAATTTGCATGATTCCCGTAAATCGACAGGGCGAGGTGTGGGTGTTCGCCGAGCAAGAAGGCGGCGTGTTGAACGATGTGGCGTTGGAGCTGTGCGGCAAGGCCCGGGAGCTGGCCGATGAATTGGGTGTCCGGGTCGGCGCCGTGCTGGCCGGGCACGAAGTAGATGGACTCGCCCGCCGTCTGATCGCCTACGGGGTGGACCGCGTCTATTTGACGGACCATCCGCGGCTGGCTCATTTCCAGACAAATTCCTATGCCAAGGTGCTGATCGAGCTGATCAAGAAGCACGCGCCGCAGATCGTCCTGTTCGGCGCCACCCACGTCGGACGTGATCTGGCGCCGCGTGTGGCTTCGTCCGTCCGGGCGGGGATGACCGCCGATTGCACCGACCTGCAGATCAAGGATGTGACCGATCCGAAGACCAAACAGACGCACGAGAAACTGCTGCTGCAGATCCGGCCGGCGTTCGGCGGGAATATCGTGGCGACGATCGTCAACTACGACTGGTGGCCGCAGATGGCGACGGTCCGCGAGGGCGTGATGCCGATGCGCGACCCCGATTCGTCGCGCACCGGTGAGACGATCCGCGAGGAGGTCGAGATCACCGCCGCCGATCTGCCGCTGAAGCTGATCGAGCGGCATGTCGAGCCGCGCAAGGTGAATCTCAAGGGCGCCCGGGTCATCGTGGCGGGCGGCGGCGGCATCGGCAACAAGGAGAATTTCCGGCTGATTCACGACCTGGCCGGCGCCATCGGCGGCGCTGTGGGAGCCAGCCGGGCTGCGGTCGACGGCGGGTTCATCGGCAAGGAGCATCAGATCGGCCAGACCGGAACCACCGTCCGGCCGGCGCTGTACATCGCTTGCGCAATCAGCGGCCAGGTGCAACACCGGGCCGGGATGGAAGAATCGGCCAAGATCATCGCGATCAACAAGGATCGCGATGCGCCGATCTACTCGGTCGCCAACTACGGGATCGTCGGCGATGCCAACAAGGTGATTCCGATCATGGTCAAAGCCTTGCGGGAACGTCCCGCAGCCGGAAATGACGAACAACCATCGTGATGGAGACAGGACGTGGCGAACTTTTTTACCGACAACGAAGATATCCGGTTCCTGCTGGAGCATATCGATCTCCGCGAACTGGCCGACGTCCAAGAGGATGGATTCGATGACCTGGACACCCGGCCGGACTACGCGCCGCGCGATGTGGACGAGGCGATCGACAACTACCACCGCATCCTGGACATCGTCGGCCAGATTTCCGCCGACGTGATCGCGCCGAACGCTGAAGATGTCGACGCCGAAGGCAATACGCTGAACGAGGACGGGACGGTCACCTACCATCCGTTGCTGCGCGAGAACCTCCGGCGGCTGTCGCAAGCCGACTTGATGGGCTTCACCTTGCCCTACCGGTTCGGCGGGCTGAATTGTCCCAACCTGATCTACACCGTCGCGACCGAGATCGTCAGCCGGGCCGACGGATCGCTGCAGAACATCTTCGGGTTGCAGGGCATCGCCGAGACCATCAATGCATTCGCCAACGAGGAGATCAAGTGCGATTACCTGCCTCGGTTCTCCTGCGGCGAAGTCACCGGCGCGATGGTGCTGACCGAACCCGACGCCGGCAGCGATCTGCAAGCCATCCGCTTGCGCGCCGATCTGGATGACCAGGGAGTCTGGCGCTTGAACGGGGTCAAGCGGTTCATCACCAACGGGTGCGGCGAAGTGCTGTTGACCTTGGCCCGCAGCGAACATGCGATCAGCGACGGGCGGGGATTGAGTCTGTTCGTGTCGGACCGCACCGAGCACATCAAAGTGCGGCACCTGGAGAAGAAACTGGGCATCCACGGTTCGCCGACGTGCGAGCTGGTGTACACCAACGCCCCGGCTCG
>JALOTH010000224.1 GCA_025458035.1 Rhodospirillales bacterium
GCCTCGCCGATGTCGAGCCCGACGCTGATCACCAGAACGTCGACATAGTCCGGCGCCAGCCGCAGCTGCGAGATGTTCTGCCGCTGGTCCTTGATCGTGAGTTTCCGGGTCAACGGACGCCCGAGATTGATCGCGAGCGCGTCACCGAAGCCCGCCAGTACTGCCTCGAGATGGATCCGGCAGAGCGCCATGTCGATCGCGGTGAAACTGCGCGTGGTCGGAAGCGGCGCCGCGGCCGGGTCGCCCCCGAGCGTGAGGTCGATCAGGTGATAGGCGAGATCGCTGTCGATGTTCAGCAGCGCCGGCGTGTCGGCCTCCTCGACCTCGACGAGACCGAGCATCGCCGGGATCGAGATGGTGCCGATGGCATCGGACAGCTTCGCCACCCGGCAATCGATCACCATGGCTCCGATGATGGTTTTCAGGATCGGTCGCAGACGATCCTCGACGAAGCGGGCATAGGTTTCGCCGATCAGATCGGTATCGGGCAGCGGCGACCGGGCAACACCGCCGTGGCGGAGCTTGCGGGACAAGACGGTCTCGGCGACGGCCATGGCTGTTCTCCAACGAGGCGCTCGATCGCAATCTGGGCGCATATGGTTTCCGAAACCTGAAGGCGTTTTCACGCATTCGCCGCAAATGCGCCGGAGAATTCGGCAGGGTTTCCAGGCAAGAGTAACCGCTGGCTAAGGTTTTCGCTGTTCCGTGAGCGCGATCGAGAGGACGCGTGATGGACCAGCGCAACAGCCCCAATGTGACCATCATCAAGCGAAAGAAGATCGTCGCCGGCGGACATCACGGCGGTGCCTGGAAGGTTGCCTATGCCGACTTCGTGACGGCGATGATGGCCTTCTTCCTGCTCCTCTGGCTCCTCAGCGTCACCACCGAGGAACAGCGCATGGGTCTCGCGGACTATTTCAGTCCGACGATCCCCATTCATTCGACGCGCGGCGGCGGAGACGGTCCGGTCGGCGGCTCCAGCATGTTCTCGCAGGAGACACTGGCACAGGATGAAAGCGGCCGGCGCTCCGACCAGGACCTGGTCGAACGCGCCGGCGAGACGGACCAGACATTCTGGGAGATAGAGGCCGAGCTCCTCGGCGGCAGCGGCGAGGCCATGGAAGCCGATCCCCTGCTTAAACACATCCGCACCCGCGTTACCGACGAGGGTCTCATCATCGAGGTGTTCGACATCGAAGGATCGAGCCTCTTCGAGGGCGAGACTGCGCGGGTCATGCCGGTGATGGAACGGCTCATAACGATGATCGGCTCGGTGCTGCACCATACGGCAAATCCGATCGCGGTCACGGGCCATTTGGCAGCACCTCCAACGGGGCCCTTGCCCTACGACCCTTGGATCCTTTCGGCCGACCGCGCCCATGCCACGCTCTCCCACCTTGTCGCCGCCGGTGTGACTGCCGGGCGCATGGCGCGCGTCACCGGCAAGGCCGACCGAAGCCCCGCCGTCGCCGAGGATCCCGCCGACTATCGCAACCGCCGGATCGAGATCACGCTGCTCAGGCGCTTTGATCCCTGAAAACGCGGCGCCTCCAGCCCTTAGGAGGATCTTAAGCCTGCGGCATGAAGGATCGCCGCCAACCTGTCCCTCACGGATAAAGGACCGAACATGAGCATTTCCTCGTCGATGAACGCCGGCCTCTCCGGCCTCAACGCGAACGCGAACAAGCTGGCGACGATCTCCGACAACATCGCCAATTCGCAGACCTACGGTTACAAGCGGGCGGACATGGACTTCGCCTCGATGACGATCAACGAGAACGTCCGCACCTATACCGCGGGCGGCGTGCGCACCACGGGCGTCCGCGACGTCGAGGCCAAAGGCGCCTTCGTCGGCACAAACAATTCCACCGACATCGCCATCGCCGGGCGCGGCATGCTGCCGGTCACCAGCATCACCGCCGTCAATGGCGGTGAAACGAACCTGCCGCTCATGCTCACATCCACCGGGTCGTTCCAGCCGGACGTGAACGGTGTGCTGCGCACGCCCAGTGGTCTGGTGCTGATGGGTTGGCCCGCCGATCTCAACGGCATCGTGCCCGAGCCGCCCCGCGACACCCCGATCGCGCTCCGCCCCGTGGTGATCAACCGTGCCGCCGTGGCGGCCGAACCCACCTCGCTCATCACTCTGAGTGCAAACCTTCCCGCCAGCGCCACCCAGCCGCTGCCCGGCGGGTTCGACGATACCGTGGTCTATCCGATCACCGTCGAATACTTCGACAACCTCGGCGCCTCGCAGACCATGTCCTTCGAGTTCCGCCCGGTCTCGGACGGCGCCGCCCCGACGCCGCAGCCGGTGCCGAACGTGTGGCGCCTGACCATCACCGACAACCAGACCGGCGACGTGCAGGGCACGTTCAACATCCTCTTCGACAGTTCCGCGGGCTCTGGTGGCTCGATCGCCCAGGTCCGGCCCTGGGACGTAGCCTTCGACGCGCCCGGACCGGCGCTGCCGGCGGTCGTGCCTGCGCCGCCGGCGATCCCCGGTACGACGGCCTACAATGCCTCGACCGGCGAATTCGCGATGACGCTCGGGCCGGTCGGCGCCGAACAGGAGGTGCGGGTCCAGCTCGGGGCCGAGGGCTCCGCCGCGCCACAGTTCCTCAGCCAGCTCTCCTCGATATTCTCGCCGGTCGGCGTGACCAAGAACGGCTCGCCCGCGGGCAACTTCACCGGCGTCACCATCGACGAGAACGGGCTCCTCTATGCGAACTATTCCAGC
>JALOTH010000225.1 GCA_025458035.1 Rhodospirillales bacterium
CCGGCTCGGCCTCCGGCCGGTCGAAGGCTTCGAACACTTCGCCGAAAACCGAACCCAACTCCTCAACATCCTCACCCAGCGGAAAACCGAATGACCGTGACCGCTTCCCAAGCCCCGTCAGGATCCGCAAAACGAGAACCGCCACACCACACCGCACCGCAGCAACCCAACAACGAATGTCCACAGACCCTAATGATTGTCGGCCCAAGAGTTGGACGGCCTCCCGCCAAGGCCTTGAAATTGGTGGGCGCACAAGGACTCGAACCTTGGACCCGCTGATTAAGAGTGCCCGGCACTCCCAATAGGATTAACGACGTTTCCAAGATTTCCGGCCCGTAATCGCAGGAGCGAAGGGCCGAGTTGGAAACAACAGCTATCCGTTCTCCAAACAGATCGCTCAACCGTAGCGTGTCCCCACGGCGCATTACCGGCGTCCGTGCGGACACGGTCGCTCTGCGAGTCGCCGCGACCGGTCGGTCGCAGAACCGCAACACCGTGAGAGAGGGAGAGCGACCGTGAGGGCATAAGAAAACCCGGCAGCCGGGAGGCGCCGGGGTTCTCTGGAGACTGCGTAGCTGAGAGCCTGAACACCCCTTAGCTACGCGGTCTCCGGCCAATTCGCAAGTGAAAAGGCGCTAACGGCGCAACAGGGAAGCTTTGCCTGAACGGTCCCCGTGCCCTAAGGGACCGAACGAGATGACTCGCGCCAATGTCGCGCCGGGCTGCCGGCGCTTGACGCCCGAACACCACCGGTCGGCGGAGATCGCCGCCCGCTTTGACGGCCTGCCGGCCGGCATCACCCGGAAAAACCAGCTGCTGGCCGCGTTGAAACAGGCA
This sequence comes from Rhodospirillales bacterium, assembly GCA_025458035.1. Classification (GTDB taxonomy): domain Bacteria; phylum Pseudomonadota; class Alphaproteobacteria; order Rhodospirillales; family Defluviicoccaceae; genus Defluviicoccus. The sequence goes on from JALOTH010000225.1 coordinate 838, forward strand.
AGCGACGCGCTGGGCCTGTCGGCCCGGCTCAGGGATGCGATCGACACGCTGATGGGCTGGAGCCGGGAGCAGGACTGGCTGGGCGACGGCCGGCCGATCGTCTGGCCGTCGAACCAACGCCTGCAGGACGCCTGGGGCGTGACCAAGCGCCAGGTGCAGAACATCCTCACCCGCCTGATCCAGCTCGGGCTGATTGCCGCCGTCGATGGGCCCCAGGGGCGGCGCGGCGGAAAGCGTGACAAGGACGACCGCATCGTCGAGGCCTTCGGCTTCGATCTCTCGCCGCTCGCAGTGCGCTACCAGGAGTTCGTCGCCGCGGCCGCGGAGCACCGGAAGCGCTGCGCCAAGCGCGACGCACTGCGCCGGCGGCTGACGATCGCGCGGAAAGCGATCCGGCAGATCGCAGCCACCGCGATCGAGCAGCAGGAGCCGGGACGCGACTGGCAGCATTGGCTCGCCAGGGCCGAAAGCCTCGGCCGCGGGAGGGCGCCGGGCCTCGACCTCGACGTCTTGCCGGCGCTGGTTCAGCAGCTGGAGGCGATCCGGCAGGACGGCTACGAGGCGCTGACCGCCTTCCTGAAATCGGTGGAAACTGCACCCTCGGGTGCAGCAGATTGCACCCCCAATACACCTACAAACCAACGATCAGCGGATAAATCCGCTACCTGTAACGATGCGGCCAATGAGTCGAACGGCCGCGGCCGCCCAGCCTCATCCCGACCGCCGAGCCACGCTCAGGCGCCGGCTCAGAACGCCGCCACCGCCGCACTCGCGCCCGGATGGCTGCCGAAGCTCTGCCGTCCCTTGCGGGCCTACCTTGCCGATGACCGGCCGACCTGGAGCGAGGTGGTCGATGCCGCCGATTACCTCCGCGCCAGCCTCGGCATCAGCCGCTCCGCCTGGATCGACGCCTGCCACACGCTCGGCCGCAACGACGCCGCTGCCGCCGTCGCAGTCATCGCCGCCCGGGGCGACGAGATCTCGTCCCCCGGCGGTTACCTCCGCGGCATGACCGGGAGGGCGCGCGCCGGCCGGCTCAACCTCATGAGAAGCCTCTGGGGCCTCGCGGAGCGCCGCCATGACGGATAATCACGCGGATGCGGATGCTATCGCCATCGAGCACCTGCTGTGGGCGCGCGAACAGGGATGCTTGCCGGCCGACGTGCTTGCCAGCGTCGGTGTCGGCTGGCCGTGCCGCCGGCCGCCGAGCTGGGACGACGCCCAGTTCGTGCTGGCCATCCGCTGGCGCCGGCTGTGCCGCCAGGCTTCCCAAACAGGCGAGAGTGGAGCGATCCGCTGTGGAACGGGGAAAAGTCCCAAGGCCAGTCGCAACCCGCCTCATCTCCTCTGCTGATCGCGCATCTGTGATTTCGGGTTCGATCCGGCGGACGCCTGCGCTAAAAACAGGCATTCCACGGCTTGGGCATCCGCCGATGGTCGCACCGCTGCCCGACCATGTCATCGAACGCCTGCGACAGATGCACGCCGAAGGCGCCACGTACGACGAGATATGCCAGGCGCTCGGCATCGGCAGGACGACGCTGAAACGCTACATTCAGCGTCTCGGCCTGCCGGCGCGACAAACGCCGATCGCGCTTTCCGCCGACGATCGCGCGCGACTCGCCGCGCTGTATGCCGATCCGGCGCTCACGACCGATGCCATCTGCGCCGCATTCGGCTTCTCGCCCGCGACGCTCAACCGCTACGTCAGCGAGTTCCAGCTGCCACCCCGCGGCAAGGGCTACGGCAAGGTGCGCGCGGCCCTGGACGACACTTCTTGCAGCCAAGTGCGCGAGTTGTTCCTGCGCAAGCCGCCGCTACCGCTGGCGGCAATTGCCGAACAGGCGCAACTGCCGCTCGATCGCGTCCGCAGCATCATCGATGATCTCCATCTGATC
>JALOTH010000226.1 GCA_025458035.1 Rhodospirillales bacterium
CTTCCCGACTGCCTCGTGTCTGGCCGCCACCTGGGATGTCGCGCTGGCGCAGCGGGTGGGCGCGGCGCTGGGCGAAGAGGCCGCGGCGCTCGGCGTGGACGTACTGCTGGGGCCGGGCGCCAATATGAAGCGCGACCCGCGCTGTGGCCGCAACTTCGAGTACTTCTCGGAAGACCCCTTCCTGGCGGGCGAGCTGGCCGCTGCGATGATCGGCGGTGTCCAGAGCCAGGGTGTGGGCACGTCGCTCAAGCATTTCGCGGCCAATAACCAGGAGTCCGAACGTTTTCGCATCGACGCGGTCGTGGACGAACGTACCTTACGCGAGATCTACCTCGCGGCCTTCGAGACCGCCGTCAAGAAAGCCGGGCCCTGGACCGTGATGTGCGCCTACAACAAGCTCAACGGCGCCTATTGCTCCGAAAACCACCGGCTCCTCGTGGAGATCCTCAAGGACGAATGGGGCTTCGACGGCCTGGTCGTCTCCGACTGGGGCGCGGTGCATGACCGGGTAGCGGCGTTGCAGGGCGGCCTCGACCTGGAGATGCCCGGCCCGCAGGCACGGCGCACGCGGGCGGTCGTGGATGCCGTCAAATCGGGCAGCCTGGACGCCGCCGTTCTGGATGAAACGGTGCGGCGGATTCTGCACGTCATTTACAGGGCGACCGCGACGCCGAGAGGCCGCGCGTTCGATGCGGTCAGCCATCATGCGCTCGCCCGTCACGTCGCCGGCGAGGGCATCGTCCTGCTGAAGAACAACGGCATTTTGCCTCTGCGACAGCCGCGCCGCATCGCCATCATCGGCCGCTCGGCCACGGAGCCGCACTTCCAGGGCGGCGGCAGTTCGCACATCAACCCGACGCAGGTGGACATTCCCTTCGACGAGGTGCAGAAGCTGGCGGGTGACGCCAGACTGACCTACTGCGCCGGCTATCCTGCCACGCCCGATTTCCAGCAGCCGTTGATCGACGAAGCCGTGATCGCGGCGCAGGCGGCCGACGTGGCGCTGCTCTTCGTGGCGCTGCCATCCTTCATCGAGTCCGAAGGCTACGACCGGGCCGATCTGAACCTGACGCGACAACAGGTTGCCTTGATCCAGGCCGTCTGCGCGGCGCAGCCCAACACAGTCGTCATCCTGAACAACGGCTCGGCGCTGACGCTGGGCGAGTGGAGCGCCGGCCCGGCCGCGCTCCTCGAAGCGTGGATGATGGGGCAGGCGGGCGGCGGCGCCATCGCGGATGTGCTCTTCGGCAAAGTGAACCCGTCGGGCAAGCTGGCCGAAACCTTCCCGCTGAGACTGGTTGACGTCCCCGCGCACATCAACTTCCCAGGCGGCGCGGGCCGGGTGCGCTACGGCGAGGGGATCTTCATCGGTTACCGCTACTATGACGCCAAAGAACAGCCGGTGGCGTTCCCCTTCGGCTATGGCCTCAGCTACACCTCCTTTGTATACAGCAATCCGCGGCTCTCGGCTGCCGCGTTCGACGATGTGGACGGTCTGACCGTCTCGGTGGATGTGACCAACACCGGTGCGGTCGCAGGCAAGGAGATCGTCCAGGTTTACATGCACGACCGGAAGTCCGCCCTGGTGCGGCCGCCGAAGGAGCTGAAGGGCTTCGCCAAGGTCGAGCTGCGGCCCGGTGAGACGAAGACGGTCACGGTCGCGCTGGATTTCCGTGCGTTCGCCTATTACCATCCGGGCTACCGGCAGTGGATCACCGAGGACGGCGAGTTCGACATCCTGATCGGCGCGTCGGCCGCGGATATCCGTTGCACGGTCAGTGCGACGCTGCGCTCCACGTTGAAGCTGCCGTGCATCCTGGATCGGGAGTCCACCGTCCGCGAATGGCTGGAAGATCCCGCGGGCCGCGCCGCCTTCAGTCCGATATATCAGCAGATCAAGGCGCAAACCGCGGCCATGTTCGGTGGCGGCGAAGGCGAGAGCGGCGGCATCGGCATGGATCCGACCGGCTTCATGATGGAGATGCCGCTCTTGAGCCTCCTTCAGTTCCAAGAGGCCAGTCTGCCCATGCCTGCCGACGCCATCGTAGATGGCTTGCTCCAGCAAGCGCACGCGATGGCAGCGCATCAAGATGACCAATCGGCTCACGGATAACACAAATCTCTGATTTCATCCTTTGTATCCGTGTCATCTGTGTCATCCGTGAGCTAGATCCAACGCCTTCAGCCATTCCCCGAACCGTTCGATCCAGCCATCCACCGGCAGCCCCAGCTTGTTCATGCCGAAGCCGTGCCCCCCGTGGGCATAGATGTGCAGTTCGACCGGCTTGCCGGCCGCGTGCCACGCCGCGTAGATTGTCGTGCTGATGCTTGCCGGGACGAGCGGATCGTCGTCGGCATACACGAGGAAGAGCGGCGGCGCATCCTCCGGGACGACGATCTCGCCGAAGTGCCCGGCGTAGATCGGCGCGGCGAAGTCGGGCCGGCTGCTCGCGTCGTGGTTAAGTGTCACCGCCATCGTCACCCCGCCGCCCGCCGAAAAGCCCATGATGCCGATGCGGTCGGGCCGGATGCCCCACTCGGCCACGCGCTGGCGCACCAGCCGCACCGCCTGTTGACCATCCGCCAGGATCAGCGGCGCCAACGCCTGCATCGGGCCCGCCATCTTCGCGCGGTCGGCGAGGCGCTCCTGGACTTCCGCCGCGAAGTTGTCGCCGGTGCGGATCAAGCGATATTTCAGCATGAACGCGGCGATGCCGCGGGCGTTCAGCC
>JALOTH010000019.1 GCA_025458035.1 Rhodospirillales bacterium
TCGTGTTGGCCGATGGCATCGCTACGCCCGGCGCCAAGCAGGACAAAAGCCAGATAGCTGGTCATCGACGTCATCGGAGCCGAGAAGGCGCGCTCGACGGCTCGATGCACGGAATTGCAGAGGGCGAGCGCCAGCATTGGCGACATCGCGCCGGCTCGCGCCGCCTGCATGGCGCATTCACCAAAGGCGTTTTGACACGTTGCGCAGGCGGCCAGCGTGAGCGTCGCCGGATCGGCGAATGGCGACGGGGCCTGGTCTTGGTCGGCGGTCACCGCTGCCGATCGCGGGGACGGCAATCCCGGTGCGTGAGGGGTGTCCAGTTCAGCCAATTCGTATGCGCTGGCATCGAACATCGGTCTGTCTCCGTTTCGCTCTGTCCTGTTGCAGACTTATCGCGCTCTTTGCCCGTAAGGATGGGCAGGAGATGTCCCATGTCCAGTGGGGACGAAATGCCCGCACGCGAACTCGCGCCGCCTTGTGTCACCTGTGCAACACACTCTCATTCGCAATCCAGTATCCCGGTGCCGCCGCCTATCCGTCGCGCAGTGGCCACGTCCCCCGCGGATCGGCCCATGCGGCGGCCAGCATCATCGCCGCCATGCTGACCGCGGTGGCAGCGGCGAGAATGGCTGCGACGCCTTCGGCGGGTGCCGGCGATGCGACCAGCGCCAGCCACCAGACGGCGGTCATGATCGGCCGCGACAGGGCGGCCCCGCCCGGCGCCACCGTGACCGCCAGTGGTTGCAGCAGCATGGCGCGGCGGCGGCGCAGCAACGTCAGCGCGTCGGCAACGGCGACACTGACAACGGCGGGAAGGGCGAGGGCGGCCATCTCGGGCGGGGAATCGGCGGAATCACCAGCGAATCCGGCGAGGCACGCCACTGCCAGCGCGGTTAACGATCCGGCGCCGATCAGCAGCAGCGCCGGTCCGACCCCGCCGATACCGCCCCGCGTCAGCGGCAGCAGCGCGACGATGAGGCCGATGGCGATAGCGCCGCTGCCGCCGATGCCGGCGATCGTGGTCGCGACGGTGGTGCCGGCAACGACAATGGCGGCAACCCCGGCGACCGCAAGGATGACGCCAACGACGATCAAGCCGGCGCGCCATCGCTCCTGAACGCCGTTGCCGGCGGTCTGCGATGGCCGCCGCAGCGGTGCGTCGCCGCCATCACCGGCGAACGCGGCGAGCAGCGCCGGCAGCAGCGCCAAACCGATGGCAAAGCCCAGTAGGCTGGCGGTCATCAAGCCGCAACCCAGGCCGGCACCCGCCTGCATGCCGGCAATCGCCAACGGCAGCCAGCCGATGACGGCGGCCAGCCCCGTCGCCGGCAGCAGGTCGGCAAGGCCAACGGCGGTCTCGTCGGTGGCCAGGGCGATGCCGATGCCGAGACCGCGGTAGGCGCGGAAGACGGCGACCGACGGCAGCACGGCACCGGCCGCCGCGGCCAGGGCCGCAGCCATCAGCATCGCCGGCACGGGAGCCGCGGTGAACGCGCCGGCCACCGCAGTGCCGGCCGCGGTCCCGGCGAGGCTGGCAGCGGCAATCGCGGTCAGTGCGATCGCGGCAAGCGTGACCCGGCGTGCCACCGCCGCCACGCAACAGGTGGTGACGAAAGCCACGGCCAGGAACGGCGCCACCGGTACCTCCGCCGGTGCCGGCCCGAGGATCAGCGATGCCGCCGCCGCCAGCAGCACCAGCATGCCGGCGGCAAGGGTCACGATGCGGTGCCGACGCAACGCACGCACCAGCGCCAGGGCCACGCGTTCGCCCCGGGTTCGCCAGCGCCGCACCGGGACGCGTGAGGACGAGGCGCCGGTCATCGCCACCGCCGGCATGCGCGGCGTGGCGGCCGCCGGCGGGAAACCGCGTGACTTGTTTCCGTCGCTTGTGCTACGCGGGCGATCTGGGTCATAATTATGTCATCTAAAAGAAGGCGCTACGGCGTTACGGGGAGGCAAGCGCGGATGTCGGAGGTCATGCGGTCGTTACGCCGCGAGCATGCCAACATCGCCACTCTGGTCAAGACGTTGGACCGCCAGGCAACGGCATTGGCAACCCAGGGCGACGCCGATTTCGAAATCCTTCGTGACATCATGGACTGGTTCCTGAGCTTTCCGGACGTCTACCATCATCCGAAGGAGGATCTGCTGTTCTCGCGGCTGCGGTTGCGTGATCCCGCCGCCGCCGAGCGCATCGGCGACCTGCGGCGACTGCACGAGGAACTCGGCTACCGGTCGCGAACGGCGGCCGAGGCGATCCGCAGGATGCTGATCGAATATCCGACGCCGCGCCACCTGCTCATCGATCGGATCAGGCAGTTCGTCGATATGCAGCTGACGCACATGCGGCTGGAAGAAGACCGGATGTTCCCCGCCTGCGTCGCCAGCTTCACCGCCGCCGATTGGCGTGACCTCGAAGCCGCCATGCGCGATGAGGACGATCCGCTGCTCGGCGACGTCGTCGATGCCCATTTCGAACGCCTGCGCCGAACCATTCTCGCGTGGCAGGCGGCCGACGAGTGGATCGGCGGCTAACCGCCCACCCCCCGGAACGCAGGGTGGGGCAGGCCCAGGCGGCGACCGTTGCCGGCCTGCCAGCCGCAAGCTTGGCCGCAGCCTCGGCGCGACTGGCGCGCATCATGGCACTGCCGTCACGCATTCGTCACCATCGCTGCTGCGTCACAGGTGTCGGCGAGACGCCGTAAAGCGGGGGATATGACGACGGGGTGGGCAGAGTCGCCGGGATCGAGGCGGCGCAGCGCGTCCGGCAGCCGTGCCAGTTGCGCCGCGGCATGGGCCCGCGCCTGTTCCAGGGCCGGCAGCGCCGCCAGCAGCCGCCCGCCCCGCATCACCGGCATCAACAGCGGCTCTCCCGGTTGCGCGTCGTCGGCGAGCGTGACGACGTCGCCGGCGATGCGGCCGAGCGCGTCGTAGCACCGGAACACCTGCTTGCGGCCGGGCCACGTAGCCTTGCCTTGCGAGCGCTTGCGCCTGGCAATGCCGGCGTATTCCTGCAACTTATAGGCGCAGTCAAGGGCCGGCGCGTCTTCGGACGTAACGAGTGCCGTACCGATACCGTAGCCGTCGATGGGAGCGCCGCCAGCCACCAGCATCGCCAACCGCTCCTCATCGAGGCCGCCACTGGCAAAGATTTTGACGCTGGCCAGTCCGCCCGCATCGAGGATCGCCCGAACCGCCCGTGCGTGCGCCGCCAGGTCGCCGGAGTCCAAGCGCACACCCGCGATCGACACGCCATCCGCCGCCAGCTGCGGCGCCAGCCCGACAACGGTGCGGGCACCCGCCTCGGTATCGTAGGTATCGATGAGCAGCACGAGAGTCTCGGGCCGCGCCCGCGCAAAGGCCAGGAACGCCGCCGCCTCGCTGGCATGGGCCTGGATGAAGGCATGCGCCATGGTGCCGAACACGGGAATGCCGTAGAGGGGCGCCGCCAGCACCGTCGCCGTGCCGGCGAAACCGGCGAGGTAGGCAGCGCGCGCCGCGAACAGGCCCGCCTCGGCGCCATGCGCCCGGCGCAGGCCGAAATCGAGAAGAGTGCGGCCGGGTGCCGCCAGCACCATCCGCGCCGCCTTTGAGGCGATTACCGTTTGCAGGTGGATGATGTTGATGAGGCGGGTTTCGATCAGCTGCGCCTGCGGCAACGGCGCGGTGATGCGCACGATGGGCTCGTCGGCAAAACACACCGTGCCCTCCGCCATCGCATCCACATCGCCGGTGAAGCGGAGTTCAGCGAGCGCCTCGATCAGGCGCGGCGAGAACCGGCCGCAGGTGCGCAGCCAGCGGATCTCCGCCTCGCCGAAGCGGAGCGCCATCAGCCAGCCGACAAGATCGGCGAGGCCGGCGGCGATCAGGAACCGTCGGCGCGCGGGCAGCCGCCGGCAGAAGAATTCGAACACCGCAGTGCCGGTCAGGCCCTCCGCCAGGTAGGCCTCGATCATGCTGAGCTGATAAAGGTCGGTAAGGAGGGGCGAGACGAAAGGGTCGACCCCCTCCCCCACGGTGGCATCTCTGACAGCCTTCACGCCGCATCGCCCCCCTTTAGCCCGCGAAGCCGACGATCAGGCTCGAGGCGGGCAGCCTTTCGCGCGGGGGCGGCGCGCCGCGTGCCGGCTCCCGCCGTAGCCGCCCGCGGGACAGGCGGTACCGAAGGCGCGGCGCCTGCGGCGTTCGCGCCTCGGAACCCGGGCCGATCACCGCCACATCGCCAAGAGTTCATCCCGTTGACCCGAATGTGTTATCGAAGATCGCTAAACGTAACCCCCCTGACGAAACCGGGAAACGGCCAAGACGCCACCTGCTCGACAGCGCGTCTCGCGTGGTCGGCTGGCCCGCCGCCGTCCTGGCCAACAAGCCTGACCCTGAGGAGGGGGACCTTTCATGCGGTTGTCGAAGTCGCTTGTCTTCAGCCTGCTCGGCGTGCTTTGCCTCGCCATCATGATGCAACCGCCAGCCGTCCGCGCGGAAGCGCCGATCGTCGCCAAGCCGATCGTCATCGGCCATCGCGGCGCCAGCGGCTACATCCCCGAACACACCATCGCCGCCTATGCCATCGCCATCGAACAAGGCGCGGACTTCATCGAGCCGGACCTGGTGATGACCAAGGATGGCGTCCTGGTCGCCCGCCACGAGAACGAAATCGGCGGCACCACCGATGTCGCCAGCCGACCCGAATTTGCCAGCCGCTTCACCACCAAGACCATCGACGGCTTTGCCTTCACCGGCTGGTTCACCGAGGATTTCACCCTCGCCGAACTGAAGACGCTGCGGGCGCGCGAACGCCTGCCGAGCGTGCGCACCGGCAGCACGGCGTTCGACGGCCATTTCAGCGTGCCGACGTTCGAGGAGGTGCTGGTGTTCGTGCGGGCCACCAACGATCGGTTCAAGGCTGATGCCCGCCGCTCGCGGGGTGCCCCGGCCCGGCAGATCGGCGTCTATCCCGAAACCAAGCACCCGACCTATCACCGCCAGCTCGGCTTCGCCATGGAGGAAGCGCTGGTCGCTGTGCTCCGGCGACAGGGTTTTTCCGACCGCCGGCTGGTGTTTATCCAGTCCTTCGAGGTGGGCAACCTTAAGCAGCTCAGCCGCCTGACACCGCTGCCGCTGGTGCAGCTGATCAACGCCGGTGGCCAGCCCTACGATTTTACCGTGTCGGGCGATCCGCGCACCTATGCCGACCTGGTAACCCCTGCCGGTCTTGCCGAAATCGCCACCTATGCCCATGGCATTGGCGTCAACAAGAGCGTGCTGTTTCCGCGCGACGGGGCCGGCAACATCGGCGAGCCCTCGGATGTTATCGCCAATGCCCACGCCGCCCGGCTGATCGTGCACGGCTGGACCTTCCGTGCCGAGAATCAGTTCCTGCCGGCCAACTTCCGCAATGGCACCGATGCCAATGCCTTCGGCGATCTCGCCGGGGAAATCGGGACCTTCCTCGATGCCGGCATGGATGGCTTCTTCACCGACCATCCGAACATCGGCGTCGCCGCCCGCGATACCTTCCTGGCCGCCCCTTAAGACCGGTGCACGGCAACGTCCATGGTCCCGTTCCCTCCCCACTCGGGGGCGGGGCCATGGCGCGAAGCCGTGTGCCTATGACAGCGACGGCAGGGTACCGAAGCGCGGGCGGAAGTAGGCGACCTTGCGCACGGTAGTCGTCGGGATGAAGCCGAGCAGGATCGGCTGGTAGTTATAGACAACCTCGGCGGCGACGAGCGCCTGGGTCGGCGAGATGGTCAGCTCCTTGGGCACGCTGGCGCCGCCGCCCGGGGCGCCGACCGCGCTCGATGTCGGCAGACTGCCGGCACCGCTGCGCTGCCAATTCACCGTCGGCCCGGCGCCGGCAGCCGCTTCGCCGATCCCGGTGACGAACGCGCGGCCCTGGTTGCCGAAGGTGAACGGCTTGACGATGTGCGAAACGGATTCGAACATCCCGTCCAGCACCGTCGCCGGCAATTCCTCCTCCATCGTTGCCAGCTGTGCCATGGACGTCGCCGCGTGCTGCAGCTTGATGTTGAGCATGGCGTAGGACGAGACCTCAAAGCCGGTGAGACTGAGGCCGATCAGCAGCGGCAGCGTCAACGCGAATTCCACCACGGCAACCCCCTCCTCGCGGTGCCAAAGCCGGCGCAGCGCCGCAGTAGCGGTCATGACCCGCTCCCCCACGGCTCATTGCGCACGGCGACGGCGGCAGACAGCACCGAGCCCGTGAGGAACGGTTCCATCAGCGGGGTCAGTGCCGGCCGCGCGTAGCTGATGGTATAGACGACAACGTCGCCCGGACCACCCAAGCCGGCGGCACCCATGTCGGCGTCCCAGCTCCCGTTGCCGTTGATGTCGGAAAAGGGTTCTCCCGCATCGAAGGTGCCGTTGCCGTTGCTGTCGGTGAACGGTTCCGGTTTACCGATGTCGCCGAAGCCCTTGTAGACCTTGGTGGTGACGTCCGTTTTCGCCATGTCGACGAGGCCCATGGTGCGGTCTTCGATGACCTTGAGGATCGCCGCCTCGCGGGAGACGCCGGGCTCGGCGAAGCCGGTGAGACCGTGGCGGGAGGCGGACAGCACCGCCGCCTCGATGCTGCTGTCGACGAGGAACATCACGCCGAATTCCACGGCCGCGCTCAGCAGCAGAACCAGCGCCCCGGCGATGATGGCGAACTCGACAGCGGTGCCGCCGCGGTCGGCAGCGGCGAGGCGGGCAGCGGTCATTGCCCACCCCCTACTTCGCGATGCGCAGGTTGCTCAGCTGCATGCCGATGGTTTTGAACACGGACGACAGCTCCTCGTTGGTGGGCGAATGGAAATAGTAGTCCGGCTTGCTGGCGCAATCCCGGTAGAGGGCTTGCGTCGTCGTATCCGGCACGCCGCCGAAGGTGATGGTGTAGATGATGATGCCTTGCGCCTTCATCGCTGAGCAGACGACCGTCATGCGCTTGTCCACCTCTTTGCGGGCCGCGGCGAGAGTCGTGTACTTGCCACCGTCGAAGTCGAGCAGCCGCCCATAGGCGGTGTAGTCGGAGCCGCGCGGGCCGACACCCTTGTTGGGTTCGTGTCCGGGAAAGTCATAGAACTGATTCTGGCCGTCGGTGAGCAGCACGACCACCTTGTCGCTGGCGTCTTCATAGTCCAGCGGCATGGTGTCCGGCGTCGGTTTGCCCCACAGGCCGCGCCAGCGCGGCGAGATCGTTCGCCAGCCCCAGACGAGGCCGAGGTTGCTGGTGGTGCCGCCGCGGTGCCAGGGGGCCATGTCGGCGATGGCGGCGAGCACGTCCGCTTTCTTCTGCATCAGCGGCCGGATCGCCGGGCCGCAGCCGAGGTTCGGGCCGGTGCCGTTGTTCTCGTAGCTCTGCGCGCTCTTCACCGGCGGCCAGACGTTGTCCACATCGGCCTTATACAGGAACGAGGTGAAGGGACGGACAGCCGGAGGATCATCCGTCTGATCAAAGCCGTCCTTGCGCGCCTCGACGCATCCTTTCCAGGACTCGCCGCCGAACGGCTTGTTGACGCCGTCGAAGACCGCGTCGCCGGCGGCGAGCCAGGCGGTGCGCCCCGCGCCGACGTTCACCGTCGCGGTGTAGGGAACGACCGAAACCCAAAGATTGGGGTGCGTTTCGGCGGACCCGTAAACGAGGTTCAGCAGATCCGTGGCCGCCGACTTCATCGCCCCAATCATGTTGTTGCTCTTCATGGATCCGGTGTTATCCATGACCAGCGCCAGTTCCATCTGCCGGACCATGCGATTGATCTCGGAACGGGCGGAGACCGTTACCGCATCGAAGCCGGCAATACTCATGATGCGCGTCGGCACATCGGCGCTGGCGCTGAGCGTGAGCACGTCGCCGCTCAGCGAGGGCTTGACGCTGAAGCTTTTCAGCGTCGCGAGGTCGCCGCTCGCCGCAAAGTTGGCTTTGAAAACCCGTTCCGCCTCGGCGATGGCCGCCGCCTCGCCGTTGACGCGGCCGGCGGCGAGGCCGCCCGCATCGAGCGATGTTTGCAGATTGGTCTCCACCGAATTCGCGATGATGGTGTCGACGGCAAGGCCGACGGAGCCGGTGACGGCGAGCAGTGACAGGCCGACGACCATCGCAGCATTGCCTCGATCTTCATGAATGAAACGGCTTAGAAGGGCGAACGGCATGATGATACTCCCGCGGCGCGGCCGCTCCCCCGATCGATCCGCCACTCAGATGGATGATGGCACTCGTCTATTCTAACAATTATTTAGCACAAGTCAAAAATTATATGTTTACACATGATAATGATTGATTACTCACAAATAATTTTAGAATTTTTTACTTATCCGAATTGCGTTGTTCGCTTCGTTTCGGAACGCCCTTTTGCCACCGGCGAAAGCCGTTAGACTGTCAGGCGGGGGCGCCGTAGGGGCGCTGCCGGCAGGGCCGCGGGGTGAAACGGGATGACCGAGCGGAAAGGCGCGCGTACGGGCGGCGAGATCGTCGCTGACATGCTGATCGGCCACGGCATCGACCGCATCTTCTGCGTGCCCGGGGAGAGCTTTCTGCCGATCCTCGATGCGGCCTACGGCGCCGCCGGTCGCCTCGACATCATCACCTGCCGCCACGAGCACGGCGCGGCGATGATGGCGGAGGCCCACAGCAAGCTCACTGGCCGGCCGGCGGCGCTGCTCGTCACCCGCGGCCCTGGCGCCTGTAACGGCGCCATCGGCGTACACACGGCGTTCCAGGACTCGACGCCGATGCTGGTGCTGATCGGCCAGGTGGAGCGCGCCTTCATCGGCCGCGAAGCCTTCCAGGAGGTTGACCTGGTGCGCCTGTTCACGCCGCTCGCCAAGCACGTCGAGCGCGTCGACACTGCCAAGGCTCTCCCCGGCGCGCTCGTCCGCGCGATCGGGCTGACCACGCAGGCACGGCCGGGACCGGCGGTGCTGGTGTTGCCGGAGGATGTCTTGGCGGAAAGCGAACCGGTTGCCGACATCCCGCCGCCGGCGGGGCAACCGCCACCGCTGCCCTCGGCGATGCTGGCGCCACTGCACCCGGCGCTGGCGGAGGCCGAGCGCCCCGTTCTGCTGCTGGGCGGCAGCGGCTGGACGGCGGCGGCGCGCGACGACATCCACGCCTTCGCCACCACCCACACCCTGCCGGTCACCTGCGGTTTTCGCCGCATCGATCTGTTTCCCAACGATGATGCGCTCTACATCGGCGAGCTCGGCCTCGGCGCCAACCCGCTGCTGGTCCGCCGCGTGCGCGAGGCCGACCTGCTGATCGCCGTCGGCTCGCGCCTCGGTGAGGCGACAACACAGGGCTATGCCTTGCTCCGGCGCGGTGGGCCGGCGCTGGTCCACGTCCATCCCTCGGGCCCGGAGCTGGGGCGGGTCTTCCCGGCGATGCTGCCGATCCATGCCGACGTCGCCGCCTTCGCCGCGGCGGCACGGCAGTTGCCAGCCACCGGTAGCGAGCGACGGCGCGGCTGGGCGAAGGCGGCGCGCGCCGAGTACGAGGCGGACCGGCTACCGGCACCGGCCGCCACGGGTCGCGCCTTGGATCTCGCCAGCGTGATGACGGCGCTCGATCGGGCGCTGCCGGCGGATGCCATCGTCACCGTCGACGCCGGGAACTTCTCCGGCTGGCCGCAGCGCTACCTGCGCTTCGGCGGTGGCCGCCGGCTGCTCGGTCCCACCAACGGCGCCATGGGCTATGGGCTGCCGGCAGCGATCGCCGCCAAACTGGCGGCACCGGAGCGCATGGTGATCGCTTGCGTCGGCGACGGCGGCTTCGGCATGACCGGTCAGGAGCTGGCGACCGCCATCCGCTATGGCACGGCGATCATCGTCTTCGTCTTCAACAACAGCATGTTTGGAACCATCCGCATGCACCAGGAGCGCGCCTATCCCGGCCGCGTCATCGGCACGGGACTGAGCAACCCTGATTTTGTCGCGCTCGCCCGCGCCTACGGCGCCCACGGCGAACGCATCGAGACAACAGCCGCGTTTCCCGCGGCGTGGCAACGGGCCGTCAATGCGGGCACACCGGCGCTCATCGAGCTGGTTCACGATCCAGACGTGATCTCAACGCGAACGACACTGTCGGCGCTGCGGGCAGCCGCTGAGCCGGCCATCGCTCCCGTCGGCGCACAGGATTAGCGTTCGCGCGAAGCGGGCGGGAGAGAGGTCATGGCACTGCCGCAGCGGATGCGGGCGATGGTGCTGACGGCACCGGGGCAAGCCTTGACGGAGCGGTCTCGGCCATTGCCGGCACCGGGACGCGGCGAGGTGCTTATCGAGGTGGCGGCCTGCGCCGTCTGCCGCACCGATCTGCACGTGGCCGATGGCGAATTGCCGCGGCCAAGCCTGCCCATCGTGCCGGGCCACGAAATCGTCGGCCGGGTACGGGCGCTCGGCGCCGGGGTCGAGACGCTGCGGCTCGGGCAGCGCGTCGGCGTGCCTTGGCTGGGCTGGACCTGCGGCGTCTGTGAATACTGCCGGCGCGGCGAGGAAAACCTGTGTCCACACGCCCGCTTCACCGGCTACCAGCGGGACGGCGGCTACGCCGAGTTCACCGTTGCCGATGCCCGCTACTGTTTCGATCTCGGCGAAGCCGACGACGATGCGGCGATCGCCCCTTGGCTTTGCGCCGGGCTGATCGGCTATCGCGCGCTGAGGATGGCCGGCGGCGGCCAACGGCTCGGCCTCTACGGCTTCGGCGCCGCCGCCCACATCGTCGTGCAGATCGCCCGCCATCAACGCCGGCGGGTGTTCGGCTTCACCCGGCCGGGGGATCTGGCAGCGCAGGCGTTTGCGCGGCACATGGGCTGCGACTGGGCCGGTCCGTCGGACACGCCGCCGCCCGAACCGCTGGATGCCGCCATCATCTTCGCGCCAGTGGGCAGCCTCGTGCCCGCCGCCCTCGCCGCGGTGCGTCCGGGCGGCACCGTTGTCTGCGGCGGCATTCACATGAGCGATATCCCGTCGTTCCCCTATGCCTTGCTGTGGGAGGAGCGGCGCGTCGTCTCCGTTGCCAATCTGACCCGCCGCGATGGCGAGGAGTTTCTGGCGCTGGCGCCGCAGGTGCCGGTGCGCACCGAGATCGAGGTCATGGAGCTGGCGAAAGCCAACGAAGCCTTGACCCGGCTGCGCAACGGCCAGCTCAGCGGCGCCATCGTTCTGGTGCCGCACGCCGCCACCCCTTGACGGAGTTTGCTTCGGTGTCCAACCGCACGATTGCCCTCGACGACCGCCTCTACGCATACCTGCTGGCGAATTCCCTGCGCGAGCCGGAGGTGCTGCGCCGGTTGCGCGCCGAGACGCTGACCATGGCCAGGGCGTCGATGCAGATCGCGCCGGAACAGGGGCAGTTCATGGCCCTGCTGGTCAGGCTGATGGGAGCCACCCGCATCGTCGAGATCGGCACCTTCACCGGCTACAGCACGCTGGCGATGGCGCTGGCGCTGCCCGCCCACGGCCGCGTGATCGCCTGCGATGTCAGCGACGAGTGGACAGCGATCGCCCGCCGCTACTGGGCCGAGGCGGGTGTTGCCGACCGCATCGACCTGCGCCTTCAGCCAGCGCTCGACACCCTCGATCGCCTCATCGCCGACGGTGAGGCGGGGCGCTTCGATATCGCGTTCATCGATGCGGACAAGGAGAACGGCCTCAACTATTACGAGCGGGCGCTGACCTTGCTGCGCCCCGGCGGCATCGTCCTCATCGATAACACCCTGTGGAACGGCAGCGTCGCCGATCCCGCCCGCGACGATGGGGAAACGGCCGCCATCCGCGCTCTCAACGCCGCGCTGCATGGGGATGAGCGGATCGACCTGAGCCTGCTCCCCCTCGGCGATGGACTGACCATTGCCCGCAAACGGGGGAACGGCTGACGCGCACGGGCCGCACCGCGAGGAGCCCGGTCCGCTGGCGCGCACCGGTTCTCCTCGCCCTCGTGCTGCTCGCCGCTTGCGGTGCCGATGCCCAGCAGCGCCAAGCCTGCGAAAGCCTGATCGCCGCCTTTGAGCCCTTCCCCGCCTCGGTGCAGATCCAGAAGGTGGAGGTCGAGCGCACCAACGGCCGCGACGTGACCATCGAATACCTGGCGCGCGATCGCCGCGGCCGGGTCAACGCCCATTGGCTGGTCTGCGGTTTTCGCGGCAGCCTGTTCCGCGGCGAGCGGCTGACCGTCAGCAAGGTGGTGACCGACCGGCGCGGCGTCCTCAATCCGACGCAGCTGCACATGCTGCGGCTGTGGCAACGGCTGACGGCGCAGCGCCTGCCGCCGACAGCGGCGATCGGGCCGTCGCCCGCCGGCGCGCCGGTGCACAGCCCGCTCTACCTGCTGCAGCAGGGGATCAACGCCATCGTTCCCTGCGCCGTCTATGCCCTGCTCGCCGCCGGGTTCACCCTCGTCTATGGCTTGATCGGCCGCATCAACTTTGCCTTCGGCGACATGGCGGCGGTCGCCGGGATCCTCTTCTTCCTCGGCGTGACCCTCGCCGCCGGATCGGGCGCCAGCGAGGTTGCCCTGGCTTGGACGGCGGTCGCCGGGGTGGCGGTCGCCGCGGCCGCGGTCTGGGGCTTTGCCAGCGAACGCCTCGTCTTTCGTCCGCTGGCCCGCCACGACGGCCAGGCGGCGCTGATCGCGGCGATCGGCCTCGCCGTGAGCTTGCGCGAGGGCCTGCGGCTGGCGCAAGGATCGCGGGACTTCTGGCTGTCGCCCGTCGTCAGCCGCACCTGGGTGCTGGCGCGTGACGGCGAGACCGCGGTTACCGTCAGCAGCCTGCAACTCACGCTGCTCGCCGCGGCGGCGGTCGCTTGTGGCGCACTTGCCCTCCTGCTTCGCTATTCGCGCTTTGGCTGCCGCTACCGCGCCGTCTGCGAGGACGCGCCAATGGCCGCCCTGCTCGGCGTCGACGGCACCCGCATCGCCGCCATCACCTTCGCCGTCGGCGGCACCGCGGCCGGTCTCGCCGGCGTCTTCGTCGCCGTCTACTACGGCAGCGCTAACGCCTACATGGGCCTGATCCTGGGGTTCAAGGGGCTGGCCGCGGCGGTCATCGGCGGCTTCGGTTCCCTGCCCGGTGCCGTTGCCGGTGGCGTCATCATCGGCCTGATCGAGCAACTCTGGTCCGCCTACCTGAGCTTCGGAAGCCGCGACCTTGCCGTCTTCGGGCTGCTGGTCGCCATTCTCGTGCTCAGGCCGCGGGGGCCGTCCACTGGCAGCGGCAATGGGGGCGTCGATCCCCCTTAAGCCCCAATCAAAAGGCGACGGCGGCGCGCGAGGCGGCGAGGCGGGCATCGCCCCAGCGCCGGGGCGGTGTCGGCGGCTGGCCGGCGACGATGTCGGTGCCGTCCAGCGGCGTCGTCAGGAATACCGTCAGCTCGGGCGTCGTTACCGTCACCAGCGTGCCCTCAAGCATGTTGACGCCGAGCTTGTCGGCCTGCTGCTCGCCCCAGACGACGGTGCCGCGAACGCCGAGTACCGCCGACGACGTCCGAATGGTCAGCGAATCGCGGCCGAGATCGGCAATGGCGCGCGTTGCCCCGAGAAAGACGCCCTTGAGGATGGCGATGATGCCGCCAACGGCCGCCGTTTCCGCCCCCTCGATCACCATCGTCGAGTGATCGCCAAGGGTGACCTTAGTCCCCTCCCCCAGCCTGATCTCGAGGCGCGTCGCCGCACCGGTACGAATCTCATCGCCGACGAAGACGCTGGCGCCGGCAACGAGCGCCCGCGTCAACCCGCTCCAGGTCGCGCTGGCCTCGCCCCTGACGCGGACGACCGTGCCGGCGAGCGCCTGCGTTTGCGCGGCAGCCGGCAGCGCGGCGCCCAGCCCCGCCGCCAGCGCGGTCGATGTCAGGAGGAACGTGACGACCGTTCGTCGCGACGGCGCGCCGGCCGGCACGGCGGCAACGGGATGGTTCATGGCGGGCCTCCTTCCGGCGGATCAGACGGCGCGCGAGTGCCGCTTCTCCCCCACGTCGAGGTAGGCGTCGAAGGCGGCGGCGACGATGCGGACGAACGGCCGGCCCGCATCGGTGACAAGGATGCGGTGGCCGTCGATATGGGTTAGGCCGTCTTCGACCAGCGGTGTCAGGCGGCCGAGGCCGGCGGCGAGGGCCTCGGCATCGCCTCCCACATCGGCGCACACCGCATCGAGGTCGACGGCGAGACCGCACATCAACTCCTCAATGACGCGGCGGCGCAGCCGGTCGTCGGCGTTCAGGGCGATGCCCCGCGCCGTCGGCAGGCGGCCGCTCTCGATCGCCCGGCTGTAGTCGTGCAGCGGCGCCGCGTTCTGCACGTAGCCCTGCGGCAGGCTGCCGATGGCCGAAGCGCCGAGACCGAGCAGCGTCGTCGCCTCATCCGTTGTGTAGCCCTGGAAGTTGCGGCGCAGCCGGCCGCTGGTCAGCGCCGTGCTCAGCCCGTCGTCGGGGCGGGCGAAATGATCAAGGCCGACGGCGTGAAAGCCGAGTTCGCCCAGGCGCCGTGTCGCCTCCGTCAACTGGCGCCAGCGCTCCGCCGCGCCCGGCAGCGTCGCCTCGTCGATCAGCTTCTGGTGACTTTTCATCCACGGCACATGGGCATAGCCGAACAGGGCGATGCGCGACGGGTCGAGGGAAACGGCGAGGTCGACCATCGACAGCACCCGTTCCACCGTCTGGTGCGGCAGGCCGTACATCAGGTCCAGATTGATGCGCTGGATACCATGGGCGCGCAGCCAGCCACAGACCCGTTCGACGACGGCGAACGGTTGGTCGCGGTTGATCGCCGCCTGCACCTCGGGATCGAAATCCTGCACGCCGATGCTCACGCGGTTGACACCGACGCGGGCGAGCGCGGCGACGTAGGCCTCCGTGGTATCGCGGGGATCCAGTTCAACGGCGATCTCGGCGTCAGCGGTGACATCGAAATGGGCGCGCAGCAGATCGATCAGGGCCAGCCAATCGTCGGGCCGCAGCATCGTCGGACTGCCGCCGCCCCAGTGCATGTGGCGAGCCTCCAGCCGGGCCGGCAGCGCCGCCGCAAGCAGGCGGATTTCCTCGTGCAGGGTGACGAGATAGGCATGGATGGGCTCATAGCGGCCGACGATCTTGGTGTAACAGCCGCAGAACCAGCACATGGAATCGCAGAACGGGATGTGCGTGTAGAGGGAGATCGGCTCCGCCGGGTCGAGGGCGGCGAGCCAGCCTCGGTACTGCTCCTCGCCAACCGCGGCGCTGAAGTGCGGCGCCGTCGGATAGCTTGTGTAGCGCGGGACCCGCAGGTCGTATTTCTCGGCGATATGCAGCGTCGTGATCCTCGTCCGGCTCCCACCCCCCTTCATAAATAACCTTCTGCCGCAGTTTGGCAAAGGGTCAAGGTAATACCGCCCCCGGCGCCGTGACCGGCACCGTGTAGGTGATGGGATGGTCATCCGCCGGCCACAACGACAGGGCCAAGCCGGCGGGATCGGCGGTGGGCCGAAAGCCGACGCCCGGCGCCAGGGCGAGGTTCATCTGATAGACCGTGCTCGGCGCGACGATCGCCTGGGTGCCGGCCCAGCGCCGCGCAATCGCCCGATGGAAATGGCCGCACACCATCAGTTCGACCTGCGGGCTCGCTCCGATCATCGCCTTGAGGGGGCCGGCACCGGGAAACGGCAGGTCGAGGAAGTGCAGGCCGGTGATGAACGGCGGGTGATGCATGAAGATCAGGGTGCGTGCACCCGGCTGCGCCGCGAGGCGGCCCGCCAGCCAGGTGAGCCGCTCCTCGCACAGGCCGCCCCAAACCTCCCCCGGATAGACGGTATCGAGTCCGATGAGACGCACCGCTTCGCTCTCGACCGTGTAATGCAGAAACCCGTCGCCATCGTCGGCCTCGGGCAGCATTGGCGAGCCGGCGAAGACGCGGCGCATCGCATCGCGGTCGTCATGGTTGCCGGGGATGACGAACACCGCCATCGGCAAGCGGCCAAACCGCTCACGCAGCAGGTGATAATCGGCATCGCGTCCGTCATCGGCGAGATCGCCCGTCGCCAGCACGACATCGGGCCGCGGCGTTAAGGCCATCAGCGCTGCGAGGGCGGCATCGAGCGCGGCGATCGTGTCGATGGTTCCGCGCAACGGCGTGCCGTCGGCGCGAACGTGGGTATCGGAGATCTGAGCGATCAGCATCAAGCCGCCGCCGCCCGCCACGCGACGACATCATGATGTTGTTCGCCGAGGATGGAACTGCCGAGGCGGACGATGTCGCCGGGCCGCAGATATTCGGGCGGGCGGCAGCCCATGCCGACGCCGGCGGGTGTGCCGGTGGCGATGACGTCGCCGGGCTCCAGCGTCATGAACTCGCTCAAGTGGCTGAGGATATGGGCGACGGGAAAAATCATGTCGGCGGTACTGCCCGTCTGGCGCCGGCGGCCGTTGACGTCGAGCCAGAGGTCGACGGCCTGCGGGTCCGCGACCTCATCGGCGGTGATCAGCCAGGGTCCGAGAGGGGCAAAGCTATCGGCGCTCTTGCCCTTGACGAACTGGCCGCCGCGCTCTTTCTGAAATGCCCGCTCCGAAACGTCGTTGATAAGGGCATAGCCGGCGACGTGGGCGAGCGCGTCCGCTTGCGCGACATACTGCATGCGCCGGCCGACGATCACCGCCAACTCCACCTCCCAGTCGGTCTTCATCGACCCCTTCGGGATGACGATGGGATCGAACGGGCCACTCAGCGCCGTGATCGCCTTCGAAAATACCATCGGCTCCGGCGGCGGCGTGGCGCCGGTCTCCTCCGCATGACTGCGATAGTTGAGGCCGATCCCGAGGATCTTGCGGATGCCGGCGACGGGGGGACCGAGGCGAACGGAGCCCGCGACCTTCGGCAGGCTCTCGATGTCGCACCGGCCGAGTTCGCGCAGCCGATCGGGATCAATGGCGTCACCGGCGAGATCGCCGATCACTCGCGACAGATCCCGGAGAGCCCCGTTGCCGTCGAGGCAGCCCGGCCTTTCCTCACCCGGCGGGCCGTAGCGCAGTAGTCGCATTCCATCCTCCCATAGCCGTGGTGCCGCAAGACAGTAGCGCGGGTGGCCGCGACGTCAATCGCTGCCGCGAAGGACAAGGGCTTGCAGCACCGTGAGGTTTCCGCAATCGTCGGGGCGCGACGATCGCGGCCTTGCGGATGGTCAGCATGCGGCGGCAAAATGCCCGCGGTCATGCGCAACGAAATCCTGATCCCCCTCGTTGTCGCCGTCGGCGGCGCCATCGGCAGCGTTTGCCGCTACTGGTGCTCGGGCTTGGTCGCCCGTGCTTTTGGCGAGACGTTCCCCTGGGGCACCCTGGTCGTTAACGTTTCCGGTTCCTTCCTCATCGGTCTCGTTGCCGTGGTCACCGGCCCCGATGGTCGCTTGCTGTGGTCGGCGGCGGCCCGCCAGCACGTCATGGTTGGACTTCTCGGCGGATTTACGACCTTCTCCTCGTTCAGTCTGCAAACCCTCAGCCTGCTGGAAGACGGCGAATGGCCGGCGGCGGCCGCGAACATCGCGCTGTCGGTAACCCTGTGCCTGCTCGGCGCCTGGCTCGGCGCCCTATGCGGCGCACTCATCAACCGCTGAGCCGGCGGAGGAAGCGATGACGGCACCCCCACAGCAAGCGGCCCTCCTGCGCATCTACGTCGGCGAGGACGAGCGCGGCGACGGCCATCCCCTGTACGAAGCCCTGGTGTTGAAAGCACGCGACATGGGACTGGCGGGAGCGACGGTGCTGCGCGGCCCGCTTGGCTTCGGCCACGACAGCCATCTGCACACCGCGAAGATCCTGCGCCTCAGCCAGGACTTGCCGATGGTGCTCGAAATCGTCGAGACCCGCGCGGCGATCGATCGCTACATTGAGGCGGTCCGGCCGATCATCGGCACAACGCTGGTGACCGTCGAAAGCGTTGAAATCCTCAACGGCGGACCGGCGCAACGCTGAGCCGGCATTGACGCGCGTCCGCCGCAATCTCACCTGCTAGTGAGGATTGGCGGACTTGCCTCCCATCGCGATTGGGAATCAGCAAGTTCCCGCCGCGACGGTTATCATGAAGGGCTGTTCGCCATGCGCGTTCTGTCTTCATTGCTGGTCACGGGGGTGTTGATGGCTGCCGGAGCGTTACCTGCAAGCGCCGACAACCACGGTCCCCGCATTCTCATCGTTGCGACATCGCACAGCGAAGTTCCCAACGCCGACAAGACCACCGGCCTCTGGCTATCGGAACTGACCGATCCCTACCGAGTATTCCGGGAGGCGGGAGCCAACGTCGACATCGCCACGATCACCGGTGGGCCGGCGCCCATCGATCCGCGCAGCGGCAGCGCCAAGAAGCTTGACACCGCGTTCAACAACGACCCGTCGGCAGTCACGAAGTTCAACACGGCGCCGGCACTAAAAGATGTCGACACCGCCCGTTATGACGCCGTCTTCTTCGCCGGCGGCCACGGCACCATGTGGGACTTCGCCGACAACCCCGTGGTCGCCGCGACGGTCAGCACGTTCGTTGCGGCAGGCAAGCCAGTCGGCGCGGTCTGCCATGGACCGGCAGCGCTGCTGTCGGCGCGCACCGCCGACGGCCAGCCCATTGTCGGCGGCCTGCGCGTGACCGCCTTCACCGATCGCGAGGAATCCGCCGCCGGCTGGACGGGACTGGTGCCGTATTCGCTGGAGCAGCGGCTGAAGCAGCTTGGCGCCCAGTTCGAGGCGGCCGGCACCTTTCAGCCCTACGCCGTGCGTGACGGCCTGATCATCACCGGCCAGAACCCGGCTTCGTCGGACGCCGCGGCGAAGCTGCTGCTCGACGCGGTCAAGGAACGGGCGAGCCGCGCCGCCCTCGATTAGACGGCGTTCGAGCCAAGCAGCATTCTGAGCAGCCGGTTTGGAAACCGCCGCGAAAGCGTCACGGCGAAGAAGGTTTCGCTCAGGCTGCCAATGCGGGCGATCTCGCAGAGGACGCCGAGTTCCAGCTCATCCCTAACGACGATCGGCGGGACCACAGCCAGCCCGATGCCCTCGCGCGCCAGCAACCGCAGCATCGCCATGTCGTCCACTTCCGCGGCGATGATCGGCCGGATGCCTTCGCGATCCATCAGCGCGTCGAAACCGACACGGATGCTGCTGTCGAGGCTGGGCAGCACGAGCGGATAGTCGGCGAGAGCGCTGTTCAGGTCGATCGGCCCGGTGAGCCGGTCCTTCCGGCCGACCAGACTGACCGGTTGCTCGGCGATGAGGTGGCTGACCCACGCCGTTGTCGCATCGCGCGGTGGCGCCAGATTGGCGAGGACAACATCCAGCCGATGGCTTTCCAGGTGGTCCAGCAGTTCCCGCAGCGCGCCGGAGCGAACGATCAGCTCAACGTCGCTCCGGCCGAGCAGGGGTTTGAAGAAGGCGATCTGGAAGTTGCGCGATAACGTCGCGATGGCGCCGACGCGCAGCACCTGCCGGCGCGCCGGCGCCCGCCCCTTCAGCGTGTTCACCATCTCCTCGCCGGCCGCGAAGATGGCATCGGCATGATCGAGGGCGATACGCCCGGCCTCGGTGAGGTGCAGTTGGCGGCCCCGACGCTCGAACAGTGGGTGACCCAGGCGCTCTTCCAGTCTGCGGATCTGCACGGATAGCGCCGACTGCGACAGGTTCAGGCGCTCGGCGGTGCGTGTCAGATTGCCGTCATGCGCGACGGCCCAGAAGTAGCGCAGGTGTTTGTAATTCAGCTCACCCATATCGTTCTATCTGATAGAACGATAAATCAAAAACAATGTATTTTTTTCGCCAAGCCGCCGCTTCTAGCTTTTCCGCACTGCGAAAAATCGCTCGGAACGGAGGATCCCACAATGCTTGCCCTCTTGCCGTTACTCGCGCCGATGGCGCTGCTCGTCGCTGCCCTGATGGCGCAGCGCAGTCCCGGCCGCCGCCCGCCGGGCCTATCGGCGATCGTCGAGGCCGCGACACTGACCGCACTCGGCGTTTCCGTTGTCGCCGCCGGCGTCCTGATCGCCTACGGCCCGGCTACCAGCCTGCTGCTCGGCGCGGCCGGGATCGGCCTGTCGGCGCGCATCGACGTGGTCAGCGTCATCATGATGGCCCTCGTCTCCTTCGTTGGCTGGGTCGTGGTGCGCTATGCGGGAACCTATGTCGACGGCGAGGCGCGCCAGGGCGCCTTCATGGGGTGGCTTGCCGCCACTCTCGCGGCGGTGCTGTTGCTCGTTCAGGCCGGCAACCTGGTGCAATTCGTTTTGGCTTGGATCGCCACCAGCCTCGCGCTGCACAAGCTGCTGCTGTTCTATCCCGATCGCGTGCAGGCGCGGCGGGCGGCGCACAAGAAGTTCCTCTGCGCCCGCCTCGGTGATGCGGCGCTGATCGGCGCTGCGGTGCTGCTGTTTACGGCCTATCACAGCACCGACATCGCCACCATCCTCGCGGCGGCCCGTGCCGAGGGAGCGACGTCGACGGCAGCATGGGCAGCGGCGCTGATGGCGCTGGCGGCACTGCTGAAATCTGCGCAGTTCCCGACGCACGGCTGGTTGACGGAGGTGATGGAGACGCCGACACCGGTCTCCGCGCTGCTGCACGCGGGCGTCATCAATGCCGGCGGCTTCCTTCTCATCCGCTTTGCCGACGTCATGCTGAATGCGCCAGGTGTGCTGGCGGTCCTGGTGATGGTTGGCGGCTTTACGGCCGTGTTCGGCGGCGCGGTGATGCTTGCCCAGCCGGCGGTGAAGACCTCCCTCGCCTGGTCCACCGTGGCGCAGATGGGGTTCATGATCCTGCAGTGCGGCCTCGCGCTGTTCCCGCTGGCGCTGCTGCACATCGTTGCCCACTCGCTTTACAAGGCACACGCCTTCCTCGCCTCCGGCATGGCGGTCGATGGCGTTGCGGAGATCCGCCGGCCCGGACCGGTGGCGATCCCCGGCGTGTCGGCGGTGGGGCGCGCTTTCCTCCTCGCCCTCGTCATCTACGGGATCATCGGCGCAGTCTTCGGCTTTGAGACAAAATCGCCGCAGGCCATCGCCCTCGGCGCCATCCTCATCTTCGGCGTCGCCTACCTGCTGGCACAGGGGCTCGCCGATGCCGCGCCGCAGGTGCTGACGCAGCGCACCGCACTCTACTCGGTGGCGGCAGCGGTGGCCTACTTCACGCTGCAAAGGGGAGCGGAGTGGCTGACCGCCGGCACCCTGCCGCCAACGCCGGCGCCGGGACCGCTCGAATGGGCGCTGATGGTGCTCGCGGTGGTCAGCTTCGGCCTCGTCGCCATCGCCCAGGCGATGTTCCCGCTGTGGGCCTATCACCCCGCCGCCGCCGGCCTGCGCGTGCACCTCGCCAACGGCCTTTATGCCAACGCGATGTTCGACCGCATCCTCGGCGGCTGGTCCGCCCGCCGCTCGTCCTGACCAACCGTTCGCAGGAGAACAGACAGATGACCACCGAAACCATCATCACCGTTCCCACGGCCGCCGCCCTTGATGCCGCCACGGACGTTGCGACCCGGGCCATCCCGCCGGCCTGGCCGTTGTCCGCGACCGTTGCCGTCAACCCCTTCCTTGGCCACGCCACCGAACGTCTCGCTACGGCCGGAGCGCGGCTGGCGCGGGTCGCCGGCATCAGCGTCACCATGCCGCGAAGCTGGTACCTGCGAAAGATCGCCGCGGGCGAGATCGGCGATGACGATCTCGCCGAGGCGCTCGCCTTCGCTCCGGCGGCGCTGCGGCCCGCCGACGTCACCGCACTGAAGGCAGCAGCGGCAAGACCGGCGCCCACGCCGAAGGCGTTGCCCACCATTGCCGATCTCGCCGCCGGTGTCTCCGGCATCGACTGGCCGGGTCTGATCGCCGAGAGGATTGGCGCCTGGGCGGCCGGCTACTTCGATGAGGGGCAGGCGCTGTGGGCGGCGCCGCGCGAGGCTGGTGCCTACGCCGCGTGGCGGGCCGCCGCCATCCACGACCTGACGCCGGAGACGATCGGTCTCGCCGGCTTCGCGGCGCACGTTGCGGGAACCCCGGAGACGGCGCGCGAAGCGATCGCGCGGGCGGCGGCGCGCCTCGAACTGACCGACGAGGCGTTGCCCAGCTACTTCCACCAACTGTTGATGACCCTTGTCGGCTGGGGGCAGGTGGCGCGCTACAAGTTATGGCAGGCAGAGCTCGCCGGCAGAACGGACGATACGGCGACGCAGATGCTCGCCATTCGACTGGTCTGGGAGGAGGCCCTGTATGGGCGCTACGGCGGCAAGATTGCCGGGAGTTGGGCATTCGTGCGCGACGAGCACGCAGCGCCTGTCGCCGCCACCGCCGATCTCGTCGTCGATGAAATCCTGCAGGAGGCGGCGGAGCGGGCGGCGCAGCGGGGCATCGCCGCGACCTTCGCCATGCCGAGCCCGGCACCGTCCGGCACCCGCCCGGCGCTGCAGGCGGCTTTCTGCATCGACGTGCGGTCCGAGGTGTTCCGTCGCGCCCTCGAAGGCGTCGATCCGAACATCCAGACGCTCGGCTTTGCCGGCTTCTTCGGCGTGTTCGCGGCCCATCGGCGGTTTGCGTCCGACGTTGTCGAGCGGCGCCTGCCGGTGCTGCTGAACCCGACGGTGACGACCTGCTCCGGTGGCCACGACGACGATGCCGCCGACCTCAAGTCGCGCTTCACCGCCCGCGCCAACCGGGCTTGGCGCCGCTTCAAGCTCGCCGCCGTGTCCTCCTTCGCCTTCGTCGAGGCGATGGGACCCGTCTACGTGGCGAAGCTGGTGCGCGATGCCATGGGCATGGATGCGCCGCCGGTGCCGAACGATCCGGCGCCGCGGCCCGATCCGGCGCTGTCTGTGGAAACGAAGCTCGCGGCGGCGGAGATGGTGCTGCGGGCGATGTTCCTGACCGAGAACTTCGCCCGTCTCATCGTTCTTGCCGGCCATGGCGCCAGCGTCGTCAACAACCCGTTCGCCAGTGCGTTGCATTGCGGCGCCTGCGGCGGCTACTCCGGCGAGGTCAACGCCCGGCTGCTGGCGGCGCTGCTCAACGATCACGACGTCCGCAAAGGCCTTGCCGCACGCGGCCTCGCCATCCCCGACGACACGCTGTTCGTCGGCGCCCTGCATGACACGACACTGGACCACATCACCCTCTACGACGCCGACCTGCCATCGCCGGCGCACGCCGAGGACTTGCAGAGGGCGCGCGCCTGGTTCGCTGCCGCGGGGACGGTCACCCGTGGCGAGCGGGCATTGCGGCTGCCGCGGGCCGACAATGAAAGCCGGATTGCGGCGCGCAGCCGCGACTGGGCGGAGGTGCGGCCGGAATGGGCGCTCGCCGGCTGCAAGGCTTTCATCGCCGCGCCGAGGAAGCGCACCGCCGGCCGCAGCCTGGAAGGCCGGTCATTCCTGCACGACTACGACTGGCAGAAGGACAGGGAGCGAGGCTACGGCGTCCTTGAGCTGATCATGACGGCGCCGGTCGTGGTCGCCAGCTGGATCAGCCTGCAGTACTACGGCTCGACGGTGGCGCCGGAGGTGTTCGGCTCCGGCAACAAGCTGTTGCACAACGTCGTTGGCGGCATCGGCGTCGTCGAGGGCAACGGCGGAGTGCTCAGGACCGGCCTGCCGTGGCAATCCGTGCATGATGGCGAAACCTATGCCCACGAGCCGCTACGGCTCTCGGTGTGCATCGAGGCGCCCCGCGAGGTGATGACGGATATCCTCCGTCGTCATGAAAGCGTGCGCGCGCTGTTCGATAATCACTGGCTGCACCTGTTCCAGATCGACGAGGCGGGGCGGCTGAGCTGGCGGTACGCCGGCAATCTCGAATGGACGCCGCTGATGCCGGCTGCCGAGCCGGCGGCTCCGGCGGCACGGATCAAGGCCGTCGCCTGAAGCCTGCCGCGCCGGCTGCTTTTTTCGGATGTGCTGCATCCGACGAAGGGCAGCCGGCGCGCGCATTGGGGCCAGGGCCATGACCCGGCAATGGCTCCTCGCACGTGCGTTCTTTGCCGCAACCGGCGCCGGCGGGATTGATCTTCGGCACTGACGCGAACTGCTTCGGCGACCGGACGATGGGCGGCTGAAGAACGATGGCAGGAGCTCCGGCTGTCGTTCGACCGGTTGGAGCCGCATCGGCTGCCGGCGTTATATATGAAATTCCTATGCCGCGCGGCCTCCTGCCGTCTCGTTTCCCTATGCGCGCCTGAGTCATCCTGAGTGGAAACAAAGGAGGACTCCTGATGCTCGATGTCTTCGCCCTGGCTGCCGTCGTCGCGGCGTTCGCGGCAGCAGTTGCTTATGCGTTCCTCTGCGAACGCCTGTGAGACGCCCCATGCTGTTCGAGTCCGTCCTCGGCGGCGGCGTGGCGCTGATCGTGCTCGCCTATCTCGTCTTCGCCCTCGTTCGGCCTGAGCGGTTCTGAGGGAGAGTGGTCATGACAC
This sequence comes from Rhodospirillales bacterium, assembly GCA_025458035.1. Taxonomy (GTDB): domain Bacteria; phylum Pseudomonadota; class Alphaproteobacteria; order Rhodospirillales; family Defluviicoccaceae; genus Defluviicoccus. The sequence continues at coordinate 24,379 of JALOTH010000019.1, forward strand.
TCGTAGGCTGGGTTCAAATCGGTCTTTACGTTGCCCTGATCCTGCTGCTGACGCGGCCGCTGGGCGGCTTTATCACACGCGTCGTGTCCGGGGAACGCACCGTGCTGTCGCCGGCGCTGGCTCCCGTTGAGCGGTTGCTGTACCGGGCGGCCGGCGTCGATCCTCGCGTCGAACAGCACTGGCTGACCTACGCGATCGCCATGCTGCTGTTCAACGCCGCCGGCGCCGTCATTCTCTATGCGCTGATGCGCCTGCAAGCGGACCTGCCGCTGAACCCGCAGGACATGGCGGCGGTGCCGGCGGACCTGTCGCTCAACACCGCCACCAGTTTCATGACCAACACCAACTGGCAGAACTACGGCGGTGAAGCGACGATGAGCTACCTGACGCAAATGGCCGGGCTCACCGTCCAGAATTTCCTGTCGGCCGCCACCGGCATTGCCCTGGCGGTCGCGCTGATCCGTGGCTTTGCGCGGAGGTCGGCGTCCACCATTGGCAACTTCTGGGTCGATCTCACCCGGATCACCCTCTACGTGCTGTTGCCGCTGTCCTTCGTCATCGCCCTCATCCTCGTCTGGCAGGGCGTGCCACAGAACCTCGATCCGTATGTCCAGGCGACGACGCTGGAAGGCGCACAGCAGACGATTGCGCAGGGACCGGCGGCCAGCCAGGTGGCGATCAAGATGCTGGGGACCAACGGCGGCGGCTTCTTCAACGCCAACTCCGCACACCCCTACGAAAATCCGACGGCGCTCTCCAACCTGATCCAGATGCTGGCGATCTTCGCCATCGGCGCGGCCTTGACCAACGTCTTCGGACGGATGGTCGGCAGCGAGCGGCAGGGCTGGGCGATCCTCGGCGCGATGATGATCCTGTTCGTCGCCGGCGTGGCCGTGGCCTACTGGGCGGAGGCACAGGCCAACCCGGCGCTGGCGGTGCTGGGGCTCGATCCCGCCGCCGGCAACATGGAAGGCAAGGAGGTGCGGTTCGGCATTGCCTTGTCGGCGCTGTTCGCAACGATCACCACGGCGGCCTCCTGCGGCGCGGTGAATGCGATGCACGACAGCTTCATGCCGCTGGGCGGCATGATCGCGCTGATCAACATGCAGCTCGGCGAAGTGATCGTCGGCGGCGTCGGTGCCGGGCTGTACGGCATGCTGCTGTTCGCCATCCTCGCCGTGTTCATCGCAGGTCTCATGGTCGGCCGGACACCCGAATACCTCGGCAAGAAGATCGAGGCACGCGAGGTCAAGATGGCGATGCTGGCCATCCTCTGCCTGCCGCTGATGATGCTGATGCTCAGCGCGATCGCCGTGGTGATACCGGCCGGCACCGCCAGCATCCAGGACGCCGGTCCGCACGGGTTCAGCGAGGTGCTCTACGCCTTCACTTCCGCCGCCGCCAACAACGGCAGCGCCTTCGGCGGGCTTTCCGGCAACACGCCTTTCTACAACTGGGCACTGGCGCTCGCCATGTTCGTCGGCCGTTTCTTCGTCATCGTGCCGATGCTGGCGATTGCCGGCTCGCTGGCAGCGAAGACCATGCTGCACGCCTCGCAGGGCACCTTCCCGACCGACGGGCCGCTGTTCGTCGGTCTGCTCGTCGGCATCGTGCTGATCGTCGGTGGACTGACCTTTTTTCCTGCACTCGCCCTCGGGCCGGTCGTCGAGCACCTCTCGATGCGGGCCGGGCTCACCTTTTAAGGACATCTGCACATGAACACGGCCGTTCCCGGCGGTCATGGGGCCGCAGTAATGGACCGAGGCGGGGCGCTCGGCCGCCGTGCCCGGACCGGCACCCCCATCTTCGACCGCGCCATCGTCGCTGACGCGCTTGTCGAATCAATCCGAAAGCTGCATCCGCGACGCCTCGCTCGCAACCCCGTGATGTTCGTCGTTGCCATCGTCGCAACGCTGGCCAGCGTTCTGTTCCTGCGGGATGTCGCGACCGGTGGGGCCAACCTCGCCTTCTCGGCACAGATCATCGCTTGGCTGTGGGTTACCGTTTTGTTCGCCAACTTCGCCGAAGCGGTGGCGGAGGGGCGCGGCCGGGCGCAAGCGGCGAGCCTGCGCAAAACCCGCACCGAAACCTCGGCAAAGCTGCTTAACGACACCGCGACGGGGGCCTGGCGCGAGGTCTCGGCCCTCGACCTGAAGCCGGGCGATGTTGTGCTGGTCGAGGCCGGCGATCTCATTCCCGGCGACGGCGAGGTGATCGAAGGGGTCGCCAGCGTCAACGAGGCGGCGATCACCGGCGAGTCGGCGCCGGTGATCCGCGAAAGCGGCGGCGACCGCTCGGCGGTGACCGGGGGCACGCAGGTCATCTCCGATTGGATCAAGGTTCGCATCACCGCCGCCGCCGGCTCGACCTTCCTCGACCGCATGATTGCGCTGGTCGAGGGCGCCGAGCGTCAGAAGACACCCAATGAGATCGCCCTCAACATCCTGCTCGCCGGCATGACCATCATCTTCGTGCTGGCCGTCGTCACCATCCCCAGCTTCGCGGCCCATGCGGGCGGCGCAGTGCCGATGATCGCGCTCATCGCGCTGTTCGTGACGCTCATTCCGACGACGATCGGCGCGCTGCTGTCCGCCATCGGTATCGCCGGCATGGACCGCCTGGTGCGCTTCAACGTGCTCGCCATGTCCGGACGCGCCGTCGAGGCGGCGGGTGATGTCGATACGCTGCTGCTCGACAAGACGGGAACGATCACTCTCGGCAACCGCCAGGCGACGGAGTTCATGCCATTGCCGGGGGTGAGCGAGCGGGAGTTGGCGGACGCGGCGCAGTTGTCGTCCCTTGCCGACGAGACGCCGGAGGGCCGGTCGATCGTCGTGCTGGCGAAGGAAAAGTACGGCATCCGCGGCCGGGAAATGGCCCCCTTGCATGCGCACCTCGTGCCGTTCACCGCACAGACGCGGATGAGCGGCATCGATCTCGACGGTCAGCAGCTCCGCAAGGGCGCAGCCGACGCGGTCGTGGAGTATGTTCGCGCCACGATCAACAACGCTCACATGCCAACACCGCGGCCATTGCAGGAAATTGTCGAGCGGGTCGCCAAGGCCGGCGGAACACCGCTCGTCGTTGCCCGCAATGGCCGGATGCTGGGCGTCGTCCACCTCAAGGACATCGTCAAGGGCGGTATCCGCGAGCGCTTCGGCGAATTGCGGCGGATGGGCATTCGCACGGTGATGATCACCGGCGACAACCCGCTGACGGCGGCCGCCATCGCCGCCGAGGCTGGGGTCGACGATTTCCTCGCCGAGGCCACGCCGGAAGCCAAGCTGAAGCTCATTCGCGAGGAGCAGGCGAAAGGCAAGCTGGTGGCGATGTGCGGCGATGGCACCAACGACGCGCCGGCGCTTGCCCAGGCCGACGTCGGCGTCGCCATGAACACCGGCACCATGGCGGCGCGCGAGGCCGGCAACATGGTCGATCTTGATAGTGACCCGACCAAGCTCATCGAAATCGTCGCCATCGGCAAACAACTGCTGATGACCCGCGGTGCCTTGACGACGTTCTCCATTGCCAACGACGTCGCAAAATACTTCGCGATCATCCCAGCGATGTTCGTCGCCTTCTATCCGCAGCTGCAGGCGCTCAACGTCATGGGTCTAGCCAGTCCACAGAGCGCCATTCTGTCGGCGATCATCTTCAACGCGCTGATCATCGTTGCCTTGATCCCGCTTGCTCTGCGCGGCGTCTCCTACCGGCCGAGCGGTGCCGCCGCGCTGCTCCGCCGCAACCTTCTCATCTACGGCCTCGGCGGCGTCATCGTGCCGTTCCTCGGAATAAAGCTGATCGACCTCTTCATCTCCGCCGCCGGCCTCGCCTGAAGGATACGCCGATGTTGAAGCCGCTTCGTCCCGCTCTGGTGCTGATCATGCTGTTCACCGGCCTTACTGGCCTGATCTACCCGTTCGCCGTCACCGGAACCGCGCAACTGTTGTTTCCGCACCAGGCGAACGGAAGCCTGCTCAGGCGCGGCGAGGCCGTGGTGGGATCGAGCCTGATCGGCCAGGCCTTCGTCAGCGACCGCTACTTCCACGGCCGACCGTCCGCGGCGGGCGCCAACGGCTACGATGCGGCCGCATCCTCCGGCTCCAACCTCGGTCCGACCAGCAAGGTGCTCGTCGAGCGGGTTCGGGCCGACGTGGCGGCCCTTGGCCTGAAGCCTGGCGCCCTCGTGCCCGCGGACCTCGTGACGGCGTCAGGCAGCGGCCTCGACCCACACATCACTCCCGCCGCCGCAGAGCTACAGGTCTCTCGCGTCGCTCGCGCCCGCAAACTCCCGGCTGAGCGCGTTCGTGCGCTCGTGGCGGCATCGACGCGCGGCCGGCTGTTCGGCATCATCGGCGAGCCACGGGTGAACGTCGTTGAGCTCAATCTCGCGCTTGACGCGAACAAGTCGTAATCTTTTGCGGGAACGGGCGGACCACGCAGCGCCCGGCATCAGTGAGCCATGACCGATACCGACATCAGTACCGACCGGCGTCCGTCACCGGACGAGTTACTGAGGGCGGCGCAAAAGGAACAGCGCGGCCGTCTCAAGATTTTCCTCGGTGCGGCACCGGGAGTCGGCAAGACCTTTGAAATGCTGCTGACGGCCCACGCCCGCCGCCGCGAGGGCGTCGACGTCGTCGTCGGTGTCGTCGAAACCCATGGGCGTATCGAGACCGAACAACTGCTGACCGGGCTCGAGGTGATCCCGCGGCGCCGGATCGACTACCGCGGCATTACCCTCGAGGAGATGGACTTGGATGCCGTGCTCGCGCGCCGGCCGCAACTGATCCTGGTCGACGAACTGGCCCACACCAACGCGCCCGGCTCGCGCCACCCGAAGCGCTATCTCGACGTCGAAGAGATTCTCGCCGCCGGCATCGACGTGTTCACGACGCTCAATATCCAGCACGTGGAAAGCCTGAACGATGTGGTTGCCCGCATCACCCGCATTCGCGTCCGCGAAACCGTCCCCGACAGCATCCTTGACGCCGCCGAGGACATTGAGGTCATCGATATTGCCCCGGATGACCTGATCCAAAGGTTGCGGGAGGGCAAGGTCTATGTGCCGAAGACGGCGCAGCGGGCCCTCGAACATTACTTCGCGCCGGGAAACCTGACGGCGCTGCGCGAACTCGCCTTGCGACGAACCGCACAGCGGGTGGATGAGCAGTTGCTGTCACACATGCGCAGCCACGCCATCCGTGGCCCG
>JALOTH010000227.1 GCA_025458035.1 Rhodospirillales bacterium
CACCACCGGCCCGAACTGCGGGTCCTCGCTGGCGCCGACGATCAGCTCGAAGGCGTTGGGCCGCTGGATCATCGGCTGGATGGCGAAGCCTTCGATCGCGACCGGGCCGAGTCGCTCGGCGATGCGCTCGAGCATGGCCTCGGCCGCGGCGCGAACGGCGTCCGCCGTCGGCAGATCGAGGGCGACGCCGCCCACGTCCGACTTGTGGGTGATCTCCTTCGACAGGATCTTCAACGCCGCGGGGAAGCCGAGCGTCTCGGCCATTGCCGCCGCCGCGGCCGGATCGGGAACCGCCCGGGTCGGCACTACCGGCACGGCGTACGCCTCCAGCACCGCCTTGGCCTCGACCTCGCTCAGCCACTCCCGGCCGTCGGCGAGGGCATCGAGGACGACCTGCCGCGCCGCCGCCGTGTCGGGCACGAAGTCTTCCGGGATTGACGGCGGCGTCTCGGTGAGCGCCGCCTGGTTGCGGCGATAGTTGACGATGTCGATGAAGGCGCGCACCGCCCGCTCGGGGGTGAAGTACGTGGGGATGTGGTTCTCGGCGAACAGCCGTCTCCCCTCCGCCGCCGCGTCCTCGCCCAGCCAGCTCGTCAGCACCGAGTGACGCTTGCCGCCGACGGTGGCAATCACCGCCCGGGCCGCGTCGCTTCCCGAGGCGATCGCCGTGGGGCAGTTGAGCACCAGGATTGCGTCGGCGTCGGGATCCTGGAGCATCACCTCCAGCGCCGCCGCGTAACGCTCGCCCGGCGCGTCGCCGATGATGTCGACCGGATTGCTCCGCGACCAGGTTGCCGGCAGAACCGCATCCAGCGCAGCGATGGTCTCGGCCGAAAGCTCCGCCAGCTGCCCGCCGTAATCCATCAGCGCGTCGGTGGCCATCACCCCGATGCCGCCGCCGTTGGTGAGGATGGCGAGCCTGTCGCCCGTCACCTTCAGCCCCAGGCCCATGGTCTCGACCGCGCCGAACAGGCCGCCGATGTCGTGCACCCGGAGCATCCCGGCGCGGCGGAAGGCGGCGTCGTAGACGGCGTCGCTGCCGGCCATGGCCCCGGTATGCGAGGCCACCGCCTTGGCGGCGGCCGGCGAGCGGCCGGATTTGATGACGATCACCGGCTTCAGTCTGGCCGCGGCGCGGGCCGCCGACATGAACTTCCGGGCGTGGGTGATGGCCTCGATGTAAAGCAGGATGCCGCGGACCTCGATCTGGTTGGCGAGGTAGTCGAGCAGGTCGCCGAAATCCACGTCGGCCATGTCGCCGAGGGAGGCGAAATGGGAAAAGCCGATGGACCGCGCGGTTGCCCAGTCGAGCACGGTGGTGACGATGGCGCCGGACTGGGCGACGAAGGCGAGGTGCCCGGCCTTCGGCTGGATGTGGGCGAAGCTGGCGTTGAGCCCGGAGCGCGGCGCCAGCACGCCGATGCAGTTGGGGCCGACGATGCGCAGCGTCGCCGGCTTGGCCGCCGCCAGCATCTCCTTGGACAGCGCATGGCCGGCGGCGTCGCCGCCTTCGCCGAACCCCGCGGAAATGACCACCGCGGCCTTGGTGCCCCGGGCGGCCAAAGCCGCGATCAGGCCGGGAACCGCCGGCGGCGGCGTGGCAATGACGGCGAGGTCCGGCGCCATCGGCAGCGAGGCCACGTCCGGATAGGTCAGGACGCCTTCGATCGCCTTGTGGTTGGGGTTGACCGGCATCACCGGCCCCTGGAAGCCGGAGTGGAACAGGTTCCGGGCGACCACGGCGCCGATGGAGCCGGTTCGCTTGCTGGCCCCGATCAGGGCGACGGACGACGGATTGAACAGGTACTCGAGATTGCGGATGCTCACGATGGGATGCTGATCCAGCGGTTGAAGCCGGGGGGACGGAGTGCAATTAAAACACTATCCGCAAACGGGGAAAAGAGATGAACCCGTGGCAGGCCGCGCGGGCCGAGCTGTTCGCGGGCACGGCCGGCGGCGCAAACATGGCCGAGGCCTGCCTGGATCGTCACGTTGCAAGCGGCGACGGGGACCGGCTGGCCTTTCGCTTCCTGCGGCGCGAGGGCGCGGCCCAGGAGCTGACCTACGGGGAGCTTGCCGAGCAGAGCAGCCGTTTCGCCAACGTGCTTGCCGGCCTCGGCATCCGCCCCGGCGAGAGCGTGTTCGCCCTGCTCGGCCGGGTGCCGGCGCTCTACATCGCCGCCCTCGGCTGCCTGAAGGGCCGCTTCGTCTTCTCCGCGCTGTTCGCGAGCTTCGGCCCCGAGCCGGTCCGGGTGAGGCTGGAGCAGGGCCGCGCCCGGGTGCTGATCACCACGCCGGCCCTGTTCGAGCGGCGGATCGCGCCGCTAGGGCCGCTGCCGCCCGCGCTGTCGCACGTCCTCCTGGTCGATGCGCCGGGTGAGGAGACCGACTTCGCCGCACGTCTTGCCGGCGCCTCGCCCCGTTTTGCGATCCCCAAGACGGCGCCCGAGGATCCGGCGCTGCTGCATTTTACCAGCGGCACCACCGGCGCGCCCAAGGGCGCCCTTCATGTCCACGACGCCATTGTCGCCCACTACGCCACCGCCGGCTGCGCCTTGGGGCTCGAGCCCGGCGACAGCTACTGGTGCACCGCCGACCCGGGCTGGGTGACGGGGATGTCCTAGGGCCTGCTCGCCCCCTTGAGCCGCGGCGCCGCCAGCATCGTCGACGAGGCCGACTTCGACCCCGACCGCTGGTACCGGATCCTGAGCCGCGAGCGGGTCGGCG
>JALOTH010000228.1 GCA_025458035.1 Rhodospirillales bacterium
GCCCTCGATCGAGCAGTTGAGGTTGCGCCTGGAGAAGCTCTCCGAGGCGGCGGCGAACACGGCGACCTCGGCTGCTCCGGCCGCCACGGCGCGGCGAAACCCTTCGGCGTTCGGCACCAACACCGGGTAGCGGGTGCCGGGCCGGCGCCGGAGCCCGGCCAGCACCGCCGCGCTGTCTCCCATCTGCGGCACCCGCCGCGGCGAGACGAAGCTTCCGGCCTCGATGACCGCAAGCCCTGCGGCGCCGAGGCGGTCGATCAGGGCGATCTTGACCGCCGCCGCGACCGGCCGAGGCTCGTTCTGCAGGCCATCGCGCGGTCCCACCTCGACGACGGTGACCGCGCCGGGCAAACGCATCGGCGCCGCGTCAGGCCGTCTTGCCGGTGGCGCAGGTGCGGATCCCGAGCAGCCGGTAGGCCGGGCACCAGCCGACGAGCGCGGTCGCCAGCGGCACCAGGCCGATCCAGCCCCACGGCGTCTGCGGGCCGACGAACACCAGGGCGATCAGCACGAGGCCGAGCACGATGCGGGCGATCCGATCGATGCTGCCGACGTTCTTTTGCATTGCCGTCCTCCGTTGCGTGAGCCGGCTCTCCGCACGTCACGGTCCGGCGTCCCGCATCCTGTCCTATGCGCAGGTCCAGATAGCACCGATCATGATCCTTTCGGAATCATGTTCGGCAAGGCCGGCATTATCGCTTTCTGAAGGCAGCGCATGACCCTCCTCGAACGCCTCGGGGTGTCGCTTCCCATCGTACAAGCGCCCATGGCGGGCATCTCGACGCCCGAGCTCGCGGCGTCGGTGTCGAACGCGGGCGGGCTGGGTTCGATCGGCGTGGGCGCCACGGACCCGGCCGGCGCCCGCGCCTTGATCGAGGGCGTGCGGGCGCGCACGGACCGCCCCTTCAACGTCAACCTGTTCGTCCATGCCTCCGCGCGACGCGACCCGGCCGGCGAGGCGGCGTGGCTGGAAGCGCTGGCGCCGGTCTTCGCCCGCTACGGGACGGAGCCTCCCGCCCGCCTGCGCACGCTCTACAAGAGCTTCGCCGAAGATGACGAGATGCTCGCCATGCTGACGGAGCTCGCTCCGGCGGTCGTCAGCTTCCACTTCGGCTTGCCGGGCGCCGAGCGGATTGCGGCACTGCGATCAGCCGGCTGCGTCCTGCTGGCGACCGCCACCAGCCTTGCGGAAGCCGAGGCGATTGCGAGGGCGGGGCTGGACGCAGTGGTCGCGCAAGGCTGGGAAGCCGGCGGCCACCGCGGCGTCTTCGATCCTGAGGCCGCGGATGATCGCCTGGGAACAATGGCGCTCACTCGGCTGCTCGTGGTGCGCTCCGGCTTGCCGGTGATCGCCGCGGGCGCGATCATGGACGGGCACGCGATCGCCGCCGCGCTTGCCCTTGGCGCCGCCGCGGCGCAACTCGGCACGGCGTTCGTCGCCTGCCCGGAAAGCGGCGCCGACCAGGCCTACCGGCACGCTCTGGCCGGCCCGGCGGCGGACCATACGGTGATGACGCGGGCGATCTCGGGGCGACCGGCCCGCTGCCTCAAGAACCGCTTCACCGAATGGGGCGAGCACGTCGCGGTCGTCCCGCCCGGCTACCCCATGACCTACGATGCCGGCAAGGCGCTGAACGCCGCGGCCAATAGGGCGGGCGAAAGCGGCTTCGGCGCCCATTGGGCGGGCCAAGGCGCGCCGCTCGCCAGGGCGATGCCGGCCGCCGAACTGGTCACGGTTCTCGCCGACGAGTGTCGGGCCGCGGCTCGGCGCGGGTGATCGAGCGCCCGACCGCCGAGGCGCGTGCCCATCGGCCAAATTGCGCGACAACGGCCGGCATGCTAAGGCGAAGGCAAAGCGGCGGCGATGAAGCCGGCGGAACGGAGGGGAAGCGGATGCCGATCAAGCGGCTGACCAGCGGTTTTCTCGACTTCAAAGAAAAATCCTACGAGGCGAAGAAGGACTTTTTCCTCAAGCTCGCCGAGCGGCAGCAGCCGCGGATCATGATGGTCGCCTGCTCCGACTCCCGCGTCGATCCGGCGATCCTCACCAACACCGAGCCGGGGGAAGTGTTCGTCGTCCGCAACGTCGCCAATCTGGTGCCGCCTTGTCATCAGGACGACGCCCAGCATGGCACCAGCGCCGCGCTGGAGTTCGCCGTCACCGCGCTCGAGGTCGAGCACATCATCGTTTTCGGCCACCGGGGCTGCGGCGGCATCAAGTCGCTGCTCACCGCCGACCCGAACCTCGGCGCGCAGAACGCGTTCATCCACAACTGGATGAACATCGCCGACGAGGCGAAACGGCGCACCCTGATCATCGCCCGCAGCCAGCCGCTGGAGGTGCAGCTCAAGATCCTGGAGCAGGAAGCGATCAAGACGTCGCTCGCGAACCTGCTCAGCTTCCCCTGGATCCGCGAACGGGTCGACAGCAACAACCTCCGCCTGCACGGCTGGCATTACGACCTCTACGACGGCAACATGTACGTCTACGTGCCGGAGAACGACCGGTACGAGCCGTTGACCCTGGAGCTGGCGAGCCGGCTGCAGGATTCCTGAAGCCGCGCCTCTTGCTTCTCGCTGGCGGGCTGCGCCGGGCGTGCGCCATGGCCTGCTGAACGAGCGGGCGTCGCGCCGCTTCTCCCTTGAGACGCGGCTGAGGAGGGCGCTGGAGCGGAACGAATTTCTGCTGCACTACCAGCCGCGGATCGACATCAAGAGCC
>JALOTH010000229.1 GCA_025458035.1 Rhodospirillales bacterium
CCGATCCGTCCGCGGTGACGGTGACCGCCTCGCCCTGCGCCGGAAGCAGCGAGAGGTCGACGGTCACCGCCAGCGGCGCGTGGCCGGCTATCACTGCTTCGGCAGGTCGCGGGTGCGGATCTTCAGCAGGCCCTTGACTTTCCAGTTCGCGGTGCCTGCCTCGCTGTTGGTGCCGTTGGGCACGCCGATCTCGAAGTTGTCGAACTCGTAACTGATCTCGGCGCCGCGACCGGTCAGCTTGTCGTACAGGTCGATGGCGAGTTCGGGCCAGGTGGTGTGGGCTTGGGGGGTCATGGGCATTGCTCCTCGTCGATGGGTTCGGTGAAAGAAGGAAATCGAAGGCCGGGAAGATGAGCAAGCCGGGCGAGACGGCCCCGACTCCTTCATCCCGGCTGGCGTCAGTTCGGCAGCACGACGGTGTCGATCACGTGGATCACGCCGTTGGTGGCGGCGATGTCGGTCTTGATGACGTTGGCGTTGTTGACCATCACGCCCGATGACGAGGCCACCACATTCAGCGGCATGCCCTGCACGGTCTTGACGGCGCCGGTCTTCACATCGGCTGCCATCACCCTGGCGCCAACCACGTGATAGGTGAGCACCTGGGTGAGCGCTGCCTTGTCGGCGAGCAGGGCGTTCAGTTTGTCGGCCGGGATCTTGGCGAACGCCTCGTCGGTCGGCGCGAAGACCGTGAACGGGCCCGGACCCTTCAGCGTGTCGACGAGGCCAGCGGCGGTGAGCGCCTTGGCCAGCGTCTTGAACTGGCCGGCGGCGACCGCGGTGTCGACAATGTCGGCCCTGGCGGCCGGCACGGCGCTGGTGCTGGTGCCGTGCGAGCCGTAGGCGAACACGACCAGCGGCGCCGTTGCGAGCACCGAAGCGGCGACTGCGGTGGCGATGGCGGTCTTCAGTTTCATCAGTGACAACTCCTGGTTTGCGGTTGAGGAACGGAGGTACGGACGCTGCTTTGAATCAGGCGACCGCGGCAGCGGCAGAACTCATTGCGCGGGCCGGTCGGAGTCGATCAGTTCGTAGGCGTCGGCGACGTAGGCCGGGCCCTTGGCGATCCACACGATCGCGCAGGCCAGGCCGACGGTGAACACCGCCGTCCAGTGCAGCACCATCACGCCGGCGAGCACGATCTGCACGGTGGTGGCGAGCTTGTCGCCGTCCGGGTCGCCACCGAGGGCGAGCGCGGCGGCGAGCGCGCCGGCGACAGGCAGTGCGGTGCCGACGAGCGCGATCAGCGGCAGGCGGCGCAGGATCGTCCACTCGAGGCCGGCCGGCGAGCGGAGGAAGCCGGGCAGCCTGTTCAGCAGGCTCATCGCGAGGCCCCTCTTATCGGCCCGCGGCGGTCCCGCCAGGTGGCGGAAAGGCGGCCGAAGCGATCGATCTCGGAAGCAAGGGAGCTCATTGCTGGGGCTCGGATCGCGGGATGGCGCGCGGGCTCGTCAGGCGCGCCGGGTCGCGGCCGCCGCGCGCCCGGCGCCGGCGCCGGCGATGACCGTCCAGCCGAGCGAATCGAGGCGCGGCTGGATCCCCGGGCGCACGGGGGCGGTGCGGCGAACCGCCATCCAGAGCCGGCAGGCAGCGAGGGTCGAACGCAGCTCGGCGAGGTCGGTGCGGAATTCAAGCTTCCCGATCTGGGCGGCATAACCACGATCGACCGCCCGCCGAAGCGCCGCCGATGCCGCGGCGGCCGCGCGACGCCCAGCCAGCGCGGATGCTGCGCCGGCACACCACCCGGACGCCCGCCACAGCGGAAGCAGGCGACTGCGCTGGGCGGCCGGCAACCAGCACTGCACCCGCTTCAGCCGCAGGTGGGCAGCCGCCAGTTGGCATGCCGCGGCCGCCCGGGTTTGCCCGTCGCGTGCCGTCACCAGGACGCCGCGGAAGACCTGAACCGTAGCAACTTCGAGCGCGTGGGCGGCACGCAAGTCAGCGAGAACTTGCCCTGGCAGGGATGTCGATGGGGCAACGGCTCGCCGCCACAGCGGGCGCAGACGGAGGAAGCCGGCGTAGGCGGTTTCCATCATCCGCAGAAGCGGCCGGCGCGCGGCAAGCCCGGCCAGCCAGCGGTAGCCGGGCAGGCGGTCCCAGATCGTGGCGAAGGCGGCGGCACCGGACACGAGCGAGCCGTCGGCGCGGCGCACGTGCAGGCGCGCCAGCGCCGCCTCGCGCGGAAGATCGGCGCCGAGCACGGAGGCGTCGCAGGTGGCCGCGTCGACCCAGGCGATCGCTTCGGCGCCGACGCGGCGACGGTAATGGGCGATTTCCTTCCGACACACGGGGCAGGCGCCGTCGAAGTAAACCGTCCGGGCAGCCGTCGCGGACATGGCTAAGCCCTCTCGACCCGCCGCGCCTCGCCGATCAGTTCGACCGTGTAGTCGACCATTCGCGCGGCGCCGAGGTATGGCGGCGTGCCGCACACCTCGGCCTCTGCGTCGCGGGGCAAGCCGCCGACGTAGTCGCCGGCCCCCTTGCCGTCCGGGTACCTGACGACGGCAAAACCTTTGATGAGGACCGGGACGCGATAGGTAGGCATGAGGTGCTCCTGGGTGGGAGGAAATACACTGACCTGCATCTGTCCAGGACAATATGCCTCATGTATCGTACTTGTCAAGCTTTTAACGATATACACCCG
>JALOTH010000020.1 GCA_025458035.1 Rhodospirillales bacterium
CGACATCCGGAACTGGAGTTGCGATAACGCCGCGCTGGCGGCGAAAACACGCACCGTGCTGGAGCGCGTCGCCCTGTCGGCAACTCTGGACGAAGCGGCAGCTCGGCTCGTCGAACGCATCCTCGATGATTGGCCCGGCATCGAACACCGGTGCGAGGTCCCCGCCGAGGCGTTCGCCGGTACCGTGAAGACCCGCATCCATGGCGATCTCCACCTCGGCCAGGTCGTTGTCGCCGGCACCGACTTCTACATCCTCGATTTCGAGGGCGAACCGATGTACCCGCTCGCGCAGCGCCGCGCCAAGTCGACGCCGCTGCGCGATGTGGCCGGCATCATCCGTTCGTTCGACTATGCCGGCAGCACGGCGCTGGTCCGGCGGAACGGCTCACCGGCCGCCGGCGAGGCGACGGCCGCGTACACCGCGATCGCCCAGTGGCGCGCGCAGACGACAACGCGCTTCCTTGCCAGCTATCGCGAGGCCACCGCGGGTTGCCCGTCGGTGCCGCAGTCCGCGGCGGCGTTCCCTGCCGCCTTGCAGCCGTTTCTGCTGGCAAAGGCCCTTTACGAGGTCTGGTACGAGGCGGCCAACCGCCCAGGCTGGCTGGCCATCCCGCTGACCGGCATCTTGCGGCTTCTCGACAGCCCTTTCGCGTCAGAGTAGGCGCAATCAAGACCAATTTTCAGAACCTGACGCCCGTGGCGCGGAGAGGGAGCGATGAGCGCAGCCAACCGGACCCCCCGCCTGTCCCTGCGCGCCGTTCTCGGCGCCAACGTCGCTCTTGGTCCCGGCAAGGCCGAGCTGCTGGACGGCGTGCGCGAGACGGGTTCGATCGCCGCCGCCGCCCGGCGGATGAAGATGAGCTACAAGCGGGCGTGGCTGCTGATCGACGAGCTGAACCGGATGTTCGACATGCCGCTGATCGATGCTGTCCGGGGTGGTCGCGAGGGGGGCGGAGCGCGCCTCACCGACCGTGGCGAAGAGGTATTGCGCCGGTATCGCCGGATGGAGGCGGCGTGCGCCGACGCGGTGGCCGAGGATCTGAACGCCTTGCACAGCGCCTTGCGCCGTTGTTAGCCGCCACCCCATCCCCCGTGACCGGCGGCCGGACGGGGGATCGGCGCCGGCCCGGGCTCACGTCGCACTCGCGTTGCCGTCAGCAACGAGCTAATGTGTGCACTGCAGCATGCGGCGTCCCCGACAAGCCCCCTGCCCCGTGATCCCGTCATGAAGGTCCTCTGCGTCACTCCCAACGTCGCCATCGACCGCACTCTCACCGTGCCCGGTTTCCGTGAGGGCGGTGTCTGGCGGGCGGCGCACGCCCACATCGCCTGCGGTGGAAAGGGCATCAACGTCGCGCGGGCGCTGAAGCCGCTCGGCCAGGACCCCCTCTGCGCCGGAATTCTCGCCGGCCATGGCGGCCGCCTTGTCGCCGATGCCGCGGCGGCCGAGGGTCTTGCCGGACGCTGGACCTGGGTTGCCGGGGAAACCCGCACGTCCTTCATCATCGTCGGCGAGCACGGACGCGCCACCGTCGTCAACGAGCCGGGTCTGGCGCTGACGGATGCGGATTGGCGACGCTTCATCGCCGACATCCGCCAACTCGCCGGCGGTTGCGCCGCCGTTGCCATCAGCGGCAGCCTGCCTCCCGGCGTTTCGGACGGAGCTTTGCGCGAATTGATTGCGGCCGCCGCCGGCGACGGGCAGCACGCCGACGAACGCCGGCCGGTATGGGTCGATACCAGCGGCGAGGCACTGGCCACCGCCATCGCCACACGACCGGCCGACATCAAGGTCAATGCGGACGAAGCGGCCGCCCTGCTGGGATGGAAGATCGCGACGCCCACCGATGCCTTGCAGGCGGCCCGCGAAATCCGCCGGCGCGGACCGGCGCGGGTTGCCCTCACCCTCGGTGATCGCGGCGCCGTCATCGCCACCGACCGCGGCGACTGGCACGCGTGGCCGCCGCGGCTTCACGCCGTCAATCCCGTCGGCAGCGGCGATTGCTTTCTGGCTGGCCTGATCAGCGGCCTCGGCGCTGGCGTGACGCCGGAAGAGGCGTTGCGGCTGGCGACCGCCTGCGGTACCGGTAACGCCATCGAGGTCCACATCGGTCTTCCCGATCCGACGAAGCTGACGTGGCTGCTGGTCGGCACGCAGGTTCGTCAAGTCGCCTGACCGCACACAATTCAGGAAACGCTTCGGCCATGCGCGTCTGGGAACTGCGCCGTGCCTTCGAGCTGGATGCCCTGGAAGCCGGCGACCGGCCGGCACCGGAGCCGTGCCGTGGCGAGGTGGTGCTGAAAATGCGCGCCGCCAGCCTCAACTACCGGGATACGCTGGTCGTTCACGGCGCCTACGGACCGCGCAATACGCTGCCGCTGATTCCCGTTTCGGACGGCGTCGGCGAAGTGGTCGCCGTTGGCGATGGCGTCACCCGTGCCGCCGTCGGTGACCGCGTCTGCCCGATGTTCTTCCAGTCCTGGCTGGGCGGGCCGCCATCGCAGGCGAAGTTTGCCGCGTCCCTCGGCGGGCCCTTGGACGGCGTGCTGTGTGAGTTCATGCGGGTGGCGGAGGACGGCATCGCCAAGGTCCCGGCCCATCTGAGCGATGCCGAGGCGGCGTGCCTGCCTTGCGCGGCGCTGACCGCGTGGCGGGCGGTGATCGGGCAAGGGCGCGTGCGACCGGGCGATGTGGTCGTGGTGCAGGGGACGGGAGGCGTTGCCCTTTTTGCGGTGCAGTTCGCCAAGCTGGCCGGGGCGCGCGTCATCGTGTTGTCGTCCACCGACGAGAAGCTGGCGCGCGCCCGCGACCTCGGCGCCGACGAGACCATCAACTATCGATCGACGCCGGGCTGGGACATGGCGGTGAAGGACCTCACCGGCGGCGAAGGCTGTGATCATCTGGTCGAACTGGGCGGCGCCGACACCCTCGAACGCTCGATCCGCGCCACCCGCATCGGCGGCACCATCAGCCTCATCGGCGTGCTGTCGGGCGCCGCCGCCGCCATCGCGCTGCCGCTCATCGTCATGCGTCATCTGCGTCTGCAAGGGATCACCGTCGGCTCGCGCGATGATTTCGAGGCGATGGCGCGCGCCATCGACCGCCATCAGCTTCGGCCCATCGTCGATCGGGTGTTCGCCTTCGGTCAGGTACCGGCGGCGTTCGCCGCCTTCGAGGCCGAAAGGCCGTTCGGCAAACTGTCGATCCGCATCGGCTGAGGCGCCGCCGCAAAGCCCCGGCCGAAGATCTGCCGCCACGCGATCAGCGCGCCGCTGCCATCGCCATCCCGCTCCATCGCCGAGGCGGCGTCGGCCTGCTCGTAGGCACGCCACGCGGCCTCCTGCCAGCCACTCGGCAGGCTGAGCGGGCATGCGGCACCGGGGACAGGACGGCGGCGGTCCGCTTGCGCCGACAACCAGAAGAAAAAGTCGCGGACCATCCAGTCGTAGAACAGCAGGCTGCGCCGCCGGTATAGCCAAATCTCCAGGAATTCGCAGGCAAAGCTGTCAAGGGCGAGCGACGGCAACGGCACCGCGGCCGCCCGCGTCCATGCCTTCAGCAAGCGCACGAGGTCCCGCGCCTTGCCGCCGGTCGCCCGATCAACACGGATCAGCGCTTTCAGTTCGGCGCGTGGATCAATGACGAACGGCGCACCATCACTGTCGGCGCCGGCCCCGTTGAGGACGATGAAGCCACCAGCGGCGGCGGGCGAAACCGGCAGCACCTGCACGCTGAGCCGCGTTCCGTGCATGCCGCTGGTTTCTACGGCAAGGGTGCCCGGCCGGCCGAAGGTCACCGCGCCGAAGCGTGCCGCCAGCATCGCCGTGACCGTATCGACCAGCGCCAAGGGCTGATCATCGGAAATGCCGCCGCGGCGATCCGGACGCGCCGGCAGTGGAAACAACAGATCCACGTTCGCCGCTCCGGAGATCGCCGTATCCTTGGCATAGCCACCAATCACCAGGGGAGCGAGGGCGCACGCCGCATCGGGAAAGCGACGGCGCAGCAACCCGTTGACCGCGCGCGCCGCGTCAAAGGCAGCCTGCCGCTCGTGGACCGGCGGACGCAGCGCCGCCAGGAACGCGTGGAATCGGTGGGGCACGAGCGACCAGGGATGCCGCAGGTCGCCGGAACTCACCGGCTCGTTCCTTCCCAACACAGCGGACGGGCGGCCATCATCACCATCATGATCGCCTCCCTCCTAGCGACCAATGTTTGGCGCATCAAGAGCATCCACTGGTCGCCCCGCAGGTCACACACTTAAGGCAGGTGCCGTTGCGAACGAGGGTGAAGTTGCCGCACTCGCCGCACGAATCACCTTCATAGCCTTGCAGGCGGGCGAGCCGGGCCGCGTCGGCGCGCTGATCCAGCGCCAGCGCGGCGGCGCCGAAGCCGAGGCCAGCCACCCGCAGGCCCCCGTCGCCGACGCTCGCCTCGGCACCGGCCATCGCATCGCCGCCGTAGGCAACGACGCGCTGCGGCTCGTTGCCGGCGGCGCCGCCGCCGGCATCGGCGCCGTCGCGGCGGCCCGGATAAACCTTGAAGCGGCTGCGCACGTAGCCGCGGCTGGCCAACCGCTTCACCACGGGCATCGGATCATCGTCGCCGTCGCGCAGCAGCCCGCCGTCGTCGGAGCCGCGGCCGACGGTGTCGGGCTCGACGTCGCGGGGTTCGACGTGCGCGAGGTCGAACCGGCCGAGATAGGAGACCGCCAGTTCCCGGAAAAGGTAATCGAGAATCGAGGTCGCCATCTTGATCGAGTCGTTGCCGTCGACCAGCCCTGCCGGCTCGAACCGAGTGAAGACGAAGGCTTCCACGAACTCCTCCAGCGGCACTCCGTACTGCAGGGCGATGGAGATGGCGATGGCAAAATTGTTCATCAGGCTGCGGAAGGCGGCGCCTTCCTTATGCATATCGATGAAGATCTCGCCGAGGCGGCCGTCCTCGTACTCGCCGGTGCGCAGATAAACCTTGTGGCCACCAACCCGCGCCTTCTGCGTGTAGCCCTTGCGCCGGTTGGGCAAGCCATGGCGTTGCAGGCGGCCGGCCAGACGCTCCACGACCCGTTCGGCGACAACGCGCGCTTGCTGCGGCGCCGGGCGATTGGCGATCCGCTCCGCCAACTCCTCCGCTTCGTCCGCGTCGTCGTCCTCCAGCAGCGCCGACGACAGCGGTTGCGACAGCTTCGAGCCATCGCGATAGAGCGCCGTCGCCTTCAGGCCAAGGTGCCACGCCAGCATGTAGGCTGCCTGGCAGTCGGCGATGGTCGCCGTGCGCGGCATGTTGATGGTCTTGGAAATAGCGCCGGAAATGAACGGCTGCGCGGCTGCCATCATCCGGATGTGGCTGTCCACCGACAGGTGACGGCTGCCGATGCGCCCGCACGGCGTCGCACAGTCGAACACCGGAAGGTGTTCGATCCGCAGGCCCGGCGCGCCTTCCAGCGTCATCGCGCCGCAGACATGGGTGTTGGCCGCCTCGATCTCGTCCTTAGCAAAGCCGAGAGCCGACAGCATGCAGAAGGCGGGATCGCCGAGCTGGTCGGCGGCAAGGCCGAGACGCTCGCTGCAGAACGCCTCGCCAAGGGTCCACTTGTTGAACACGAAGCGAATGTCGAACGCTTCCGCCAATCCTTGTTCAACGGCATCGAGAGCATCGGCGGTAAAGCCCTTGGCCCGCAACGCCTGATGGTTGACCCCCGGCGCGTCGCGCAACGTGCCGTGACCGACGGCGTAACGGACGATGCGCTCGATCGCCGCCTCGCCATACCCGAGGCGCCGCAGCGCCGCGGGCACCGTGCCATTGATGATCTTGAAGTAGCCGCCGCCAGCGAGCTTCTTGAACTTGACGAGGGCGAAGTCCGGCTCGATGCCGGTGGTATCGCAATCCATGACAAGGCCGATGGTGCCGGTGGGCGCGATCACCGTCGTCTGCGCGTTGCGGTAGCCATGGCGTTCACCCTCCCGCAACGCCCGATCCCACGCCGCGCGGGCCGCCGCCGCCGCGGCGGCGTCGGGAACGACGGCGGCGTTGAGCGGCACCGGCGGGATGGACAGCCCTTCGTAGCCCCGGCTCTCACCGTGGGCGGCGCGGCGGTGGTTGCCGATCACCCGCAGCATCGCATCGCGATTCTCCGCGAAGCGGGGGAAAGCGCCCAGCTCAGCCGCCATCTCCGCCGAGGTGGCGTAGGCGGTGCCGGTCATCAGCGCGCTGATGGCGGCGCACAGGTTGCGCGCGACGTCACTGTCGTAGGCGACGCCGGCCGCCATCAGATAGCCGCCAATGTTGGCGAAGCCGAGCCCGAGCGTCCGAAATTCATGGGACAGCTGAGCGATCCGGCGCGACGGATATTGCGCCATCATCACCGAAATTTCGAGGACGATGGTCCACAATCGCACCGCGTGCTCGAAAGCGGCGACATCGAGGCTGCCGTCCGCCCGCTGAAACCCCATCAGGTTGAGTGAGGCAAGATTGCAGGCCGTGTCATCAAGGAACATGTACTCGGAACACGGGTTGGAGGCGTTGATGCGGCCACTGACCGGACAGGTGTGCCACTCGTTGATGGTCGTGTCGTACTGCAGGCCAGGATCGGCACACGACCAGGCGGCGTAGGCGATCTTGTCCCACAACTCCTGGGCGCGAACGCGGCGGGCGACGCCGCCGTCAATGCGGCGAATCAGCTCCCAGTCGCCGTCCTGCAGCACCTTTTCGAAGAAGGCGTTGGTGACACGCACCGAGTTGTTGGCGTTCTGTCCGGCGACGGTGAGGTAGGCTTCCGAATCCCAGTCGATGTCGAAGACGGGAAAGTCGACCTCGGTGGCCCCCTGGCGCGCCGATTCGAGAACACGGGAGATCACCGCGTCCGGCACCATCGCCCGCCGCGCCGCCCGTGCCGCTCGCCGCAGCGCCGGGTTGCGCCGGGGATCGAAGCGGTCGACGTCATCGAGGTCATCGGCCTCATTGCAGGCGGCGAGAATCGCATCGAGGTGGCGGCGAGTGATCCGCGATCCGGCTACCAGTGCCGCCACCTTCTGCTCCTCGCGCACCTTCCAGCCGATGAACTGCTCGATGTCCGGATGGTCGATGTCGACAACGACCATCTTTGCCGCCCGCCGGGTGGTGCCGCCCGACTTGATGGCGCCAGCGGCGCGATCGCCGATCTTCAGGAAGCTCATCAGGCCCGAGGAACGGCCACCGCCGGATAGCGGCTCGTTTTCGCCGCGCAGCCGCGAGAAGTTGGTTCCCGACCCGGAGCCGTACTTGAACAGCCGCGCCTCGCGCACCCACAGGTCCATGATGCCGCCCTCGTTGACAAGGTCGTCGGCAATGCTCTGGATGAAGCAGGCATGGGGTTGCGGACGCTCATAGGCGGATGCCGAGGGTTGCACGTCCCCCGTCGCCGCATCGACAAAAAAGTGTCCCTGTGCGGGACCGTCGATGCCGTAGGCCCAGTGCAGTCCGGTGTTGAACCACTGCGGCGAATTGGGCGCCACCTTCTGCGTCGCCAGCATGTGACGCAGCTCATCGCAGAAGCTGCGGGCGTCCGCCTCCGAATCGAAGTAGCCGCCTTTCCAGCCCCAGTAGGCCCAGGTGCCGGCCAGGCGGTCAAAGACCTGCCGCGCGCTGTACTCGCCGCCACTGGCTGCCGACGCCGGCAGCGCCGCGGCGGCCGCGGCATCGGCTTCGCTGCGCTGTAGCCACTCCGGCACGCCATCCTCGGCGACACGGCGCAGGGCCACCGGCACGCCGGCCTTGCGGAAGTATTTTTGCGCCAGGACATCGCACGCCACCTGTGACCACGCCGCCGGCACCTCGATGTCGTCCTGACGGAACACGGCCGACCCATCCGGATTACGGATTTCGCTCGATGTGCGGCGAAATGCGATGCCGTCATAGGGAGAAGCGGCCGGATCGGTGAAGTACCGCGCGATCTTCATGATTGGTGATGCCTCCGCTGAAAGCCCCAGTTGCAATGCCGACGGCCGCCCGCGTGGTAGCGGCCCGCCGACGAAATGGTGCCCTGGCAGGGGCCGCGGCCATCTACCGCTCGCCCGCCGGGCACCAGCAGCGCACTATATCTGGTGGGGTGTCTCTCGACAACAAGATATGGTATCTCGCGGCGCGGATGTGCCCATGGCGCCGGGCAAACTGCACGGCCACCGCAAGCGGTGGTCCTCGGCGGCAGGCGCGTGCTATAAGCCCCGTCCAGCCTTTGCTCAGGGACTGCCGGGATGACACGCGCGGTTTTCATCCTCAACGGACCCAACCTTAACCTCCTCGGCGTGCGCGAGCCCGACATCTATGGCCGGATGACACTGGCTGACATCGAACGTGCCTGTCGCCGCCGCGCCAGCGCCCTTGGCTTCGGCGTCGAGTTCCGCCAGAGCAACAGCGAGGGTGAACTGATCGGCTGGGTGCAGGAGGCGCGCACCGCCGCGGTGGGCATCATCATCAACGCCGCCGCGCTGACCCATACCTCCGTGGCTCTCCTCGACGCCCTGCTCGCGGTCGGCGTGCCGGTGTATGAAGTTCATATTTCCAACATCTTCCGGCGCGAACCCTTCCGCCACCACTCCTATATCTCGGCCGCGGCGACAGCGGTCATTTGCGGCTGCGGGGCTTTCGGCTATGAACTGGCGCTGGAAGCGCTGGCCGAAGCCCTGGCGAGGTCAGCCCAGCACTCAGGATAGAATGATGCCACCGGCAAAACAGAAACCGGTCCTCGAAACGGACTTCGTGCGGGCGCTCGGCGAATTGCTCAACGACCTGTCCCTGGCCGAAATCGCCTACGAGAAAGGGGATTTTCGCGTCCGGGTGACCCGCCAGCAGGCGGCAATGGCGCCGCTCGCAGCGCCCGCCGTGACGGTGACCGAAGCGGCGCGCCCGGCCGCCGCGGTCGGCGCTCCATCGGAGGACTACGGCAGCCACCCCGGATTGCTGACGGCGCCGATGGTCGGAGTGGTCTATACCTCCGCCGAGCCGGGCAGTCCGGCCTACGTCTCACTCGGCGATACCGTCGCCGTCGGCGATACGGTGCTGCTCATCGAGGCGATGAAGGTCTTCAACCCGATCAAGGCGCACCGTGCCGGTCGCATCAGCCGTGTCTTCATCAGTAACGGGGTGCCGGTCGAGTATGGTGAACCGCTGTTGCTGATCGATTAGCGTCGTGATCCAGAAAATCCTCATCGCCAACCGCGGCGAGATCGCCTTGCGCATCCTGCGTGCGTGCCGTGAGATGGGCATCCGTTCGGTTGCCGTGCACTCCACGGCTGACGCCGACGCCATGCACGTGCGCCTCGCCGACGAAACCGTCTGTATCGGCCCGCCGCCGGCACAGGAAAGCTACCTGAACCCCGTTGCCATCCTCACCGCAGCAACCATCAGCAACGCCGACGCCATCCACCCGGGCTACGGCTTTCTGTCAGAGAATGCCGACTTTGCGGCGATGGTCGAAGAACACGGACTGACCTTCATCGGCCCGTCACCGGAGCACATCCGGCTGATGGGTGACAAGATCGCGGCGAAGCGGACGGTGCGCGAGGCCGGGATTCCCGTCGTTCCCGGTTCTGACGGGTCGATCGACAGCGAGGCGGATGCGCGCCGCATCGCCCGTGCCATCGGCTATCCGGTGCTGGTCAAGGCGGCTGCCGGCGGCGGCGGCCGCGGTATGAAGGTGGTCACCGACGATGGACAACTCGCCGAGGCCATTGCCACGGCGCGCGCCGAAGCGCTGGCGGCGTTCGGCAGCGGCGGCCTCTACGTCGAAAAGTACCTTGCACACCCCCGGCATATCGAAGTGCAGGTTCTCGCCGACCTGCACGGCAACGTCGTTCACCTCGGCGAGCGCGACTGTTCGCTGCAGCGCCGCCATCAGAAGGTGATCGAGGAGGCGCCGTCGCCGGTGCTGACGCCAGAGCAGCGGTCGAAGATCGGCGCGCTGGTCGTCCGCACCGCTTCGGCGCTCGGCTACCGCAGCGTGGGGACGTTCGAATTCCTCTACGAAGACGGTGAATTCTACTTCATCGAGATGAACACCCGGCTGCAGGTGGAGCATCCGGTGACCGAGATGGTGTGCGGACTCGATATCGTTCGCGAGATGCTTCGCGTCGCCGAGGGCTCCGAACTCGGCTTCGAGCAGGAGGATGTCCGGTTCGTCGGCCATGCCATCGAGTGCCGGATCAACGCCGAAGATCCCGAGACCTTTGCCCCTTCCCCCGGCACCATCGCCGAGTACCATGCGCCGGGCGGTCTCGGCGTGCGCATCGATTCGGCGCTCTACGCCGGCTACCGGGTCCCGCCGTTTTACGACAGCATGATCGCCAAGCTGATCGTCTCCGGCGCCGATCGCCGGGCCTGCCTCGCCCGCTTGCGACGAGCCCTCGCCGAGTACGTCATCAGCGGCATCAAGACGACGATTCCCCTGCATCAGCGCTTGATTGACATGCCGGAGTTCATCGACGGCCGATACGACGTCCACTGGCTTGAACGGGTCATGCGGGGTGAGCATTAGGGTCTTTCGCGGCGAGCGGCGGCTGACGCCGGAGGTGATGATTCGCGCCTACTCCGTCGGCATCTTCCCGATGGCGGTTGCCCGCGACGACCCGACGATCCAGTGGGTTGCGCCGATGATGCGCGGCATCCTGCCGCTGGACGGATTTCACGTGCCACGCCGGCTGCGGCGAACGGTGAGACAAGCGCCGTTCGAGGTGACCTTCGATACGGCCTTCGCGCAAACCATCGCCGCCTGCGCCGCGCCGCGCCCGCGTGAAAGCGAAACTTGGATTAACAGTGCGATACGCACCGTATTTGAGGAATTGCATGATCGCAAGCTCGCTCACAGCGTCGAGTGCTGGCAACATGGCCGCCTTGTCGGCGGGCTCTATGGCCTCGCGTTGGGAGCGGCGTTCTTCGGTGAAAGCATGTTCTCCACCGTCACCGACGCCTCGAAGGTTGCCCTCGTCCATCTGGTGGCGCGGCTGCGGTACGGCGGCTTCCACCTGCTGGACGCGCAGTTCCTGACCGAGCACTTAACGCAGTTCGGGTGTGTCGAGGTGCCCGCCGCCGTCTATCAGACGATGCTCCGGCGCGCGGTGGCGGCTTCCGCCAGCTTTCATTCCTCGTTGCCCGACGGCGTTGCGGCCGGCGCGCTGTCGTCGGTGCTCAGACAGTCGATAACCCAGACATCGTAGATGGGATGTTCCATCGCCGACAGGCTGGGGGTGGAAGCAAACATCCAGCCGCTGAATACCGGCTGGCGAGCCTCGCCCACCCTGCCCTCGGTGATTTCGAGAAAGGCGGCCGACTCCGGCGTTTCTTCCGGCGGGCGCTTGTCGCAGGTGCGCACGATGATCGAGAGCGTCGCAAACTGCACGGGCTGATCAATGGGCGCCTCGATCGTCCGCACCCGCGCCGTGACCTTGTCGAGCACGCGAATGACGGCGATCGGCAAGGGGTCCGCCAGCGCCGGGAGCATGCCAAGGGCGAGCATGGCGGCGGCGCAGCCTGCGTAGCGCGACAACACCGGTCAGGGTTCCGCCGCCACCCCCGGCCGGCCGGTGGCGAGGAAGATGATCTCGCCCACCTGATCCTCCAGTGAGCGGTACGGCCGGGTTTCGCGGATGCGGCCATCGGGCGGAATCGCCTCGCCATCCTTGCCGGGGATCAGGCGCACAAACTTGCCACCCAGAACGCCCTCGCTGCCGATGGTCGCGATGGTATCCGCAGGCAAGCGGATCCGGTTGTCGATGGTCATCACCACCAGCGCATCGAAACTTTGCGGATCGAGTCGTCGCTCGGCGACGACCCCCACCTTGACACCGCCGATCTGAACGTCGCTGCCGGTCTGCAGTCCCCCCAGTTGCGAGAAGCCGGCGGTGACGCGGTAGCCCGGGGCGATACGGAGTTGCGTCGCGTTATAGGCAACCCAAAGGAACAGCGCCGCGATGACGAGGACGACCCCCCCGATGATGCTTTCGATGGCGTTGCGGCGCATCAGCGAAGCCCCGGTCCGTCGGCCTCAGATGGCGGCGCCGCCGCCGCGCGCGCGCTGCGGCCTTCGCCGATGATCAGGTCGAGCAGATCGCTGACCATCAGCGGATCTTGCGTGTACTCAATGCGTCCGCCATCGGCGAGGACGACCGCATCGCCGCCCGGCTCGATGCGCAGGGACCTCGCGCCGAACAGTCCATCGGTCTCCACCGAGATGGAACTGTCGATCGGCAAGGTGACTTCCTGCGAAATGCCCATGGTCACGCGTACCCGGTAGTCGGCCGTCAAGTCCAGGCTGTCGACACGGCCGATGGCGATGCCGCCGATCCGCACCGGGGCGCCCGCGGCAACCCCGTCCAACCGGTTGAAGGTGGCGGTGATCCGGTAGCCGCCATCGCCTCCCGCCCCCGGCCGATCGGCGCGCAACTGCATCAGGGCGATGGCGGCGAACAGGGCCGCCACCGCAGCCGCGCCGACGAAGATCTCCTTGGTGTCACGGGAAATCACGGTGCGAGTCCGGCTTATCAGTCGGGCGTCCACGGTTCATAATCGCCGGTAGCCCGCGCTCGCTGGCCACCGCGCAGCTGGTGACCGGCCGGTCGATAGGCAAAGGGAGTGCCGGTGAGATTGGGAACGTGGTCTTTCTGCCACGGGCGCCTTTTGGCGATGCCATTGGTCAACGGCGAGGGGCTCAGGTGGTGCAGCCAGGCATGCCACTCGGCCGGCACCTTGCTCGCTTCCACCTCGCCCTTGTAAACGACCCAACGGCGTTCGCGGCCATAGCGGGGTTGTTTCTTGCTGCGGTAATAGCGATTGCCGAAGGCGTCGGTGCCCACCAGTTCGCCGTACAGCCACGTGTAGATTCGCGTCCCGATCGTCATCACCGCCGGCCTTTGGCTCCCGTTCTCTGCCGCTGGTCGATGCCCTGCGACCCCTTCGGCGCGTCCCGTCTTCGCATCTGCGGCACTATGGCAGCGGTGCCGGCCTTCGTCCAGCGGTCCGCCGACCGGCCGTCGGGTGCCTCCGACGAAGGCGGCGCCGGCAGGCGGGCCGTCGATCCCGCCATCAGAAAAACCGCTTCAGACACCGGTGCAGGCGTTTGCGCACGGGGCTATCGGGTGATGGCGGCATAAACGTCTCGCCCGTCACCGTCTCATACAGTTCCACGTAGCGGGCGGCAAACTCAACGAGCGTCTGCGCCGGGATCTCCGGGATTGGCTGGCGGTAGGGATCACAACGGGCGGCGATCCAGCGGCGCAGAAAATCCTTGTCCAGCGTCTCCGGATCGTCGCCGGCGGCGAACCGCTCGCCGTAGCTGGCGGCGCGCCAGTAGCGGGAGGAATCGGGGGTGTGGATTTCGTCGGCGATCAGAATCCGCCCGTCGCTGTCGCGGCCAAACTCGTATTTGGTATCAACAAGGATCAAGCCGCGCTCGGCGGCGATGGCGCGACCGCGGGCAAACAGGGCCATCGCCAGCGCGCTCACCTGATCCCAGTCGGCGGCGGTCATCAGCCCGCGGTCGATGATATCGCGAGGACCGATCGGCTCATCGTGAGCGCCCGCCGCCCCCTTCGTCGTCGGCGTCAGAATCGTCTCCGGCAGCTTCTCGTTGCGGGACAGGCCGTCGGGGAGCGTGAGTCCGTACATCCGCCGATCGCCCGCCGCATAGCGCGGCCAGATGGACGTCGCCGTGGTACCGGTGAGGTAATCGCGCACGACCACCTCCACCGGCAGCATGTCGAGCCGGCGGACCACCATCACATTGGGGTCGGGGACGTCGATCAGGTGGTTCGGCGCGACATCGGCCGTTGCCCTGAACCAGAACTGCGTCGTTGCCGTCAGCACCTGCCCCTTGAACGGCACCGCGGCCAGCACCTGGTCAAAGGCGCTTTGCCGGTCGGTGGCAACCAGCAGCCGCCGGCCATCGGGCAGGTCATAGGCATCGCGCACCTTGCCGCGCACCGGCGACGGCAAATCGTCGAATGCCGCATCGGTGATCACGTCGGACAGGCGGGCGGCGATCAGCGCCGACAGCTCAGGGCTTGGCATCGTCTGAGGTTCAGCCCGTTGGGCGCTTTTCCCGGGCGCTTTACAGATAACTGATCTTGATGATCTCGTAGGCGCGGTGACCGCGCGGGGTCGAAACCTCGACGATGTCGCCGAGGGTTTTGCCGATCAACGCTTTGCCGAGAGGGGAAGTCACCGACAGCAGGCCGGCGGATGCATTCGCCTCGTGGCTGCCGACGAGGCGGTAGGTGTTCTCCTCCTCCGTATCCTCGTCGGCCAGCGACACCGTTGCCCCGAAGCGCACAATGTCGCCGGACATCCCTGTGGTATCGATGACCTGGGCGCGGCTGATGATGTCGTTGAGTTCAGCGATCCGCCCCTCGATGAAGCTTTGGCGTTCCTTGGCGGCATGGTACTCGGCGTTTTCCGAAAGGTCCCCGTGTTCCCGCGCCTCGGCGATGGCGCGGATTACCGCCGGACGCTCTTCGGCGCGCAAGCGCCGCAACTCGTCTTCGAGTTGATCGAGGCCGCCCTGGGTCATGGGGATTTTTTCCATTACCGTGCTCTCCATCAGATCCTTAAACGAGAACAGCCCAATGGCGACGGCACCGGCGGTCCCGGCCGGCGCACCCGTCGGTCCTTCCAGAGGCGGGGCTGACACCTAAAAAGGCTGCTGAAGATAAAGCTGTAATGGCTTTACATCAAGCCCGTCGCAAGCGCTGAGAGCCTCGATCGCGGCAACAGCCGCCTCCGCCCCAGCAATGGTCGTGTAGTGCGGCACGTTGGTGATCAGCGCAGACCGACGGATGGAAAAGCTGTCCCGCATCGCTTGCGCGCCTTCCGTGGTATTTATGACCAACTGCACATCACCGTTGACGATGGCGTCTTCACAGTGCGGCCGTCCCTGCAAGACTTTGTTGATCCGTTTGACCTCGAGGCCGCGCGCCGCCAGATCGCGGGCGGTCCCGTCGGTCGCCAGCAAATCAAAGCCGCAGGCGACCAGCCGCGCGGCGAGACGCGCGGCGGCGTCCTTGTCGCGGTTCTTGACCGAGATGAAGACGGTGCCGCGAACCGGCAGTCTGATCCCCGCACCAAGCTGCGATTTGGCAAATGCCCGCTGGAAATCGCCCGCGATCCCCATGACTTCTCCGGTGGACTTCATTTCCGGCCCAAGGACGATGTCAACGCCGGGGAAGCGCGCGAACGGGAACACCGCCTCCTTGACCGCGATGTGCTCGAGGCGCGGCCGCCGACCGAGCCCGAACGAAGACAGCGGTTCACCGGCCATCACCCGCGCCGCGATCTTGGCGATCGGCACGCCCGTTGCCTTGGCGACGAAGGGCACCGTGCGGCTGGCCCGCGGATTGACCTCGAGGACATAAATGACGTCGTTCTTGACCGCAAACTGCACATTCATCAGACCAACCACGCCGAGCGCGCGGGCAAGGTGTGCCGTCTGCTGCTCCAACTCGGCGATGATGCCGTCGGCCAGCGAGTGCGGCGGCAGCGAGCAGGCGGAATCGCCCGAGTGCACCCCGGCCTCCTCGACGTGCTGCATGACGCCGGCAACGTAAACCTCCTCAGTGTCGGCCACCGCATCGACATCCACCTCGATCGCCTCGTCGAGGTACTTGTCCAGCAGCAGCGGATGATCCGCAGACACCACCAGCTCGCGCGAGCCGCGGCGCGCCTCGAGGCTGAGCCGTTCGAAATACTCGGCCAGCGCCTCTTCGCCGTGGATGATGTCCATGGCGCGGCCGCCGAGGACGTAGGACGGTCGGACGACCAGCGGGTAGCCGATCTGCCTTGCCACCCGCAGCGCGCCATCAAGCGAGGTCGCGGTGCCGTTGGCCGGCTGGCGCAAGCCAAGGCGATGCAGCAGGTCCTGGAACCGGTGTCGGTCCTCGGCCAGATCGATCGCATCCGGCGAAGTTCCCAGGATCGGAATGCCCGCCTCCGCCAGAGGATGGGCCAGCTTGAGCGGCGTTTGTCCGCCAAGCTGAACGATGACGCCCTTGAGCACACCGCGTGAAGCCTCGACCCGCAGCAGCTCGATCACGTCCTCGACGGTCAGCGGCTCGAAATAGAGGCGATCGGACGTGTCGTAGTCGGTCGAAACCGTCTCCGGGTTGCAGTTAACCATGATCGCCTCGAACCCCGCCTCCTTCAGGGCGTAGGCGGCATGCACGCAGCAGTAGTCGAACTCGATCCCCTGCCCGATCCGGTTCGGACCGCCGCCGAGGATGACCACCTTCGCGCCGTCCGATGGCGCCGCTTCGCATTCGGCGGCCAAATCGGCTTGCGGCTCGTAGGTCGAATACATGTACGAGGTCGACGTGGGAAATTCGCCGGCGCAGGTATCGACGCGCTTGTAGACCGGGTGCACGCCGAGCAGGTGCCGATAGCGAGCAATGTCGGCGGGACGGGAATTGGTCAGCTCCGCCAGCCGCGCATCGGACATCCCGAGTGCTTTCAACCGCAGCAGTCCGGGCGCATCGCCCGGCAGGCCGTTCCGCCTGACCTCCTGTTCGGCATCAACGATGGATTTGATCTCTCTGAGAAACCAGCGATCGTAGCGGCAGGCTTGGTAGAGTTTTTCCATCGCGATGCCGGCACGAAGCGCTTGCGCGATGACCAGCACCCGGTCCGGCCGCGGCTGCGACGCCGCCGCCAGCACCTCGTCCGGCGTTGCCCCATCGAGCACCTCGTTGAGGCCAGTGAGGCCGGTTTCCATGGAACGCAAGCCCTTCTGCAGCGATTCGGCAAAGCAGCGACCGATCGCCATCGCCTCCCCCACCGATTTCATCGACGTGGTCAGGATCGGTTCGGCACCGGGGAACTTCTCGAAGGTGAAGCGGGGAATCTTGGTGACGACGTAGTCGATGGACGGCTCGAAGGACGCGGGCGTGGCGCCGGTGATGTCGTTTCGCAACTCATCGAGGCGGTAGCCAACCGCCAACTTCGCCGCCACCTTGGCGATCGGAAAGCCGGTCGCCTTCGACGCCAGCGCCGAGGAACGGGACACGCGGGGGTTCATCTCGATCACCACCATCCGCCCGTCGTCTGGGTTGATGGCGAACTGCACGTTGGACCCGCCGGTATCGACGCCGATCTCGCGCAGGACCGCAATCGAGGCGTTGCGCATGATCTGGTATTCCTTGTCGGTCAGCGTCAGCGCCGGCGCGACGGTGATCGAGTCCCCCGTGTGCACGCCCATGGGATCGATGTTTTCGATCGAGCAGACGATGATGCAGTTATCCGCCTGATCGCGGACCACCTCCATCTCGTATTCCTTCCAGCCCAGCACCGATTCCTCGATCAGCACCTGGCGCGCCGGCGAGGCGGCAAGGCCGCCGGCGACGATCCGTTCAAACTCGAGTTGATTGTAGGCGATGCCGCCGCCGGTACCGCCCAGCGTGAACGACGGCCGGATAATCAGCGGCAATCCGATCTGGTGCAGCACCGCCCATGCCTCGTCGATGGACTTGACCGTCCGGCTTTTTGGACAGGCAAGGCCGATCCGGCTCATCGCGTCGCGAAACAGTTGACGATCTTCGGCCTTGGCGATGACGGCGGATTTGGCCCCGATCATCTCAACGTTCCAGCGGGCGAGGGCGCCGGACGCCTCCAGCTCCATCGCCACGTTCAGAGCCGTCTGCCCGCCCATCGTCGGCAGCAATGCGTCCGGCCGTTCCCGCTCGATGATCTTCTCCACTGTCGGCGCGGTGATGGGCTCAACATAGGTGGCGTCGGCGGTTCCGGGGTCGGTCATGATCGTGGCCGGGTTGGAATTCACCAGGATGACGCGGTAGCCCTCCTGGCGCAGCGCCTGGCAGG
The DNA here is from genome assembly GCA_025458035.1 of Rhodospirillales bacterium. Classification (GTDB taxonomy): domain Bacteria; phylum Pseudomonadota; class Alphaproteobacteria; order Rhodospirillales; family Defluviicoccaceae; genus Defluviicoccus. The sequence goes on from JALOTH010000020.1 coordinate 17,834, forward strand.
CTTGCGTGCCCGAGTAGTCGAACTCGCAGGCTTGGCCGATGACGATGGGACCGGCGCCGATGATCAGAATGGAATGGATGTCCGTGCGCCTCGGCATGCTTCCTCGCCCCGCTATTTTGGCAGCGTCACTCGTCATCGAAGGCTTGGCCTGCCGATCCCGGCACCGCGGCCGCGGATGATGGCCGCGCCGGCAGTCAGCCGACGGCCGGAACCGCCGTCCTTTGCATGCTTTCGACAAACCGTTGAAACAGGTACTGGCTATCCTGCGGACCCGGCGATGCCTCCGGATGATACTGCACGGCGAACGCCGGCGCGCCATCCAATGCCAGCCCCTCGTTGGTGTCGTCAAACAGCGAGACGTGAGTCTCGACGACCCCAGGCGGCAACGACCGCCGGTCCACGGCAAACCCGTGGTTCTGACTGGTGATCTCGACCTGGCCGGTGAGCAGATTCTTCACCGGCTGGTTTGCCCCCCGGTGACCCATGTGCATCTTGTAGGTGGTTGCCCCGAGAGCCAGCGCGAGCATTTGATGGCCGAGGCAGATGCCGAAGAGCGGGAGGCGGCGGGCGAGAAGGCCGCGGATCATCGGCACCGCGTATTTGCCGGTCGCCGCCGGATCACCCGGTCCGTTCGACAGGAAAACCCCATCGGGAGCGTGGCGCAACACCTCCTCGGCGGTTGCCGTCCCTGGCAGCACCGTTACCCGGCAATGATGCGCCGCCAGGCAACGCAGGATGTTGCGCTTTGCCCCGTAATCGATGGCAACGACGTGATACCTGGGCCGCTCCAGTTGGCCGTAGCCGGGCCCCGGTGTCCAGGTTGTCTCATCCCAGGTGTAGGGCTGCCGGCACATGACTTCTCGTGCCAGATCCATGCCTTCCAAGCCTGGCCACTGCTCCGCCATAAAGCCGACCGCAAGGGCGTCGATCGCTTCACCGGGCGCGTGGATAAGCGCCCCCCGCGGCGCCCCGCGGTCGCGGATCCGGCGGGTCAGACGGCGGGTGTCGATGCCGGTGAGGGCAACGAGGTTGTTTGCAGACAGCCACTGATTCAGGTGACCGTTCGATCGCCAGTTCGATGGCTCGCCGATGGGCGCGCGAAAGATCGCACCGCGCGCCGCCGGCGTCGTCGTCTCGACGTCCTCCCGGTTGACGCCGACGTTGCCGATGTGCGGAAAGGTAAAGGTGATGATCTGCCCCGCATAGGACGGATCGGTGAGGATTTCCTGATAGCCGGTGGTGGAGGTGTTGAAGCACACTTCGCCAATGGCGACGCCAACGGCGCCGGCGCCGATGCCCCAGAACACGGTGCCATCATCGAGCACCAGCGCCGCATTGCTGCCCGCCGGCTGCGCTGTCGGCCTTGCGAGCACGGCGCCACCGTCAGCCGCTTCCGTAACGCCCCCTTGGCTCGGGACGGCGTTGACGTTATCGGTCGATGTCACGTATAGCGCCTCCCAGCGGCGGATAGGCTCCCGAGAACGCACACGCGCCGACCATCCGGGTTAGGAAACCAAGAGCCTTGCGAGACTTAAGCGACCACGTGGAAAGCGTCAACCCTCGCCCCCGGACCGCGCTTTATGCCGACGGCCAACGCGGCTAAGAATACCCTGCGTTGTCAGGCACCTCTCGCGCCGGGACGTCAACGGAAGGAAGGTCACGATGCTGCGAGCGCGGCTCGATGAGGCTCTGAAGTCATCGTTGCTGGCCAGGGACGCACGGGCGACGTCAACGGTGCGGCTGATCCTCGCCGCCCTCAAGGATCGCGACATCGCCGAGCGTGGGAAAGGCAACGTCGACGGCCTTACCGACGATCAGATCCTCCAGTTGCTGCAAACGATGGTCAAACAGCGGGAGGAAAGCATCCGCCTGTATCAGCAGGGTGGGCGCCAGGATCTTGCGGACGAGGAACGTGCCGAGATCGCGATCATCCGCGAGTTCCTGCCGCCGCAACTGACGCCCGAAGAGGTCGAGGCTGCGGTCGCCGACATCATCGAAGAACTCAGCGCCACCTCGCTGAAAGACATGGGGCGGGTGATGGCGGCACTGAAGGACCGGTTCGCCGGCAGCATGGATTTCACCCAGGCCAGTGGCATTGTTCGTACCCGCTTGGCCGCAGAGGCATGAACGAAGATCGCCGAAACCGGCACCGGTCGCGGGCAGTCGCAGCCTGAGGCTCGGGCATGGCCATCCCCGATCACGTTCTCGACGACATCCGCACGCATTTCCGCCTCGCCGATATTGTCGGCCGCCACGTTCGCTTGACGCGACATGGCCGCGAATACCAGGGCTTGTGCCCGTTTCACAAAGAAAAAACTCCGTCGTTTACGGTCAACGAACAGAAGGGGTTCTATCACTGTTTCGGCTGCGGCGCCCACGGCTCGCTGTTCGACTTTGTCATGGCGATCGAGGGCGTCAGCTTCCGTGACGCGGTCGGCAGGCTGGCGGCGGAAGCCGGAATCGCCCTGCCCTCGGAGACACCGCGCCAGCGGGAGGCGGACGACCACCGCCAGCGTCTGTTCGCCGTGCTGGAAGCCGCGACCGCCAGTGTCCAGCGGCAACTCGCCGCGCCGGCGGGCCAGGCGGCGCGAGACTACCTCGCCAGCCGCGGCGTCGGCGAGGAGTCCATCCGTAACTTTCGCCTCGGCTTTGCCGATGCCGGCGGCACGCTGCGGACGGACTTGACCCGTGCCGGATTTCCGCCCGCACTGCTCATGGAAGCCGGCCTGCTGATCCAGCCCGATGACGCCGGCCGCGCCCCGTACGAGCGGTTCCGCGGCCGGCTGATGTTCCCGATCGCCGACCGGCGCGGCCGCACCGTCGGCTTCGGCGGCCGCATCATCGGCAGCGGTGAGCCAAAGTACCTCAATTCGCCGGAAACGCCCCTGTTTCACAAGGGCAGCCTGCTCTATGGCCTCCACCATGCCGAGCCGGCGGCCCGCCGGACCGGCCGCATCATCGCCGTCGAAGGCTACATGGACGTGATCGGCCTTCATGCGGCGGGCTTTACCGAGGCGGTGGCGCCGCTGGGCACCGCCGTCACCGCCGAGCAACTGCGGCTGCTCTGGCGACTCGCGCCTGTCGCGATCTTGTGTTTCGATCAGGACGCGGCCGGGCAGCGGGCGGCGGCGCGTGCGATCGAGCGGGTGCTGCCGCTGATCTGCGCTGGCAACGACCTGAAGATCGCACTGCTGAAAACCGACACGGGTGACGATCCGGACCAGCTTGCCCGGCGCTACCCGCGGCAGTTCCTCGAGCAAGCGTTCGCCGACGCGTTGCCCCTGTCGGACGTTGTCTACGCCCTCGAACGGGGCGGCCACGCGCCGCGCTCGGCTGAGGAAGCGGCGGCGCTGGAACACCGGCTTGTCCGCCGTACCGCCGCCGTCGCTGATCCCGAACTGCGCCAGCATTTCCGGCTCGCTTTCCGCGAACGGGTGCGCCGCGACCTGCGCCTCTCCCAGCCGCCGGCGCCAGCGCGCGGCAACAGGCGGGGTGGACCGGCGCGCTCGTCCCCGACCGGCCGCCTGCCGGATGCGCGGATCGCCACCGCCACACGGCCGGCAGCCGCAAGCGGCCGCTGGATCGAAGCCGAAAAGCACCTGTTGGCGCTCATTCTGGCCCATCCCGCTGATTTTCCCCGCCATGAGGAGGCTCTAGGGACCCTCACCTTCGCCGATGCCGGCTTCGAACGGCTGCGTCAGGCGCTGATCCTGATCCTTTCGTCTACGGAAACGCCGACGGCTGGCGAACTGCAATCGCGGCTGGCCGCGGCCGGCTGCGCGGAACCCTTGTCCCGAGTCCTCGAGGACCCGGGCGTTCGCCTCGCCGCCGTCAACACCGCCGCCGCCCCTGCTGCCGATCGCGAGGAGTATGCCCGGGCGCAGATCCAGTTGCTGCGTCGCCGTACGCTTGCGCAGGAACTCACCGATGCGGCGGGATCGCAGGCCGATTTCGCCGACGAGTGGGCACGCCGGCAGGCGTTGATCCGCGCCCGCCTCGACAGCGAGGAGCGGTAGCGTGGCCGGGCCGCAGGCCACCGCTTGCTCGAATCGATGCAAGTCGCTGTCATTTTTCGTCAATGTCGTGCCGGTGCGGCACTTGACGCGCCGCCGAGCGGACGCTACCTCAGCCGACAGCGTTCGTGCCTCAGTCGCCTCTATTGCTCCGGCTGAGGCGCTGGCGATCCAGACAGTGATTGGCAACTCGGGTTTCACGGTGCGAACAGCGTCGGTAAACCAATCCGGATCGCTTTGGTGACGTGATAGCGTCCACCGAGGGGAAGTTCGGTGTCTACGGGTGGTCGGATTTGAATCTACTGCGACCGATCCAACTCGCGAGGCACGCCAGGAGGCACGGCAACGGGGGCGTTGCGAACGGTCGTCGGCATGGAAATGTCGGCGGCCATTCATGTTCGCGGTGGATTTCCGGGAGAAACGAATGACGAAGACGAGTGCGTCATCGACGACACCGAGCGAAACCGAGCTGGCTGACGGCAAGAGTGAAGCGACCGACGCGCCTCTGCTCGACAGCCTGGGTGCCGGGATCAAGCGTCTCGTCAACCGCGGCAAGGAACGCGGTTATGTGACCTATGATGAACTGAACGGCGCGCTGCCCCCGGAAAGCGTGTCTTCCGAACAAATCGAAGACACGATGGCGATGCTGTCGGAGCTCGGCATCAACGTCATCGAGGGCGACGAGAACGAGGAGGCGCCACCGTCGGCCGAGGTCATCGAGAGTGAGGCGCCGGCCGGCAACGTCGACGAAAACGAACTGGGGCGCACGGACGACCCCGTACGCATGTACCTGCGCGAGATGGGCAACGTCGAGTTGCTGTCGCGCGAGGGTGAGATCGCCATCGCCAAGCGGATCGAAGCCGGCCGCGAAATGATGATCGGCGGCATCTGTGAAAGCCCGCTGACCATGAGGGCGATGGTGCGCTGGCGCGATGCGCTCGTCGAGGGACAGGTTCCCCTCCGTGACATCATCGATCTGGAAGCGACTTACGACGGCAGCGGCCTCGCGGTGGTGCTGCCGCCCGTAGCGGTACCGCCCGAGGCGGCGGCGGCTGGTGAAGCGGGCGAGGCGGATGCCGCAGCGCCGCCGGCTCCCGCTGGCGACGACGGCGATGGCAGCAAGGTCGCCGCCAGGAGCGATGGCGCCGCCACCGGCGATGGTGCCGACGCCGACGATGCCGCTGAGGCGCCATTCGCGGGCGAATTCGAGGTCGACGACGATGATCTCGACCCCGAGGAACAGAGCGTTTCGCTCGCCGCGATGGAAGCGGCGCTGAAACCGAAGGTGCTCCAGACCTTCGAGGACATCGCGCAGACGTATAAGAAGCTGCACAAGTTGCAGTTGCAACGGATCGAGGCTCTGCAACGCGGCGAGGACCAGCGTCCGCTTGTCGAAAAGCGGTTCGCCCGCCTGCGTCGCGAACTGATCCAGATGATGCAGGGCGTGCAGTTGAACAACGCGCGCATCGAGGACCTCGTTGACCAGCTGTACACCCTCAATCGGCGATTGATCGGCTTCGAGGGACAGCTGCTGCGGCTGGCGATGCAGGCGCGGATCAGTCGCGAGGACTTCCTCGATCGCTATCGCGGACAGGAATTGGCGCCCGATTGGCCGGAGCGCATGCGCGACGTGCCCAGCCGCGGTTGGGCCGACTTCATCAACCGTCACGGCACTGAAGTTGAGCGCATCCGCAAGGAGATCGGCGCCATCAGCCACGAGGCTGGCTTGCCGATCGGCGAGTTCCGGCGCGTCGTTGGTATCGTGCAAAAGGGCGAGCGCGAAGCCAACAAGGCAAAGAAGGAAATGGTGGAGGCCAATCTGCGATTGGTCATCTCCATTGCCAAGAAATATACCAACCGCGGCCTGCAATTCCTTGATCTTATTCAAGAAGGCAATATCGGCCTGATGAAGGCCGTGGACAAGTTCGAATATCGGCGGGGCTACAAGTTCTCGACCTACGCCACCTGGTGGATCCGCCAGGCGATCACCCGCTCCATCGCCGATCAGGCGCGCACCATTCGCATTCCCGTGCACATGATCGAAACGATCAACAAGCTGGTGCGGACATCACGGCAGATGCTGCACGAGATCGGCCGCGAGCCGACGCCGGAAGAGCTCGCCGAAAAGCTGTCGATGCCGCTGGACAAGGTGCGAAAGGTCCTCAAGATCGCCAAGGAGCCGATCAGCCTGGAAACGCCGATCGGCGACGAGGAGGACAGCCACCTCGGTGATTTCATCGAAGACAAGAATGCCGTCCAACCCCTCGATGCGGCCATTCAGGCCAATCTGCGGGAGACCACCACACGGGTGCTGGCCAGCCTGACGGCGCGCGAGGAGCGCGTGTTGCGCATGCGGTTCGGCATCGGCATGAACACCGACCACACGCTGGAAGAGGTTGGGCAGCAGTTCTCGGTGACCCGCGAGCGCATCCGCCAGATCGAGGCGAAGGCCCTGCGCAAGCTCAAGCATCCCAGCCGTTCACGCAAGCTGCGCAGCTTCCTCGACTACTGATCTCCGATGCTGGCGAGAAAGGACGGCGGTGGTAACCGCCGCTCAACCGTCTTTGACCGCATCGTTGGCAACGCCGTCAACGCCCTGATCTTAAGGCCATGGTTTGACAATGCGGCGCTGCGCCTGCTGACCCGCTGGTACTTTCCGCTATCGCGCGCCTGGGCGGCGGCGCTTGCTGCCGGCGGCGATCCGGCGCGGTTTTCCGCGACAGTCCCAACGGGACGGCTGACCCAGCGCCTGGTGCCGCGCGCGCTGGAAACGGTCGAGCTTCGCCTTGCTGCCCTGCGGCAAGCCGAGGAACGCTGGGAGGAAGCCTTTTTCGGCCCTGGCCCAGCCGACCGTTCCCTGGAAACGGCGCGGCTGAAAGCAGCGGCGGCGCTGATGCAGACGCGCACGGCGTTTGCGCCCATGCACCTCGAGATGCCGATCCCCGCCATTGCCTTCGACGTGGAGCCGATCGAGCGGGTACAAAAGCGTCATGAGCGCCGGCTGCTGGCCCGCAACACGGCCTTCCAGGCGCAGCGCGCGTGCGAACCGGTGGCCGCGTCTCGCGGCTATGTGACCCGGCGCGGCATCGAAGGCTGGGTGCGATTTCCCGCGCCCATTGACGCCACCGCGCCGCTGGCTTGGGCGCGCGTGGTCACGCCCCGCGCCAATGCGGCGAGGATGCCGTCGATGGTGTTCGCCCACGGCATCGGCATGGAGTCCGAGATGTGGGGCGAACCCCGAGATTTGTGTCCCGGATTGATTCCCTCCGGGGTGCGCATGATCCGCCCCGAGGCGCCATGGCACGGCCGCCGCCGGATCAACGGCTGCTATGGCGGCGAACCGATCCTGGCACGCGGACCCGGCGGCCTTCTCGACTTTCTGCACGCGCACGTCATTGAACTCGGCCAATGGGTCGCCTGGGCGCGGGCGACCCGCGGCGGACCCGTCGCCGTCGGCGGGGTCAGTCTTGGTGCGTTGACGGCGCAGTTGACCGGCTGCGCCGCCCACGAATGGCCAGAGGATATGCGGCCCGACGCCCTGTTCCTGGTGGCGCCATCGCGCCTGATCGCCGAGGTCGCCTTCGAAAGCAGCCTCACGCGTCGGCTTGGCGTGCCCCGCGCCGTACTCGCGTCCGGCTGGTCGCGCGCCGCCATGGAAAAATGGTTGCCACTGCTGGAACCGCAGCGACCGCCGATCATGCCGCCGGCGCAGATCGTTGTCGTCCTCGGCGAGGCGGACAACGTCACACTCACCGCCGGTGGCGAGGCGCTGATCCGTCACTGGCAGATCCCGGAGGACAACGTCTTCCGCTGCCCGGCCGGCCATTTCTCCACATCCCTTGGCCTGAGCCGCGACAGTGCGCCGATCCGCCGCTTGCGGGTGATCCTGGATCAGGTGGGCCGCAAGGCCCATCGCCGCACCGCGCCCGCCGAGATGGCGGCGAACGCATCAGCCGATGCATTCCCGGCGGAACGTGTATAATCGGGGGGTCGATGGCGCCACTCGCGACGACAACCTCTGCCTGACCGCGCGACGGCGGTGCGGGCCCGTAGCTCAACTGGTCAGAGCCGGCCGCTCATAACGGTCTGGTTGCAGGTTCGAGTCCTGCCGGGCCCACCAGCTTCCACGCTTGCCGGTCCGCGTCGGACAACCGACGGCGCGTCGCTGCCGCCCCAAGGGGAAGGGTCCGCTCGATCGCGGCTTGAAGGCGCCGGCAGGCCGAGGTGGTCCCGCACTCGGCGGCGAACCTGGTCGGCAGTGTCGGCTTCGCCAACTTCGAGATAACGGACGCCGGCCTTACGCAGAGCCTCCTTCTTCACCGCGTCCCGGCCCGCCGCGTCGCCTTGGTAGTGGCCCCGGCCCTGGTGTTCAACGGCGAGGACGGGCCAACCGTACGCGTCAATAATCAGCATGTCGACGCGCTTGCTATTGATCGAACGAAACGCATCGTCCTCTGGCGTTTCAAGGATCTGACCGAGGCTTGTTTGCGCAAATAAGCGGTAGCCAGAGCGTATCATTTTGATCTCATTTTCAATGATCTTGAAGATGTGATACTCTGAGCTGTTGAGGATGCGGCGTTTTTTGAATGAGGCCCCCATCACCGCGCGAAGTTGGTAGCCGATATCCGTCAGATCGGGACCCTGCTGCAGTCTGCGGGGTGGGTGCGCCCCCCACATTCGAGGCCGGCGGGATCGCCCGACACGTCGGCTCACTCGCTCGGCTACCATCACTACGAGCAAGACCGACACAAACGCGGCGAACGCTGGTGCCATTCGCAGCACCTCTCCGACATCCCATGACGGCATCGAGGCACTCCGCTCCTTCCGGCGCTCTGTGTGACGTCCCGTTACTCCCGAAGTCAGCCTATCTTCTGCGCGTTAACAATTCATTGCGAGTGCAGGGAATGGTTAATCTCGCACCGTGGGTTGCGCGAACCCACCCGCCCCATGCCATCTTCGCCCACCCAGGCACCACTGTCGCTGTGCCTCCCTTGACGACGGCGGCCGGTGGTACGAGATTGCGCATCTAGTCGCGCGCAAACCGCAGTGAGGAGACGTCAATCGATGCTTCCAAGAGCCATGAAAGTGCTCGCCGCCGTCGGCCTGATCGCCGCCGCAACCAACCCGGCCGTGGCGGCCGGCGATGCCGAAGCGGGGAAAAAAGTCTTTGCCAAATGCTCTGCCTGTCACGCTGTAGAACCCGGAAAGAACAAGGTCGGGCCGTCTTTGTATGGCGTGTTCGGCCGCAAGGCCGGCCAGGATCCGACTTATAAGTATTCCGACGTGATGAAGAATTCCGGCCTCACCTGGGACGAGGCAACCCTGATGGTTTATCTCGAGAAGCCGCAGGACATGGTCAAGGGCAGCAAGATGGTCTTCGCCGGCCTACCGAAACCGGAAGACCGAGCCAACGTCATCGCCTACCTGCAAACACTGAAGTAACTCCGGGACAGACAGCGACGGCAGGCGCGAGCCGCCGCAGTTGCGACGATGACACCGTACCTGCCGCCGCCGCCCTGCCTCAACATTGCCCGCTACTGTCTCGCCGCTCCGGCAGCAGCGGCGCCCGACAAGGTCGCGCTGATCATCGCCGGCGGTGGTGGGCAAGAGCGCCGCTGGACTTACCGGGAGATCGAATGGGCCGTTCTGCGCGTCGCCGCCGGGCTTGCCGAACTGGGTCTGCCGGCGGGTGAGCGGCTGATGATCCGGATGGATAACGATATCGGCTACGTGCTGGCGTTTTTCGCAGCACTGGCGGCGGGGCTGGTTCCCCTGCCCTCCTCGGCGGCGCTGACCGCGGAGGAGGCCGAATTCCTGCTGACCGATTCCGGCGCACGGATTCTCGCCATTTCGGATGACCTCGCCTTGGGCCACGATGTGCCGGCCGACGTGATCATCCTTAGCGAACAGACGATTCTTTCGTTCGCCGCATCTAGCAAGAGCGATAATGCGGCACACTATGCGGATACCGGCGCCGACGATCCGGCATTTCTGATCTATACGTCTGGAACCGTCGGCCGGCCGAAGGGAGTGTTGCACGGCCACCGGACCGCCTGGGGACGGCGGCCGATGTACGACGGCTGGTACGGGATTCGCCCTGATGACGTGATCCTGCATGCCGGCGCCTTCAACTGGACCTATACCCTCGGCGTCGGCCTGATCGATCCCTGGGCAAATGGCGCGACCGCCGTGCTGTACAACGGGACCGCCGATCCCACCGTTTGGCCCCCCCTCATCGAGCGATTGGGCGTCAGCATCTTCGCAACGGTGCCAAGCCTGTATCGACGGATCCTCAAGTACGGCGCGTTCCCTCCCGCCGGCATCGCCAGCCTGCGCCACGGGCTGACCGCTGGCGAAGCCCTTCCCATCGCCGTGCGCGACGGCTGGCGACAGGCGACGGGCACCGAACTCTATGAAGCGCTGGGGATGAGCGAAATATCCACCTACGTCTCGACGGGTCCCGGGATGACGATCAAGCCGGGCAGCCCCGGCAAGCCGCAGCCGGGGCGGCGCATCGCCGTTCTCGCCGCCGATGAGGAGACGACGGCGCGCCTGCTGCCGACCGGCGAGATGGGACTGCTCGCCGTGCACCGCTCCGATCCGGGGTTGATGCTCGGCTACTGGCGGCGGCCCGAGGAGGACGCGCTGGTATGGCGCGGCGAGTGGTTCTGCGGCGGTGACCTCGCCCACATCGATGCCGACGGCTACGTGTGGTTTCATGGTCGTCACGACGACATCCTTAACCCCAGTGGCTACCGGCTGTCGCCCTTGGAGATCGAGGGGGTGCTCGCCCACCATCCGCTGGTGCACGAGGTGGCGGTGGGCGAAGTGGCGGCGGCCGACGATGTGCGCCTTCTCGTGGCGTTCGTCGTCCCGCATGGACCGCTGCCAGACGGCGACGCTGCCGCTGCCGCCGAGGCCGATATCCTCGGTGAGGTGCCGGCCTCATCCCGCCGCCGCTTTTCCCCTCGCGGCTTTCCCGGTATGAGCATGCGAACCATGACCTTGATCGGCGAGTCCCAGGAACTGAAAGCGTTTTGCGACCGGCTCAGCGGCGCCGAGTTCGTTGCCGTCGACACCGAGTTCATGCGCGAGCGGACTTTCTGGCCGAAGCTGTGCCTGGTGCAGGTGGCCGGCCCTGCTGACGGCGATGCGGCCGCCATCGATGCGCTGGTTCCCAACCTCGACCTGAGCCCGCTGTTCCGGCTGCTGACGGCGCCGGAAACGGTCAAGGTGTTTCATTCCGGCCGTCAGGATTTCGAGATCTTCTATCACCTGATGGGTCGCCTGCCGGCGCCGGTGTTTGACACACAGGTTGCGGCGATGGTCCTCGGCTTCGGCGATCAGGTGGGCTACGAGACGCTGGCGGCACAGGTGGCCAAGACGAAGGTGGACAAGGGTTCGCGCTTCTCCGACTGGTCGCTGCGGCCGCTTTCGGACAAGCAGATCGCCTATGCCCTCGCTGATGTCACCCACCTGCGGCCGATCTATCGCAAGCTCAGCCGCGACCTGGAGCTGTCGGGACGCCGCTCCTGGGTAGCCGAGGAGATGGCGGAGCTGACGAGCCCGGAATCGTATCGGATGGAGCCGTGGGAGGCATGGCGGCGGCTGCGCCTGCGCGGCGGTCGCGGCCGCTTCCTCGCCGTTCTGCGCGAAGTCACGGCTTGGCGCGAAAGCGAGGCGCAAACCCGCGACGTGCCCCGCGCCTGGATCCTGCGTGACGAGGCGCTCCTCGAGATCGCCCACAACGCGCCGAAAACGGTCAATGATCTGGCCCGTACCCGCGGCCTCGCGCGAAAATGGGCGGAGGGCGAGATGGGGGAAGCGGTGCTGGCGGCCGTGGGACGAGGACTCGCCGTGCCGGACAGCGAATGTCCGGAGAGCGAGATCCGCCGGGAGCCGCCGCGCGGCACCGGTCCGATCGCCGAACTCCTGAAAGTGCTGCTGAAGATGAAATGCGAGACGGAAAAGGTGGCGCAGCGGTTGGTCGCATCCAGCGACGACATCGATCGGATTGCCACCTACGGCGCCACCGCCGACGTCCCCGCCCTGCACGGCTGGCGCCGGCAGGTTTTCGGCGAGGACGCCCTGAAGCTGCAAGCGGGCGAACTGGCGCTCGCCATCAAAGGCCGCAAGCTGTCGCTGGTCGCCAACCCCGCGGCCGAGGCAAGCCGGATGCCATCGGCCGCACGGGAAGCCTCGTAATCGCCGGCTTGCCTTCCGGCTCGGCGCCGCTCCGGCAGGATTACAGCATGATCCGGGTCAACTCCACCGGTGAGCGTGGCCCCTCGATGACGACCAGGCCGCTTTCGCTGACGAAGAACCGCTTCTTGTCGTCGTCAGGGTCGTAGCCGATGACGGTATCGGGCGGAATTTTCACGTTCTTTTCGACGATGCAGCGGCGCAGCTTGCAACGCCGGCCGATGTCGCAGTTGTCGAAAACAATCGAATCGATCACTTCCGCACCGGCGTGGACATAGACATGCCGGCCGATGACGGAGTTCTTGATCAACGCGCCGGAAATGATGCAGCCGCCCGACAGCACGCTGTCGATGGCATGGCCGCGCCGATCGTCCTCATCGAAGGCGAACTTGGTCGGCGGATCGGAGTAGCCGGCGGTCCGTAGCGGCCAGTCCCGGTTGAACAGATTGAGTTCCGGTGAAATGGCGCGAATATCCATGTTCGCTTCATAGTAGGCGTCGAGTGTGCCGACGTCGCGCCAATAGGGCAGCTTCTCCGCCGGCTCGCCGGGGATCTTGTTTGTCAGGAAGTCATAGGCGAACATCTCGCAACGGTCGATTGCCTTCGGCAGGATGTTCTTGCCGAAATCGTGACTGGAGTCCGGGTCCGCCTGGTCCTCCTCCACCATCTTCAGCAGCATATCGGTGGAGAAGATGTAGTTGCCCATCGAGGCGAAGACTTTCGACGGATCGCCGGGAATCGTCGGCGCGTTGGCGTTCTTCTCATGAAAGCCGACGATACGATTGCCGTATGTCGTCTCGATGACGCCGAATTCCCTGGCGTACTTCTTGTCGACAGGCAAAGCCGCGACGGTAACGTGGGCGCGCTTTTGTTCATGGAACTCGATCATCTCGCGGATGTTCATCCGGTAGATGTGATCGCCGCCAAATACCAGCACCAGATGCGGCGCCGACTGCTCGATCAGGTTGATGTTCTGATGGATGGCGTCGGCGGTGCCCCGGTACCAGTCCTTGCCTTCGGAGCGCATTTGCGCCGGCACCGGCACGATGAACTCGCTTTTCAGGATGCCGCGTGATTGCCAGCCGTCGCTCAAGTGCTGCAAGAGCGACTGGCTGCGGAACTGGATGACCACGTAGATCGAGTAGATTCCCGAGTTCACCAGGTTGCTGAGGACGAAATCGATGATCCGGTACTTGCCGCCGAACGGCACCGCCGGTTTCGCGCGCTCCTTGGTCAGCGGGTAGAGGCGAGTTCCCTCACCGCCGGCGAGCACGAATGCCAGGACCTTCAGCTCCATGGCGTTCTCCCTTGGGGTTTGCTGGGCTGGGGTTTTTCCCCCTTCGTCCTTCTTAGCACCCCTGGCCGGCGACGGTTAGCGAAACTTTTTTGCAGTGCGGCAAAACGCTCTGCCAGCGGGTCATCGGCGGCAACGCCGACGCGCGCGGCTAGTTGCCGCGCTGACGAGCGACGTAGGTGCCGTCGGCAAAGGCGACGAAATAACGCTCGAGGTCCGGATGATCGATGGGATCGCCACTGTCGTCCGCCTCGAGGTTGCGCTCGGCGACGTAGGTGCGGGTATCGGTTCCGTGCATGAGGACGTGATACCAGGGCCGGCTCTTCGGTGGCCGGCTCGGCGCCATTTCCTCGTACCATGCGTTTGTGCCGCTGTACTCGGCGTCAACGTCGACGATGACGCCGCGATAGTTGAACAGCGTGTGATGCACGATCTGGCCGACCGCGAATTTCGCGATACGCCTGTCCAATCCCATCAGCCCCCGAGAATCTGTCCTGCCTTCAGCCGTTTAGCAGAGGCGGCATGACGATTCCAGAGGATGATCAGGATCGCCGCCGCCCGTATACTGCTGGCAAAATGCCAACGCCGTCCGGGAGGACCCAGCAATGAACATCGGAAGCCTGCTGCCGCGCCACGCGCGCTATCGCGGCGACCATCTGGCGCTCGTTGCCAGTGGCCAGCGCCTGACCTTTCGTCAACTGAACGGCTACGTCAACCGGCTCTGTCACGCGCTGCACGCCGCCGGCCTGCGAAAGGGCGACAAGTTCGCCACTGTCCTGCCCAACTGCCTCGAACTGATGGCCAGTTACTGGGCCGCGGCGAAAACCGGGCTGGTGATCGTGCCGATGAGCCCGCTGCTGCAGGCAAGCGGGCTGGTAAAGCTGCTGGGCGACGCCGATGCGAGCCTCGTCATCGGCGATCAGGCGTTTGCGGAAACCTTTGCCCGCATTCGCAGCGAACTGCCGCTGATCGGCGATGACGGTGCCATCTTCGTCGGCGCGGACACGCCACCGTCCGGCTTTCGCCCGCTCACCGCCCTCCTCGACGGGGCCAGCAGCGATGAGCCGCCGGATGCGGGGCTGACCGACGACGATGTCTTCAACATCATGTATTCTTCGGGAACCACCGGCCTGCCTAAAGGCATCGTCCACACCCATTACGTCCGCGCCATGTACTGCATGCTGTTCGCGCAGGCATGGCGGATGACCCCGGAGAGTATCGTTATTCACGCCGGGTCGATCGTCTTCAACGGCGCCATGCTCGATCTGATGCCATGGATGTTCGTCGGCGGCAGCTACATCCTGCATGACAGCTTCTCGGCGGAGCGGATGATCGAAGACATCGCCCGCTATCGTGCCACCCACGTCGTCATGGTCCCGGCGCAGATCATCGCCATCCTCAACTCGCCGGCATTCGCCCCGGAAAAGCTGTCATCGCTCGAAATGCTGCATAACGTCGGCGCCCCCCTGCTCGTCGAACACAAGAAAACGATCAACGCTTTTCTGCCCGGCCGCTTTTACGAACTCTATGGGCTGACGGAAGGTTTCGTGACCATCCTCGACAAGCATGATGCGGTACGCAAGCTGGGATCCGTCGGCTGCCCGCCGCCGTTTTCCGAAATCCGTGTCGTCAACCCCGATGGAACGCCGTGTGCGCCCCATGAGGTGGGCGAGATCTGCGGCCGGGGCCCGCTGATGATGCCGGGCTACTACAAGCGTGCCGACCTGACCCGGCAAGCGATCCGCGATGGCTGGCTGCATTCCGGCGACGCCGGCTACCTCGACGACGATGGCTATTTGTTCCTCGTCGACCGCATCAAGGACATGATCATCTCCGGCGGCGTCAACGTTTACCCGCACGACATCGAAGAGGTCCTCATTCAGCACGACGCGGTGCAGGAGGTGGCGGTGTTTGGTGTACCGGACGCCAAGTGGGGAGAGGTCCCGGTGGCCGCCGTCGTCCCGCGACGGGACGCCCGCATCGATCGCGCCGCCCTCATCGCCTGGACCAATGCGCGCGTCGGCGCCAAATTCCAGCGCATCGCCGATGTGGTGATCTACGAGGAATTTCCCCGCAATGTTGCCGGCAAGACCCTCAAGCGCGAAATGCGCGAGGCTTACCGTCCGTCAACGGACAGGTCGCCGACGCCATAGCGGCGAGAGCGCTCCGGCTTAGCTGGCGGGAGGCAGGTCAAAGGCCGCCAGCGCCGCCGCCTGGCGCTCCGCGAGTCGGCCGACATCGAAATCCTGGATCAGTTCATGAAACATCCGGTGCCAGTTCATTTCCGCCTTCAGACGGGTGAACACGCTGCCGAGGCCAATGGCGGCACGATCCATCAGCACGAACTCCCGTGGCGGCGTGACCCCCCCTGCTTCCCGCAATTCGCGCTGCACCTTGCCCGCCACCTGCGCCCCATATTGCGTTCCACCGCCCTCCTGAATGTGCTGGACGCGATCCTCCATCAGCGGCCGATACAGGAAGCGAGCCCATTGATTGAGGATATCGATGACGTTCCGGGACAGGTCGTGAAAGCCCCAGGTCTCGTACGCGTGAACGGCCAAATCCGTGTCGTCGTTGCGCAGAGCCCAGTACAGGTCGATGACCGCGCCGACGAACGCCGGCGGAAACACGCGGATGCAGCCAAAATCAAGAAGGTTGATACCGCTGTCAGCCCGAACGGTGTAATTGCCGAGGTGGGGATCGCCGTGCAACACGCCGTACTCGTAGAACGGCACGTACCAAGCTCGGAACATGTGCTTGGCAACCTCGTTGCGAAGGTCGATATGCTCATCGACGAACGACAGAATCCGTTCGCCGTCGAGCCACGTCATCGTCAGCAGGCGATCGGTGGACAATTCGGCCAGCGGCACGGGCACGGCGACGCCCGGCTCGTTGTTCAGCATCTGCCCGTACAGACGCATGTGCTTGGCTTCCCGCCGGTAATCCAACTCCTCCCGGAGCCGCGCTGAGAGTTCGGCATGGATGTGCGTCGGATCGATCGCCCGATCGTAACGGCGGTAGATGGAAAAGATCACCTTCAGTTGCTGCAGATCGGCTTCCACCGCCGACGCCATATCGGGGTATTGCAGTTTACAGGCGAGCACCCGGCCGTCGTGGGCGATCGCCCGATGCACCTGTCCCAAGGATGCGGCGTGCCGCGCCGTGTGCTCGAAATCGGCGAACCGCGTTTGCCAATCGGCGCCGAGTTCCGTTGACATGCGCCGCTTGACGAACGCCCAGCCCATGGACGGCGCGTTGTGCTGCAGTTGTGCGAGTTCCTGGGTATATTCCTCCGGCAGCATGTCGGGAATGGTGGCGAGAATCTGCGCCACCTTCATCAGCGGCCCCTTCAGCCCGCCGAGCGCTGCCGTCAGTTCAGCGGCGTGCTCCGGCCGGTCGATGGCGACGCCGAACAAGCGGTTACCGGCGAAGCGCGCCGCCAAGCCGCCGACGGTCTGTCCGACGCGGGCGTAGCGCTTCAGGCGCCCGCCGAGCGAGTCCGCATCGCCGCTGACGCCGTCCACGGTACCGCTCAACGACGTCTTCGCTCGCTCGTCGATTGCACCCGGCACTCTCCACCTCGCCCTTGTTTCACCCCAGCCTTCGCTCATATGGGGTGCAACGGGAAAGGCGCCAACGTTTATCCCGATCCGATGCGTTCCAGCTCGTCGATGAAACCGATGATGACGTCAAGGCCGCGCCGCCAGAAGCCGGGATCGCTGGCATCGAGGCCGAACGGCTGCAGCAGTTCCCGGTGGCGCAGCGTTCCGCCAGCCCGCAGCAAGTTGACATAATGATCTTCGAAATCGGGCGCGCCATCGCGATAGACCTGGTACAGGGAATTCACCAGGCAATCGCCGAATGCGTAGGCATAGACATAGAACGGCGAATGGATGAAATGCGGAATATACGCCCAAAAATACTGATATTCGTCATCGAAGCGTAAGGCATCGCCAAGGCTTTGCCTTTGCACGTCCAGCCAGATTTCGCCAAGCCGCGCCGTCGAGAGTTCCTCTCGCCGGCGCTCGCTGTGCACCCGGTGCTCGAACTCGTGAAACGCGATCTGCCGAATGACCGTGTTCAGCATGTTCTCGACCTTGCCGGCCAGCAGCCGGCGTCGCCGCGCGGGATCGCTCTCGCGATCGAGCAGGGCACGAAACACCAGCATTTCGCCAAAAACCGAGGCACTTTCCGCCAGCGTCAGCGGCGTATCGGCGAGCAGCGGCCCCTGCTCCGCCGCCAGGACCTGATGCACGCCGTGGCCGAGTTCGTGGGCGAGTGTCGTCACGTCCCGCGGCCGGCCATAAAAGTTCATCAGAATGAAGGGATGATGGGAGGGCACCACCGGATGGCAGAACGCCCCCGGGTCCTTGCCAGGCCGCGGCCGCGCATCGATCCATGGCGAGGCAAAGAACTGCTCGGCAATATTGGCGATGCGGGGATCGAAGCGGCCGAAGGCATCGCGGATCAGATCCTGCGCCTCGGCCCACGTATAGCGCCGATTGTCGTCACCGGGCAGCGGCGCGTTGCGGTCCCAATAATCGAGTTGCGGCTTGCCGAACCAGCTTGCCTTCAGGCGATAGTAGCGGTGGGAGAGTTCTGCGTAGGCGCCGCGGATTGCCGTGACCAGCGCCTCAACGACCTCGTCTTCGACACGGTTCGCGAGGTTGCGCGCCGCCACCGGGTGGCTGAAGGCCCGCCAGTCGTCCTCGATTTCCTTGTCCTTGGCGAGCGTGTTGATGATCAGCGTGAAGATGTTGATGCGGTCACCAAGGCCACGGCCGACGGCCTTTGCCGCGTCTCGCCGCACCGCTTCTTCGGGACTGTCGAGGCGGTTGAGTGCGTCGGCCAGGGTCAGGCTCTCCCCGTCGACGCTGAACCGTGCCTCGGCCAGGGTTTGGTCGAACAGCCGCATCCATGCCGTCGCCCCGACCACGGACTTTTCATGCAGCAGTTCTTCCAACTCGTCGGTCAACTGGTGCGGCCGAAACAGGCGCACATCACGCACCCATGGCGCGTAGCGGCGGGCCTCGGCATCGGCGATCTGCTCACCTATCCGCTCATCATCGATGCGGTTCAACTCAAGAGTGAAAAACAGCAGATCGGTGGTGATCGAGGTGTAACGCTCTTGTACCGTTTGCAGGAAACGGCCGCGTTCGCCGTCCGCCATGTCCGCGGCGAAATGCAGTTGGGCGTAGCTGGTCACCCGGCCAAGCTGTTCCATGATCCGCTCATACTCGCGGATCGCCAGCCCCAGCTCCGTTCCGGAAAGACCCGCAAGGCGGCCGAGGTAGGTTTCCTCAAACCGCGAGGCCGCCTCCGCCGCCGACGCCAGATCCGCATCGAGACGGGGATCGTCGCGACCGGAATAGAGGTCGCCGAGACTCCAGACCGGCAGCGAAGCCGGCGCCACATCGGCTGGCGGCGGTGTTTCGTCCATTGCGTCTTCTCCAAAGCAGCCCACGGCTTATAAGGTGGGACGCCCGGCGCGACAATCGATGCTCGCGGCGCGATTTCGCCAACCCCCTCGTTGAAGGTCTCCGGCGGCATGTGGGATAACCTCGTCAGCCTGTTCTACGCGCAAGCCGAACGTCTCGGCGAGCGGCCGTTTCTGTGGAAAAAGGTCAACGGCACATTCGAGTGCCAAACGTGGCGGGAGA
Source organism: Rhodospirillales bacterium (assembly GCA_025458035.1). Classification (GTDB taxonomy): domain Bacteria; phylum Pseudomonadota; class Alphaproteobacteria; order Rhodospirillales; family Defluviicoccaceae; genus Defluviicoccus. The sequence continues at coordinate 37,003 of JALOTH010000020.1, forward strand.
TCGCCGCCCGTGTCAGCGCCCTGGCGCGCGGGCTGCGTCATCTCGGTGTCGGCCGCGGCGACCGGGTGGTGATTGTTTCCGAAAACCGTCCCGCGTGGTTGATTGCCGACCTTGCCATTATGGCGGCCGGCGGCATCACCGTGCCGGCGTACACCACCAACACGCCGGAGCAGCATCGCTATATCATCACCCATTCGGGTGCACGCGGCGTGATCGTCTCAACGCGCCGGCTGGCGGACCGGGTGCTGGCCGCTCTTGCGGACGTGGCGCACGTCCGCTTCGTCATCGTCGTTGAACCGAGCGACGAATTGACGGCCGCGCCGCCGGTCGAAGCCTTCGGTTGGAAGGAGATCATTGCGCTCGGCGATCAGGAGCACACCAACATCGTCGCCGAGGCTGCGGCCATTGGCGGCGACGACGCCGCTTGCATCATCTACACCTCCGGCACCGGTGGCGAGCCGAAAGGCGTCGTCCAGCCGCATCGCTCGATCCTTCACAATTGCCGTGGCGGCATCGAGGCGCTCCAGGAACTCGGAGCCGGCGATGAAGTGTTCCTGTCGTTTCTGCCCTTATCTCATGCCTACGAACATTCAATCGGCCAGTTCCTGCCCATCGCCATTGGCGCCGAAATTTATTATGCGGAGAGCGTCGACAAGCTCGCCGGCGATTTTCTCCAGGCTCGGCCGACCATCGTCACCGCGGTGCCCCGATTTTACGAGCTGATGCAACAACGCATCGAAAAGCAGGTGGCCAAGGCGTCTCGCTTGCAACGGGCGCTGTTCACCGCGGCGTTGCGGCTCGGCCGCAAGCGGCTGGCGGGCGGTCGGCTTTCGATGATCGATGGTGCCGCCGACACACTCGTTGACCGCCTCGTCCGCGATCGCGTCCGCACCCGCTTCGGTGGCCGCATCAAGGCCATGGTTTCCGGTGGCGCCCCCCTCAACCCGGATGTCGGCTCTTTCTTTTACGCCCTTGGTCTGCCTGTGTTTCAGGGTTATGGGCAGACGGAGTCGGGACCGCTGATCTCCGTCAACCGGCCAACCGGACTGCGGATGGACACCGTCGGCCCGCCGATGCAGAGGGTGGACGTCCGCATCGCCGACGATGGCGAGATCCTGGTTCGTGGCGATCTGGTCATGCTGGGCTATTGGCGAAACGAGGCGGCGACGCAGGAGGTGCTGCGTGATGGCTGGCTGCACACGGGCGACATCGGCACCATCGAGGCCGACAAGCATCTGCGCATCACCGACCGCAAGAAGGATATCATCGTCAACTCCGGGGGCGATAACATCTCGCCGGCACGCATCGAGCTGCTGCTCACCCTGCGGCCGGAAATCGCGCAGGCGATGGTCTACGGCGACCGCCGTCCGCACCTGGTCGCCCTCATCGTGCCGCGGGCGGACTGGTTGGAGGGGTGGGCCAAGCAGGCGGGATGCAGGCTCGACGACGGCAGCTGGAGCGAGGATCCATCCCTGCACCGTGCGTTGAGCCCGGCGATCGACGCGGTGAACAGCCAGCTTTCGGTGATCGAAAGAATAAGGCGCTTTGCCGTGGTGGCTGAGCCGTTTTCCATCGACAATGCGCAGTTGACGCCGACGCTGAAAATCCGTCGTCACGTCATCCGTTCCGTTCACGAGGCGCGGCTGAACGCCCTCTACGGCTGACGCCCACAGCGCCGTTCGCCATAGTAGTCCCGGTACCAGGCAACGAAGCGCGGCACACCGGCGTCGATCGCCACCCGCGGCCGAAAGCCGAGGTCGCGCGTTGACGCTTCGATGTCGGCATAGGTTGCGGGAACATCCCCGGGCTGCATCGGCTGAAATTCCAGCACCGCGGCGACGCCGAGCGCCGCTTCCAACTGCCCGATGAAATCCATCAGCTCTTCGCAGCGGTGATTGCCGAGATTGTAGAGGCGGTGCGGGGCCGTGCCGTCATCGCTGGCCGGCGGCCGGTCGAGGCAGGCGACGACGCCGGCGACGATGTCGTCGATGTAGGTGAAGTCGCGGCGCATGCGGCCGTGGTTGAACACGGCAATGGGCTCGCCCGCCAGGATCTTGCGGGTAAACAGCATGGGCGCCATGTCCGGCCGCCCCCACGGACCGTAGACCGTGAAAAAGCGCAGGCCGGTGAGCGGCAGTTTCCATGTCTCGGCATAGGCGTGGCTGATCACCTCCATCGCCTTTTTCGTCGCGCCGTAAAGGGAAACCGGATGATCGGTCCGATCGTTGACGGAGAACGGCAGCTTGGCATTGGCGCCGTAGACCGACGACGATGAGGCGTAGACGCAGTGAACGAGCCGCGGCAGCCGGCGGCACGCCTCCAGCAGGACGACGTGACCCTCGACGTTCGAGCGGGTGTAGGCATAGGGGTTGATCAGCGAATGGCGGACGCCGGGCTGCGCCGCGAGATGGATAACCCGGTCGACCCCCGGGTCGCTGTCCAATGCCGCCGCTACGGCGCCCGCGTCGGCGATATCGAGGCGGTGGAAGGAAAATCCCGGCCGGCGCATCAGGCCGGCAAGGCGCGCCTCCTTCAACGGCACCTCGTAGTAGGCATTCAGATCGTCGAAGCCGATGACCCGTTCGCCACGATCGAGCAGCGCTAAGCTGACGTGGTAGCCGATGAAGCCAGCGGCACCGGTGACCAGGATGCTCATCGCAGCGCGTCTCCTTCCGGCCCGGCTGGCAGGGATGGGAACTGGCTCGAGGCGGCATCGGCGAAGGGCGCTGATGCCCGCAGGATGGTCGCGAATGTGCCCCGGTGCGGCGCTCCCGGCAATGGCGGATCGGACCCTGCCCCGATTGTGGCGTGGGTGGCGGGGGAGTGCGCGCCGTCACAGCGGCGGCGGCGAAATCGGTCTAGGCAGACGGCGGCGGGGCGTTCTGGCGGCGCTCTGCGGTTGCCGCCAACAAACGGGAAAACCTCTGATGACGGGCACGACGGGTTCCGGGGATGACGGCGGCGGCGGTTCGCCGGCGGATGGCGCGGCGCGGCTGAAGACGGAGGTGCTGGCGCGGCTGCGGGCGCAGTTGGCGCTGATGCAGGGGCAGGTGCGCCGCCTCGATCGCGCCTTGAGCGAGGCCGATGCCGCCCGCGCCGCCGCCCTGATCCGCCTGCAGACGCTGCGCGGCACCGCCGACCGCCTCGAACGGGTGCTCGAAGATCAGGAGGGCCGGCCGCCCCGCCGCCCCGATGCCGGCGGCTGGCAGCCGGTCGCCGACGGCGGGCCGCAGCCGGTGCGCTTCCTCGTCGCCGTCGACCTGCGCGATCATCACGTCGCCGCGCTGCTGCAATCGGGGCTGCTGGTCCGCCGCGGCGGCGGCGAGGACGCGGTCTCGGTGGCGCGGGCGGTGCAGGACCTGCTCGACCGCTGGAGCCGCGGCGTCAGCTGCAACCCCACCGCCAGCCCCAGCCGCCCGCGACCGCAACCAACCGCCGGCAACGCTACCGCCGGCAACGTCGTCACCCTCCCCGCCCGCTTGCCACCCCGCACCAACCGGCGACGGCTGACAATCAAGGCCGCGACCGCCCCGGCGCGACCGCGTCCGTTCGGCCCTTGACAGTCGCCGGTGCCGTAACTAGCGTCGCGCTCAAGAGGTGATGGCGCCACCGGCGAATTCCTCCGGTGGCTGAATAGGGAATCCGGTGCGGACGCGCAGGCGTTCAAATCCGGGGCTGCCCCCGCAACTGTAAGCGGTGAGCTGCGCGCCAAACACGCCACTGATCCGTGTGGATTGGGAAGGTTGGCGGTGCAGCCGCGACCCGCGAGCCAGGAGACCGGCCATGGCCTTGATTGCGATGTCTCGGGGCGGGGTGTCCCGATGGCGCGGAGTTGACGCGGGCAGCCGGATTTTCCCGGCCTAGCGTGTTTCCCCTCTCCATCGGTTTGCGTCCCCCTGGCAATGGAGGGGAGCGGACAATGCACATCATGGAAGGCTACCTGCCGCCTGCCCACGCTCTCGCATGGACGGTGGTCGCCGCGCCGTTCGTGGTCGCCGGAGCGATCCGCGTGGGACGGATCCTGAAGTTGCGGCCGGAGGCCCGCCTGCTGCTCGGTGCCGCCGGCGCCTTCACCTTCGTGCTGTCCGCCCTGAAACTGCCGTCGGTCACCGGCAGTTGCTCCCATCCCACCGGCATCGGCCTCGGCGCAGTTCTGTTCGGACCGGCGGTGATGACGCTGATCTCGGCAATCGTCCTGCTGTTCCAGGCGCTCCTCCTCGCCCATGGCGGCCTGACCACCCTCGGCGCCAATATCGTCTCCATGGGCGTCGTTGGCCCTTGGGTTGCCTATGGCGTTTGGGTGAGCCTGCGTGGGCTCGGCGCGCCGAACGAGGTCAGC
>JALOTH010000230.1 GCA_025458035.1 Rhodospirillales bacterium
TCGCGCGTGTTCTACAGCCGCGTCAAGGGCGAGATGGAGCAGGCAGTGACAACCCTCGGCTACGAGCGCGTGGTGATCGCGCAGCCATCGCTGCTGCTCGGCGACCGTACCGCCCTCGGCCAGCCGCGGCGCCCGGGCGAGGAGTGGGCGGTCCGCCTGCTGCGCCCGGCGCTGGCTTTAGTGCCCCGCCCGGTGCGTCCGATCGGTGTCGAGGCGGTGGCGCGGGCGATGCTGCATGCGGCCGAACATGCCGGACCGGGCGTCACCCGCCTGGGTTCGGCGCGGATGCAGGCGTTCGCGACGCGCTGACCGCGGCACTTCACAACCGGCGCCGGGCGCCGGAAGATCGCCCGATCCCGCTCGGCGACGATGAAGCACCTCCGATTCGTAGTGCGTCCAATGCCCTTGCCCATGCCCATGCACCGGCGGCTTCGGGCGCCAGCTCCGCGGCCGTGAGCAATGAGCGCTGATCGGCCAGCGCCGCGGCGCATCCTGCCGGCGATCGTGCTGTCGCAGCTGGCCGGCACGTCGCTGTGGTTCGCGATCAATGCGGTGATGCCCGATCTGCAGCGCGACTGGCAGTTGCCGGCGGCGGCGGTCGGCGCGCTGACCTCCGCCGTGCAGGCGGGATTCATCGCCGGAACGCTGGTCTTCGCGCTGCTGACGCTCGCCGACCGCTTCTCGCCGCGATGGCTGTTCCTGCTCTGCTCCATGGCCGGCGCCGCCTGCAATGCGGCCGGCGCCGTGCTCGACGGCCAGTACGAGACGCTGGTGACGCTGCGTTTCGCCACCGGCTTATTTCTCGCCGGTATCTATCCGGTCGGCATGAAGATCGCCGCCGGCTGGTACACGAGCGGACTTGGCGCCGCCCTCGGCCTGCTGGTCGGGGCGCTGGTGCTCGGTACCGCCGCGCCGCACGGGCTGCGCGCGCTCGGCGCCGAATGGCCGTGGCAGACGGTGATGTGGGCGGTCTCGGCGGTGGCCGCGGCCGGCGGCGTGCTGATGGTCGCCCTCGTCCCCGACAGCCCGTCCGCGATCCGCGCCGCCCGCATCCGGCCGCAGGCGCTGGCGGTGATCTGGACCGACCGCAGGGTCCGCGCCTCGGCGTTCGGCTACTTCGGCCACATGTGGGAGCTGTATGCGTTCTGGGTGCTGGTGCCGCTGATCGTCTCGAGCCGGCTTGCTTCGACTCAGGTCGCCGCCGCGTCGTTCGCGGTCATCGGCGCCGGCGCCGTCGGCTGCGCGCTCGGCGGGCTGGTCGTGCGCCGCTTCGGCAGCGCCCGCGTGGCCGCGGTTCAGCTCGCAGCCAGCGGCCTGTGCTGCGTGCTGGCGCCGTTGCTGCTCGGGGCGCCGCCGTGGCTGTTCGCGGCCTGGCTGCTGCTGTGGGGTGTCACGGTCGTCGGCGACTCGCCCCAGTTCTCGACCCTCACGGCGCTGAACGCCCCGCGCGACGCCGTCGGCAGCGTGCTGACCTTCGTCAACTGCATCGGCTTCGCGATCAGCATCGTCTCGATCGAACTGTTCGCGCGCGCCGCCCAGCACTGGCCGCTGGCGGTGCTGCTGCCTTGGCTGGCGATCGGCCCGGCGCTCGGGCTGCGGGCGCTGATGCCGCTGCTGCGGCCGCCATCAGGCTGAGACATCTCCGCCGGGCGCGGCCGCCTACTTCTGCGCCTTGGTCATCGCTTCGACCTTCCTCTTCATCTCCTCGGCCCGCTTCATCGCCGCGTCGAGGTCGGCGCCGCCTCCAGCCTGGGCGCCGGGCAGCTTGCCGGGGTCGAAGAGGTCGTCCGGGAAGCGACCTCCGGTTTCGACCTGGGTGATCCTGGTCGTCATCGTCACCTTGCCGTCGGAGGTAACGATGGCCGAGTACGGGATTTCGAAGCCCTTGACCTTGCGGAAATCGGAGAAGGAGGTTCGCACCGTCCTTCCCGACAGCTGCGATTCGGTCCGGACGTAGACAAACGCGGCCTTGTCGATCCACGCGCGGCTGCGGCCCACTTTCATCACCGGATTCGGCGGCGGCTGCGGATGCTCGACAACCCAGCAGGCACGGCCGTCGACCGTCTCCGAACCCGAGACCGTCGACCCCGGCGGCGGTTCGCTCCAGTAGACCGCGCCGCCCTGCGACCCGGCCTGCGCGCGCGGCAGCTTCGTCGTCATGCCCATGGCGGTGGACCACAGGTCGGCGCCGTCGAACAGCATCGTGGTCTCGAGCCTTCCGCCCTTGCCGCCGCCGGCGCCGGCCATGACGGCATCGGTCCGCCACTTGACTCCACGGCGCCACATCGTCGATTCCAGGGTCGAGGCGCCGCCACCCGGGCCGGTGAAGCTTCCCGACTGGATGATCTTCAGGCCGCCCACCTCCTGCGCCATCCTGGCGTGGTGGGCACGTGCATCGCGCATCAGCGTCGCGAAGTCCATCGCCATCGCCGGGGCGGCGAAGTTTGCTGCGGCCAGCAGGGCAATCCACTTCATCGTCTCCTCCTCCGCTTCGATGTCACGGCAGTTCGCCGCACCACGCCTCGATCATCCCCCTGATTTCGTCGGGTCGCTCGGTCAGCGGCCAGTGGTGGCAGTCGATGGTACGCACTTCGCCCAGCGGAAACTCAGCGGCCATCCGGCGCATGGCATCG
>JALOTH010000231.1 GCA_025458035.1 Rhodospirillales bacterium
GGCGCTGCGGGATCGAGCCCGTCGCCAAGGCGCTCCCAGCCCGTAGCCGCATGACGCCACAGCACGCCGCTTGCGGATATGGCGAGCAGCTCCGCCGCCGCACTCAGCTGGGCCAACGGCTGTGGCGTCGGCAACGCGGCAGTCCGCATCGACGCGCCCGCAGGCGCAAGCGCAGGTCCGACGATTGCGGCAAACGCCGCGCGGAGCAGGCTTCGGCGCGGCATCGCCGCGCCGCAGTTTCGAGCATCGCTATTGGCAGGCATGATCCCCTTACGATGGAGTCACCGGCGCGGCCACGCCGCCACCGATGCACGGCATGATGCCGCCGGCGACATCATGATCTTCCAGCGGCGCCGTCCGCTTTGCAGCGACTTTGCGCATCAGTTCCGGTCGACATCGCAATCTCGGCGCCCGTCACGGGCACCGCGCGACGACGGCCCGTCATGTTTCGCACCGCCAGCGTCGCCGTCACGCCTGCCAGCAGCGCCGCGTAGGAAAGGATCGCCTGCAGCGAGAACGTCGGGATGGCGGCGAGCAGCAGCGTGTCGTTGCCGCCGGGAACGAGGGCGCCGCCGATCCCCATCAACGCGCCGCCGGCAACGCGCGCCCGCCAGACCTCCGCCAGGGCCGGACGGGGCGGCCTCGATGCCCGTCCCCGAGCCGCAAGGAACATGCCGCCGAGCAGGGCCAGCACGAGCAGCGCATGGAACGCCCCCGGGCCGGCTTCCGGACCCCAGGCCCGGCTGATCGAGGCGCGAAGGAAATTCGTGTACGACCATGCGCCCTCGACTCCGTAGAGCATGCCGCCGCCGATGCCGAGCAACGCCGCCGCCAGCGGCAACGGATAACTCGACGCGCGGGAGGGCAGCGACCCGGCCGGGGTCGCGATACCCGACAGCGAGAAGGCTTCGCTGGAACACCAGATCACCAGGATCGCAAAGGCGACCGGCATCCAGGGCTGCCGCGACTTCCACGGCGAGGCCAGGGCCGACAGCGTGGTCGCCTGCCCGGCCGCCTCGAACGCCGACCAGGCGGCAACGCCGGCGGCGAAGGCAGCGAGCGTCAGCAGCATCGACCGATCGCCATCGGCCAGCCGGGTCAGGGTCGACAGCGAACAGCCGCCGTTGATCGCGGCGCCGGCGCCGAACAGGAAACCGCCGGCGATCGCGAATCCCGCCGGCTCGCGTGCCAGGACCACCGGCCCCGGAAGGTCGAACACGGTCAAGAGGACGCCGGAGACCGCGGCCGCCCAAAGCACAGCCTTGCCGAAGGCGAGCAGCATGTCGGCGCGGCCGTCGCGCATCACCGCCGCCACGGCGCGCACGGTGCACAGGCTGGCGCGGTGAGCGGCGTAGCCCATGACGGCAACGAACAGCAGCGACAGCCCGTGCACCCAGGCGCCCATCGTGACCGCCGCGCCCGCCCGCTAGTTCGCCACGAAGACTTCGGTCTTCGGGTTGAACGCCACCCAGGCGAACCAGAACGCCATCACACCGGCAAGCGGCCGCCGTTGCGCATCGAACGCCTGCGCCGTGCGGTGCTCGCGGTCGAAGCGGATCGTCACCGCCTGGCCGCCGACGCGATCGACGACTTCGCCCGCCGGCCGGCCGCCGAGCGCCCGCTCCAGCGCCGAGAACGGATAGGCCTTGCGCGCCCCGCCGACGTCGATGCCGAGAACCCACTCCTTCGGCGGGAAGCGGCCGTCGCGATGCTCGACATCGAACATCAACTGCTGGATGCGGTCGTAGCCCTCGTAGGGATCGCGGCCGTAGTCGCGCGGGAAGCCGGTGTCGGTCGACAGCACGGCGGTAGCGGGATACCGGGCACGCCAGTCGGCCCAGGTGGTGTGCTCGAGCGGCAGCGCCTGCAGCGGGGTACCCTTCAGCGGCCCGGCGACCGCCTGCCGCTTCAGCTGCGACCACAGCGACTCGGTGCCGCGGTCGTACAGCAGCACGTCGCTGTTGTAGAGCAGGCCCGAGACACCGAAGACGAGTACGCGGTCGCCGAGCCGCGCGTCGAAGGCGATGCCGGTACCGCAAAGCGGGCAATAGGTGATCGCCACCGGCACGTCGCCGAAACGATCGTTGACGACCTCGTGCCAGTTGAGTATCCGTACCGGATAGGCGCGGGCAATGCCGCCGATCGCCAGGCCGAGCACGCGATCGCGGGGCTGCAGGCGCGCCTCGCCGGCGGCGACGAACTTCGGCCGGTCGATCGACGGGATGCCGTCGCGCGGCGGCCCGCCGCGCTCGATCGCCTGCTCCGGGATCAGCGCTCCGGAAACGTCGAAGCCGTTGTAGGCGGAGCGGCTGGGCGATTGCGCGTCGACCGATGATGTCGACAGCAGCAGGGCCGCGAGCAGGGCAAGAGCGGTTCGCATATGGTCCTAGTCGCTTCGCCGCACCGTTCGATTACACCGCTGCCCCCGAAGGAACGCCGCCGCGCACGCCGCCCCGTCACGCCTCGCCGCGCGCCGGATAGTCGTGCTTCAGGACGAAGTCGATCGCCGGCAGGATGTCGGCGAAGTGCGGTCGCGCGAACGGCATCGTCTGCACGGTGCCGAAGTAGAGCGTGCCGTCGGGGCGGACGAGAAAGATCCCCGGCTCCGCGAACAGCTCC
>JALOTH010000232.1 GCA_025458035.1 Rhodospirillales bacterium
ATGAACTTCACGAAGCCGAGCGGGTTCTGTGCGCCGGGCGGCTGGATAAAACTGTATTGGCGCAGATCGGCCGAGGACCAGTCGACGGAATAGGGATCGATCGGCCGTCCGTTGCGATAGGCGGTGAACCCGTAGGCCTTGATGACGGCCGCTCCGCCGCCGCCGCCACCGAACAGCTGGTCGAAGAACCCGCCGCCGCCGGCTCGCTGCAGGCGCGGCTTCAACTCCTTCGCCTTGATGCCGTCCGGAACACCCCACGAGGGGTTGAAGACGATCGTCTTCATCTCGGCGGAGAACGACGGCGTCGGCCAGTTCGGCAGGCCGACGATGATCTTCTCCTCGAAGATGACCTTGCCGTCCTTGTAGGTGCGCGTCATGTACTCGGGCACGTTGTTGATCACGTGCGATGCGCCGAGATCATCCGGCATCCAGCGCCACCGCTCCATGTTCACGACGATGCGCTGCGTGTCGCGCGGACTTTCGTCCGTGTCGCCCTCGCCCTGCTTGTTCAATGCCTGGCGCGTGCGTTTGTTGAGCTGACCCGTCGCCTTCAGGCCGGCCTCCGTCTGAAAGGCCTTGATCGCCTCGGCGAGCTTGTCGTCGAACAGCGTTTCACGACCCGCGAAGTCGGCCGGCTGCTTCAGCCGCTTGCGCAACAGCGCGATGTCGGGATGCAGCGACCCGGGCTTGATCGTCGGCCCATCGGCCGGCAGCTTGACGAGCAGGGCCGCGTCGATAGGGGCGGCGGGTTCGACCGGCCCGATGCGCTTCACGAGTTCCGCGCGCAGGCGCTGGAATTGCTCGTGGCGCGGATGCAGTCCAGTCAGATAGGCGGCCGGATCGGCGGCCGTTTCGATCTCACCCAGCACCGTCTTGGGATCGCGGACCGGCGGATCGAGATCGAGCAGCTGGGAGATCGACAGCGGACGCACGCGGCCACCCTTGGCGTGGCGCGCATACGTCAAGGCGGCGAGCGTGACCTGTGCCTCGGCGGCCCCGAGGGCGTCCGGCGTCGCAAGTGCGGCCGATGCGTCGGGAAGCGGGAAGGCGTTCGCATCCAGTCCCCACTCGGCGGCCTTGGCGATTTCGGCGGCGAGGGCCTTGGCGCGATCGTTCAGTCCGGCCGGCCCTGTCCACAGCGCATCCTTGCGGGCACCATAGAAATCGGTCGCGGCGGTGACGTCGTCCTTCGCGTAGTTGGCCGCGAACGCTGCGTCCTTGAGGCGTGCATAGGCGGCGGCGACCGTGGGCGAAGCGTCGGCGAGCGGAGCGACGGCGGCCGGGGGCACAGCGGGAGCGGTCGTTGCGGGATCGGCGGATGCAGGAGGTGTGGCAGCTGGCGCCTCGACCGCGGCTTCGGCCGGCGCCGCGTGGACATGGCTCACACCGCCCGCAAGGAGAGCGGCAGAGATGACACCGGCGCAGAGTGCGCGGCAGGACGTGGCCGAAAGGCTCATTTGGCTGGGCTCCCGTTCGCCGAATCAGTACGCCAAGGAATTTACTTGTTCCGGATGATCATAAAAGTCCGGGATGTTCATGGCGAATTGTAGTCATGTGGCCTTCACAAAGCCAATCCGAACAAGCCCTAATGGCCATTTCTCAACGGGAACGCACCACGGTCCAAGCCACGTTTCCGCCTCAATCTGCCCGGATAGCCCGCCGCAACCAAGCCCTGTCGCCGCCGTTTGGATTGTTGCTGTCCATGCGCGACGGGTCGGGATCCAGGCACGGCGCGAAAGGTGACGGTCGACGATGACAGGCGGCGGGGTGGCCCCACAGTTGTATCTGGTGCTGCCTGTGACGGCCGCGGACGCCGAACATCTGGCGCGGCGCGTGGCAGCCGCGGCTCATGCCGGGCCGGTCGCAACCGTGCTGATCGAGCCCGATGCTTCCTCACCTCCCTCCCCCCCTCAACTGGCCGAAGCCATCGCCGCGATCCAGAAGCTCGGTATCGCGACGCTGCTCGCGGGGGATGCGGCGCTGGCCCGGGTCGTGAAGGCAGATGGCGTCCACCTGGTCCCGTCGAAAACGCTGCAAGCTGCGTTCGCAGACGCCCGCGAGACGCTCGGATCCCGCTTCATCGTCGGGGCGGATGTGGGGCGATCGCGCCACGATGCCATGACGCTCGGCGAGGCGGGCGCCGACTATATCGGCTTTGGTATTCCAGCCCACGTGGAAGACCGCGAGACGGCGCGGGAGCGGCGCCTTGATCTCGTCCAATGGTGGGCGGAGATTTTCGAGGTGCCATGCGTCGCGTTCGATATCGATACGCCCGCCGACGCGGACGATCTCGCTCGCGCGGGAGCGGATTTTCTGGCGCTACGGCTGCCGGCGACGATTGGCGCTGATGCCATCGCGCACCACCTCGCTCCCTACGTGGCTATGCTCGGTGCCGCCCCGACGGCGACGTGAAACGCGACTGCCCAATGACCTTGAACGATCCCATGACCTTCGAGACCTCGGCCGGGAGACCATGAACAAGATCGTGCTTGCCGTTCTGCTGGTTGCCGGTGCCGCCGCCGGAGCCGCCGGTGTGCTGGTCGCGACCGGGCAATTGCCCATGCCTGGAAGTCCCGGAACGAC
>JALOTH010000021.1 GCA_025458035.1 Rhodospirillales bacterium
ATCGGACCCCGCAGTCGGATCTGGCAAGTCGTTATCGCAAAACCACTTTTCCAGATTCCCGGGGCCGATGCACCTACCTTGGTGAGATATCCGGGCTAGTCGGACAGGTGTCAGATTTGGATGTGCGTCTCCGCGCCTCTGACGGGTCCGATCAGCAGGTGGCCGCGATGGGCTGTCTCTGCTGATCGATCAACTTCTCCCTGGCCATGGGCAGGCTGTCAAGGAAGGTCTGCATCGGCGTTTTGCCGTAGCACCATCGGCCCTGGTGGGTGCGGACCTCGTTGTATTGGCGGAGCCATTGGTCCAGATCTGCCTGCAGCTCGGCGATGCTGCCATAGAGTTTTTTGCGGAAGGCGACCCGATAGAACTCGTCCAGCATCGTCTTGTGGAAACGCTCGCAGATGCCGTTGGTTTGCGGGCTCTTGGTCTTGGTCCGGCTGTGATCGATGTTCTCGATGGCGAGATAGAGCTCGTACTCGTGGCGCTCCGGGTTGCCGCAGTATTCGCTGCCGCGATCGGTCAGCACCCGGCAGAGTGGGATGCCGTGCTCGTCGTAGAACGGCAGCACCCGGTCGTTCAGCAGATCGGCCGCCGTGATCGCCGTCTTGACGTCGTAGAGCTTGGCGAAGCCGACCTTGGCATAGGTGTCGATGAAGGTCTGCTGATAAATGCGGCCCACCCCCTTCAGCGTGCCGACGTAGAAGGTGTCCTGGGCGCCGCAGTAACCGGGACAGGCGCTGTCGAACTCGCCGTGCGCTTCCTTGTCCGCCTTCGCCTTCTCCAGCGCCGCCAATTGGTCCTCGGTCAGAATCAGGCCGTCCTGCGCCACCTTGGCCTCCAACGCCTTCAGCCGCTTGGCCATGGTGTTGAGGTCGTGGCGGACCCAGACGCCACGCACGCCGGTGGGCGAGACCCGGATGCTCTCCTTGACCAACTCGTTGGCCATCCGGGTATGTCCCCAGGCCGGCTGGTCTAGGGCGAGCTCGAGGATGCGTCGCTCGACAGCCTCGGCCACCCGGTTCTTCGGGTTCGGCACCCGGCGCGACATCTCGATCAGCGCCGCCTCGCCACCCTTCTGGTACAAGTCTTTGAACCGGTAAAAGCTGTCACGGGAAAATCCCATGATCCGGCAGGCTTGGCTGACGCTGCCGAGCTGCTTCGCCAGCTCCAGCACGCCGACCTTGTTGCGGATGATCTTCTCGTCTCTCGTCATCGTGTCGTCTCCTCGCTCCGATACTCCAATGTCTACGCTCGGAGACGACACCCCAACCACCCCAACCTGTCAGATTTCATCTAAACGGATACAGATCATGCGCGAGACCGGCAAGTCCAAGACCTGTGTCTGGCGATGGCAGGAACGCTACATGGCCGACGGCGTCGACGGCCTGGTGCGCGACAAGACGCGCCCGCCGCGCATCGCACCGCTCGACCAGACGGTCATCGATCGCATCGTCGCCTTGACGAACACCGATCCGCCGCACGAAGCGACGCACTGGACCGCCGGCACCATGGCCGCCGCCGTCGGCGTCTCCGTCAGTTCGGTCCAGCGCATCTGGCGTGCCCACCAGCTTCGGCCACATCGGTTCCGGTCGTTCAAGCTGTCCAACGATCCGGCGTTCGCCGACAAGGTGCAGGACGTCGTCGGCCTCTACGTCGACCCGCCGGCCCACGCCGTCGTCCTCAGCATCGATGAGAAGTCGCAGATCCAGGCGCTCGACCGAACCCAGCCTGGCTTGCCGATGAAGCCGGGTCGGCTCGGGACGATGACCCACGACGACAAACGTCACGGCACGACCACGCTGTTTGCCGCGCTCAACGTGCTCGACGGCACCGTCATCGGCCGCAACAGGCAACGCCACCGGTCAGGAGTTCATCCGCTTCCTCAATGCCGTCGAGGCCGCCGTCCCGGCCGGCAAGGTCATCCACGCCATCATCGACAACTACGCCACACACAAGCACCCCAAGGTTCGCGCCTGGCTCGGCCGTCATCCGCGCTGGACGTTCCATTTTACGCCGACCTCATGCTCGTGGCTGAACGCGGTGGAAGGCTTCTTCGCCCAGCTCTCCAGACGCCGGCTCAAGCGTGGCGTGTTCCGTTCCGTCGCCGACCTGCAGGCCGCCATCAACCGCTTCGTCAACGAGACCAACCAAGACCCCAAACCCTTCATCTGGACCGCCGACCCCAACCACATCATCGCCGCCGTCCAAAGAGGGCACCAAACGTTAGACCCGATCCACTAGCGTCCCAATCGTCTCCTGTTTTTGTGATTTTATTTCAATACATTAGCGCGCTACCATATCATCCGGCCGGAGTGTTGTTGTTGGGCCTCGCGTTTGGTCGGCTTCCAGTTCTCCGCGGCTCCGCATGGGCGGCAACAATTAGCCCGTCGCCAACGGCCTCCTCGAAGTGCTCATGGTTGACGCTGGAGTGAAAAATAAGGGGATTCGGGTAGGCCGTGCCGGTGTCGGTATCTCGATATTAGGTCGGGCGACCCGCCGGCAAGACGCACCGCACGCCAATCCTCGATCAGTTATGAAAGTGACCCGCCTGGCAATGGGTCAGTTCGTGGTGGACCACCTGCCAGCGCTTGACATCGTCGCCGCTGCGCGGTGACCGGGTCCAGATCACGCACATCCGGAACTCCTTGTCCCACGCCGCCATGCCTTCGCAGTTCGGGCGCAGGCCATGCTGCCGGCAGAGTTTGCTCATCTCGCTGTCGCTGACGATGTGCCAAGTCAGCGAGCGCGGCTCGATCGGACCATGGGCGGCGGCCGTTGCGGGGGTGCCAGTGGCGGCGAGGGCGACGAGGAGACCGAAGGTGGCGATGCGCGGGGTGTTCATGACCGTCTCTCGGACCTGACTGCTCGTTGAAATTGAATGTAGAAATTGTATGCCCTTTATAGGGGTATAGCAAGGTGTTTTCTCGCCGAAGTCGCCGTTTCTTGATACTTATGCACTTTAAAGTTGTAGCCAAGCCGCCGGTTGCCCGGCCGCCTGTGGCCTGTCATCCTCCGCTGCATGATCGTCCTCGGCCTCACCGGCTCCATTGCCATGGGCAAGAGCACCGCGGCGGCGATGTTCGCCCGCCTTGGCGTGCCGGTCTTCGACGCCGACCTCACCGCGCACCGGCTGATGGCGCCGCGAGGCGCCGGGGTGGCGTCGATCGAGGCCGCCTTTCCGGGTGTCTTGCGGGGCGGCAGCATTGACCGCGCCGCCCTCGCCGCCCGTGTTTTCGGCGACCCTGCCGCCTTGGAACAGCTGGAATCGCTGCTGCACCCATTGGTCTATGCGGAGGCCGCCGCCTTCCTGCGACGCGCCCGCCGTCAGCGCCGGCCACTGGTCGTTCTTGACATCCCGCTGCTCTACGAAACCGGTGGCAGCGCGCTGTGCGACCTCGTCGCCGTGGTCTCGGCACCGGCACGCCTTCAGGCGGCCCGCCTCGCCGCCCGGCCGGGGCACGACCGGCGGCGCCTTGCCGCCATCGCCGCCCGCCAACTGCCCGACGCGGAAAAGCGGCGGCGCGCCGACATCGTCATCCCCACCGGTCTCGGCCGCGGGCTGACCCAGCGGGTGATCGGCAGTTTGGTCGACGCGTTGCGGCGCGCCGCCATGGTCCCGATGCGACCTGGCCGATTACGTGGGGCTTGACAGGCAAGGCCACAATATGTAGTGGTCAGGCATGCGTGAGATCGTTCTCGATACTGAAACCACCGGGCTCGACCCGGTTAGCGGCCACCGCATCGTGGAGGTCGGCTGCGTCGAGTTGCTCAACCACGTACCGACGGGACGGACGTATCAGACGTACGTCAATCCCGAACGGCGGATGCCGGCGGAAGCGTTCGCCGTACACGGCCTCGGTGACGACTTCCTCGAAACACAGCCGCGCTTCGCCGAGATCGCGCCGGCGCTGATCGCGTTCCTCGCCGATTCGCCGCTGGTCATCCACAACGCCGCCTTTGACGTCGGCTTCCTGAACGCCGAGTTCGGCCGCCTTGACCTTCCGCCGCTGCCACCCACCCGTGCCGTCGATACCGTCAAGCTGGCCCGAGAACGCTACCCCGGAGCGCCGGCGAACCTCGACGCCCTGTGCCGGCGTTTCGAGATCGATATCGCCGACCGCACGCTGCACGGCGCGCTCAAAGACGCGCTGCTGCTGGCACAGGTCTACCTGGAATTAAAAGGTGGCCGCCAGCCCGGCCTCACCCTGCTGTCGCGCCCCGCTCGAACCGCCAGCGACGGCGGGCGCCGGGTGCGGCCGGCTCGCGTCATCGCCCCGACCGCCGACGAAGCCGAAGCCCACGCCACCTTCATTCAGCGGCTGGTCGATCCGGTCTGGTGCGCCAAGGCTTAGGTCAGCGCGGAACCGAGCCCTCAGGCAACCGTCGGCTCCGCCGCGCCACTCTCCTGCTGGCGCTGTAGCTGCTGCTGATAGAGGCCGACGAAGTCCACCGGCGCCAGCATCAGCGGCATGAAGCCGCCGTCAAGGGTGGTCGACGCCATGACCTGGCGAGCGAACGGGAACAGCAGTCGCGGACATTCGATGAGCAGCACCGGGCTGAGCGCCTCCTCGGCAACGTTGATGGTGAACACGCCGCCGTAGGTCAACTCGCAGATGAAGGCATCGACGTCGCCGACCTTGCAATCGGCACGAATATGCAGCGTCACTTCATAGATGTTGTTCTGCAGCCGGCGCGCCTGCACATCCACCTTGACCTGCATGTCCGGCTTCGTCCGCTGCATCTGTGAGAAGATCTGCGGCGCCGCCGGCGTCTCGAACGACAGGTCCTTGACATACTGGGCATTAATGACGAGCGGCGGCTGCGCGGCGTCGCCGCCATCACTGCCATTACCGCCGCTGGGCTCCGCCGGCTGTTCGGTCATTGTTCGCAACCTCCTGACAATGAAAGACGGCCGTGGCTACCATGGATCCCCGGCGCGAACAACCATCACCGGGGGGTTCACCGCGCCAACATCGGATAAGACGGTGAACAATCCTGACTGGACCCCGTCCGGGCAAGCCGGTAACGTGCGGCCCAGTCAAGATGCGCACGCCGCCCTGGCGGCAACGCGCCATACGGTCGGATTATGGGCGACGGTCTGCAAGTTCTCGAACTCCTCCTGTTCGCGCTGGTCGCGGCATTCCTGGTCCTGCGCCTGCGCAACGTCCTAGGGCGGCGCGACGGGCATCGGCCGGCGCAGCGTGACGACCCCTTCTCCCGCGAGACGGCAAGCGAAGACAAGGTCGTCCGCCTGCCCGATCGCGACGATCGCGGGCGCCCGCCGTTTGACGAGGAGGCGGACGAGGGGGGCGCCGCTCCCGGCACGCTGCAGGCGGGCCTCGCGCAGATCCGCACCGCCGATCGCAGCTTCGATCCGGAGCAGTTCGTCGGCGGCGCGCGCGTCGCCTTCGAAATCATCCTCGATGCATTTGCCAAGGGTGACGACGAGGCGCTGAAGCCGCTGCTCAGCCCGGAGGTCTACGCCAACTTCCTGCGCTCCATCCGCGAGCGGCTGACCGCCGGTGAGACGCTGGAGACGGAACTCATCGCCGTGCGCGGCATCGAGCTGACCGAAGCCTACATGGCGGGGCGCACCGCCCACGTCACCGTGCGCATCGCGAGCGAGCAGATCCGCGTCGTCCGCGATGCATCCGGCGCCGTCATCGAGGGCGATCCGGCGGCATCGACCGAGGTCATCGACGTCTGGACCTTCGCCCGGGACACCCGCTCTCCCGACCCCAACTGGCACCTGGTGGCCACCGGCGCCCCCGAGTAGCGGCCGAGTAGCGGGCGGGGCCAGGGGCACGCGAGCGGCGACGGTCTGTACCCCGACGAATTCGCATTGAAGCTCGGGCCCGCCGTCTTCGGCGGGCATGGCGCATGGCCTGGTGCTCAGCGGCTGTTCGTTCTGGGGAGCGGGATGCGCCGGACACGCGCCACGCAGACCCATCATGGATCAATAACAACGCCGTCTTCGTTCCGCCGAGGCCACACCTTGTAACAACTCGCGGAAGTCTCTCAAAAGTTGAATGCCTTTCGAAACCAGGTATCATTTTGGAACAGGAAGACTGTTTATCTGGGATACATCAGCGCTAACAAATATAAATTGCAGAATGCCCCGGCTTATCGAAGAATCCCCGAAGGCTTGACTTGGCCACCAATCCAACACTACCCTTCAACAAACAAATCGCTGATTTCACAAGTATTGGGGAGAAAAGATGTGATGTTCAGAAAGGTTTTGATGGTGTTGGTTGGCATCCTAGCCATAAGCATCGGCGTGTCGGGTGCGGCAGTGGCTGGTGACGTGCTGGAGCAAGTTCGGTGTATGCGGGAATGCGTGCCCCAGTGCTCAACACCCGGAAGCAAAGTTTGCGAGCAGAAGTGTGAAAAACAATGTGCGGTTCCGCAAGGATTGGAGCTCCGCGACCTTCGCCGGGTCCTGCCCCCGCTGGGGGACCTGACCGGGGTTATCGGCGAGAATTTCTCCGTCCTGTGTGGTGGCGGGGTCTGCGTATGCAATGGCGCGACCAGTTGTGACGTCTTGATTGCCGTATGCGTGGAAAACGACGCCATACTATCCTGCACGGGATATGATGAAATCGGCCGGCCGTCATCCTGCGCGTGTATCAACACAGGCGGCTGACGCCATCGGTCGACGAAACGATAACCTGAACCGCCAACGGCGAACCTGACCCGCCGGATACCGGCCTCGCGCCGATCTCTCGGACGGGTCAGGTTGCCCACGCACTCAAACGGGACAAGCTCGAACCCAGGGGCTCAAGCTGACGGAAGCGAAACTGCTTGGAGTCGATAACGCGACCGGCGCATTTGACGACCGGGCGCAACGGGGCATGGTGGCGAATCGGCAGAACCCGGGATCGCAAATCTCAGCCTCCGCCGGCGCACGGCGACGCCGCCGCCGCTGCCACCGCAGAGAAAAAGCCAAAGCCTGGCACGGGGATAAGCGGCGCGCCGCAGGATCACCCGGCGCAGGCTGGGCGCGCCCGCCACAGTTTTGCTTTAATCGCGGGCTGCAGCGATTGCCGAGGATGACGCCATGCCGACCCTCATCGCCGCGGCCGGGCCAAGCCCCGACCGCCACGCCCCGCGACGCCGCGGCCGGTGGCGCACGGCCTTCGCGCCGTTATCGCTGCTTCTTCTGCTGCTCGCCGGCTGCGCGTCCGATGAGCCGCCGACGCCGGTGCGGCCCGCACCCGCCGAGCCGTTCGTGCCGGGCGTTCAGCTGCGCGCCGTCAGCTTCTCGCAGCTTCCCGGCTGGAGCGCCGACCGCCAGCGCGAAGCCTTCCCCGCCCTCAACCGCTCCTGCACCCGCTTAGACAAGCGCCCCGGCGGCCAGCCGATAATGGCCGCCGATCCCCGCTTCGGCCGCGCCAGCCACTGGCAGCAGATCTGTGCGGCGGCTCGGCGCACCACCGCCGATGATCTCCATGTCCGGCGGTTTTTCGAGGAGTGGTTCACCCCCTATGCCGTCGTCAACGACGGCAGCGCCGAGGGGCTGTTCACCGGCTACTACGAGCCGCTGCTGCGTGGCAGCTTCACCCGCACCGCCCGCTTCAACGTGCCGCTCTACCGCCAGCCACCCGCCAACAACGGCAACGCCCATCCATCGCGCGCCGCCATCCGCGCCGGGGCGCTGCGCGGTCGCGGCCTCGAACTGCTCTACGTCGACAGCGAGATCGATGCGTTCTTCCTGGAGATTCAGGGCT
Organism: Rhodospirillales bacterium; assembly: GCA_025458035.1. Classification (GTDB taxonomy): domain Bacteria; phylum Pseudomonadota; class Alphaproteobacteria; order Rhodospirillales; family Defluviicoccaceae; genus Defluviicoccus. The sequence continues at coordinate 7,728 of JALOTH010000021.1, forward strand.
CCGGCCGCGTCGAACTGGACACCGGCGAACAACTGCGCATCGGCTTCGCCGGCAAGAACGGCCACGGCTACTTTCCCATCGGCCGCGAACTGATCCGCCGCGGCGCCATTCCGCAGGAACAGATGTCGATGCAGGCGATTCGCGCCTGGCTGCGCGATAATCCGCGGGAGGCCCCGCAATTGATGGAGATGAACCCCGCCGTCGTCTTTTTCCGCATCGTCGACGGCGAGGGTCCCATCGGCGCCCAGGGAGTGCCGCTGACGGCAGGGCGCTCGCTTGCGGTCGATCCTGCCTATGTGCCCTATGGCGCCCCGGTGTGGATCGACACCACCGACCCGCTGCGCACCGGCGATGCGATCCGCCGGCTGATGGTCGCCCAGGATACGGGCGGTGCCATCAAGGGGCCGATCCGCGGTGACGTGTTCTGGGGCTTCGGCGATCTCGCGGAGGCGCGGGCGGGGCTGATGAAACAGCCCGGCCGCTGGTACCTGTTGTTGCCGCGGGCGGCGGCGGCGACGAGCTGACGTCACCGCCGCGAGGCGGGCTTAGCCGCGCAGTTTGGCGAGGGCGTCCCAGGTGGAGACCACACCGAGCAGCTTGTGGGTGTCAGGATCGACGACCGCCACGAAGTTGCGCACCCGGTAGACCAGCATCACTGCCGCGAGCAGCGGTGAGTCCGGCCGCAGTGTCGGCACCGTCTTGTCGGCGTACGTGCCGACGAGCGCATCGGACAGCGACCGTAGCCGCTCGCGGATCTCCGGCAGCTTGTCGGGCGCGGCGCCGATGTCGGTCAGCATCGCCATCTGCGGCAACAGCTCCTCGACCGACCCCAGCACCGGGAACAGCAGGCCGAACAGGCGGCTCTTGGCGAACATGCCCTGATAGACGCCGTGACCATCGACCACCGGCAAGGCGAGCAGCCGGTGTTTGAGCAGCATATCGATGGCGGTGCCGACCGTGTCTTCGGTCTGCAAGGTGACGGGCTGTTGGTCCATGATGTCAGCGCAGTTCATTTCAGCCTCCGCATGTTTTTCCCCAGAGAGCCATTCTTGAACGGTGCCGCCTCTTGCGAGGGCGGCCTAATCGCCTTTTTAAATATGGGCACTGACCGGCGTCGGCACCAGCATCCGGGCTCAGATGCGGTTTGCCGCAACCCCAGCGGCGGACGGACTTGCCGGAGCGCCGGCGCCTCCGCTATAGGGGCTGATCGGCTCGATGCTTCCGCCGCCCCCTGATCTGCCAGTACCGGCAAAACCTTTCGGATGATCCGCAGCCCTTGAGCGATCCGTTCTCGACCGGCCGCACGTCCCGCCTGCTGACGGCGCTGACACGGATCATCGTCCGCGTCCCCTGGGCCGTCGCCCTCATTTCGCTGTGTGTTTCGATCGTCGGTGTCATCCACGTCCTCGACAACTTTTCCGTCGACACCAACACCAACAACATGCTGTCGGCGGACCTGCCGTTTCGCAAGGCGCAGATCGCCCTCGACAAGGCGTTTCCCCTCGACGACAACACCCTCGTCATCCTCATCGAGGGCGATGATCTCGACCAGGTCGATGCCCTCGGCAATGCCTTGAGCCAGCGCCTGCAAGCCGACACCGCCCGGTTCGGACCGGTGTTCGATCCCGCCGGCGATCCGTTCTTCCGGCGCAACGGGCTGTTGTTCCTCGATCTCGAAACCCTCGCCGAGGTCACCGACCAGTTGGCGGCGGCACAGCCTTTCCTCGGCGCGGTCGCGGCCGATCCCAGCCTGCGCGGCCTCCTGGCGGTGCTGACGCTGGCCGCCGAGCAGCTCGCCGCCAACCCGGCGGCCACGGCGGGGGGGCTGTCGCTGGCGCCGGTGCTGGACGCGATGACCGAACAGGTGCAAGCAGACGCCAAGGGCCGGGGCGGCAGTCTCGTCTGGTCGAACCTGATCGGCGGCGAAGAGGCCTCGCCAATGGCCGAACTCGCCGGTTCCCGCATCATTGTCACCCAGCCCCCCCTCGACTTCACCTCGCTGCGCCCCGGCACGCCGGCGATGGCGGACGTGCGCGAAGCGGCGCGCGCGGCCGGCATCACCGAGGAGTCCGGGGTGCGCATGCGCCTGACCGGCCTGGTCGCCCTGGCCGAGGAGGAGCTGGCGAGCGCCCAGTTCGGCGAGGCGAGGCCGGAACTGTTGTCCTTCCTGTTCGTCGGCATCCTGTCCCTGCTCTGTTTCCACAGCGGCCGCTTGTCGATCGCCGCCTTGCTCACCGTGCTCGCCGGGCTGATCTGGACGGCCACCTTCGCGGTGATGACGGCGGGCGCCCTGAACCTCGTTTCCGTCGCCTTCTTCGTCTTGTTCATCGGCTTTGCCATCGATTTCACCATCCACTACGGCCTGCGCTATCAGGAGGGTCTCGCCCTCGACCTCGACCACCGGGCGGCCCTGTTCCGTGCCGCCGCCGGTGTCGGCGTCGCTCTGGCGCTGACGGCGCTGTGCGCCGCCATCGGCTTCTTTTCGTTCGTGCCCACCACCTACGCGGGCTTGCAGCAGCTGGGGTATATCGCCGGCTATGGCATGGCGATCGCGCTGATCGCCAGCATGACGCTGTTCCCCGCTTTGCTGACGGTGCTGCCGGGGCGGGCGGCCCCCCGGTCCGGACAGACCGATTACCGCAACGGGCCGGCAGGCCACTGGATTGAAACGCACCGTCGGCTGATCCTGACGCTGACCGGGGTGCTCACCGCAGCCGCGCTGGTAATCGCCCCCAACGTCCGGTTCGACTTCGATCCCCTGAACCTCAAGGACGCTAGCAGCGAGTCCGTGCAGGCTTTGCGCGATATTCTCGCCGCCGGACGGCAGGAAAGCTACGCCGCGATGGTGATGCGACCGTCGCTGGCCGAGGCGCAAGCCCTGGCGGCACGGGCACGCACCCTGCCGGAGGTGGGCGGCGCCGCCACCATCGCCAGCTTCGTGCCCGATGACCAGGACGACAAGCTGGCGCTCATCGAGACCACCGCCCTGCTGCTCGCGCCGTCGCTCGCCGAGCCACCCCGCTCGCCGCCGTCATCGGCGGAAACCCTGCAAGCCCTGCTGCGCTTCGAAGAGGCACTCGCCGGACTGGCGGCCAGTGGTGTAGCGGCCACTGGCGATGACGAGACCGCCGCCGCCGCCGGCCGCCTCCTCGCCGCCCTTTCCGCCTGGCGGCAAACGGCGGGCGGCGATGGCGCCGACCTTGCCCGCCTCGACCGGCGCATCGTCGCCGGCCTGCCAACGCGCCTCGACGCGCTGGCCGCGGCGCTGTCGCCGGAAGGCGTGAGCATCGAGACGCTGCCTGCAAATCTGACCGGCCGCTGGGTCACCGGCGATGGCCGCCATAAGGTCGAGATCTATCCGCAGCAGGGCATCGCCGGCGACTCCCAGGCCCTCGCCGACTTCGTACGCGCCGTCCAAGCGATCGCGCCGGATGCCGCCGGCCCATCGGTGATGATCGTCGGCGCCGGCCGCGAGATCGTCGCCTCGTTCGTGCAGGCGGCGGTGAGTGCCGTCATCGGTATCGCCGTCGTTCTCGCCTTGCTGCTGCGCCGCCTTCGCGACGTCGTTCTCTCGTTTGTGCCGCTGCTGCTGGCGGCGCTGTTCACCGTCGCTGCCTCGGTGCTCATCGGCCTGCCGTTCAACTTCGCCAACGTCATCGTCCTGCCGCTGCTGTTCGGCCTTGGCGTCAGTGCCAGCCTCAACCTCGTCGTCCGCAAGCGCCAGGAGGGAGCGGCAACGCAGATGATGGCGTCCTGCACGCCGCGCGCCGTCATCTTCAGCGCGCTGACGACGATCGCCGCCTTCGGCACCCTCGCCGTCTCGCCCCATCCCGGCATCTCCAGCATGGGGCTGCTGCTGGCGGTGGCGATCGCCATGACGCTGATCTGCACGATCATCGTGCTGCCGGCGCTGATGGCGAAACCGCACAAAGACGCTTAGGGGCGAGGCTTCAGCTCCGGCAGGCGGCGGGCGAGGGCGCGAATGCTGCCAACGTCGGCAAGATCGTAGGGCACCGCGCTGCCGATTCCCCACACCGGCTGTGGCCATGCGAAGTCGTCGTGACGACGGCCGATGATGTGGACGTGCAACTGCGGCACGACGTTGCCGAGGGCGGCAACGTTGATTTTATCCACAGGGAACGAATCGCTTACGAACCGGGAAACAACGACGATCTCCTCCAGCAATTGCGCGCGCTGCGCGCTGTCCAGCTCGAAGATTTCGCGGATGTCGGGCTGTTCTGGAACCAGGATCAGCCAGGAGTAGCGGCGGTCATTCATCAACCGAAGATGCGAAAGCGGCAGCCGCCCCAGGTCGAATGAATCAGCAGCAAGGCGCGAATGGATCTCGAACATTACCAGATTATTTCCGGTTCAAGTGGCGGATGGCGGGGCGGTGGCAGGAGCCGTCGCCGACACCGCCGCCGATGCCAGTTGAGACGAGACAAGATCGGCAAAGGCACCGCCGGCACGCGTCAACTCATCGAAGGTGCCACGTTCGACGATGCGGCCGTCGCGGAATACCAGGATCTGATTGGCGCCGCGGATCGTCGACAATCGGTGGGCGATGACGAATGTCGTGCGGCCGGCCATCAGCTCGGTCAGCGCCCGCTGCACCTTTGCTTCGGTCGCCGCGTCGAGTGCGCTGGTTGCCTCGTCGAGGATGAGAATGGGCGGATCCTTCAGCAGGGCACGGGCGATGGCAATCCGCTGGCGTTCACCGCCCGACAGCGTCGCGCCGCGCTCGCCAACCGGCGTATCGTAGCCTTGCGGCTGGCGCGTGATGAATTCGTGCGCCTGCGCCCGGATCGCCGCCGCCTCGATCTCGGCGGCGGTCGCGTTGGGGCGTCCGACCCTGAGATTCTCGGCGATGGTTCGATAGAACAGGGTCGAGTCCTGAAAGACGACGCCGATGGCTTGGCGCAGCGAATCCAGGCGAACATCGCGAATGTCGATGCCATCGATGCGAATGCTGCCCGCTTGCGGATCGGCGAGGCGCAGCAACAGCGCCATCGTCGTGCTTTTTCCCGATCCGGTGGTGCCGACGAGAGCGACCGTCTCCCCCGGCTCGACGTGAAAGCGCAGGTCGCTGACGGCCGGCCGCCGGCCATCGTACGAGAAGGTGACGTTATCGAACTCCACCCGCCCCTTCGGTCGCGGCAGCGGCGCCGCGCCCGGCTTCTCCCTGACCGGTGATTGCGTGTCGAGAACCTCGAAAAACTGACCGATGCCGTGCATCTGAAAGAACAGCCGGCTGACAAAGGCCATGGCCTGCTCCAGCCGGCCGATCAGCAGCGTTGCAAACCCCATGAAGCTGACGATCTCGCCCACCGTCGCTTGGCCACGCACGAACAGCCAGGTGCCGAGAACGAAGATGGCGATGACGGTGACGGTCGACGCGGCGCGCGTCAGCACGCTGACCACCGCCCAAAGGTTGAGGACTGGGTACTGCGCGGCGAGCACCCGCTTCATCACAAACCCAAGGGTGCGCGCCTCCGCCCGCAGCCGGTCATAGCTGTGAATGAGTGGCACGTTGCCCAGGGCGTCGGACGCGCGCATGGCGAGGCGGGCGTGGTAGGCCTCGACGGCACCTTGCGCCTTTTCGGTGCGGCCAACCACGCGGACGGTCAGGACGGCGAATACGGCGACGAGAGCCACCAGCAGCAGACCAAGCCGCCAGTTCAAGGTGAGTGACAACGGCAGCAGCACGATCAGGGCGACGAAGGTGGCAAGGTGTTCGCGGAAGAACGCCAGCCACACCCCGAACAGGTTGTCGACGCCGGTCAGCATGATCTTCAGCAGGCGGCCCGAGTGGGTGCCGGCATGGTAGGTGGGCGGCAGCGATAGCGCATGTTCGAAGAACTGTGCCATGGCACCGAGGCGGCGGCGGTGGGCGAGCCGGTCCGCATGCAGCGACAAAAGGATATTGGCACCGATGCCGGTCAGCCCGACAACGCCCCAGATCAGCAACAGGCGCAGGCTGTCGTGCCAAACGTCGTCGGCGGCTCGGCCCGCCGCGCCAGCCAACACCTCGATAATGCGCCCGAACAGCAGCGGTTCGACGTACAGGAGTGCGGCAACCACGAGGTTGGCCAGTGCGAGAGCAATCGCCAGCCCGCGTTCGGGTCGCAGCATGCCGAGCACCCGGCCATATACCCGCACGAAATCCATGCCAGTCCCCGTTGCCGTCGCCGCCGGCCAATCTAGACGGCGAGTCGCCGATTAGCGAGCGCCTCGCCGCTGGCGCCGCAGCAGCACAAACAGCGCCCCCTCTCCGCCGCGGTTCGATGGCGCGTAGCAGAAGGCGAGGACACGTTCGCGGTTCGGCGGCTCGTTGAGCCAGCGCGGCACCTGCGCCTTCAGCACGCCCACCTGGCCGTCAGCACCATAGCCCTTCCCGGTTATGATGAGCACACAGCGTCGTCCGGCGGCCTGCGCCGCCGACAGGAAGCGGCCGAGCCGTTGGTGCGCCTCCGACTGGGTCAGATTGTGCAGGTCGATCTCCGCTTCCGCCGGAACCAAACCGCGCTTCAGGCGCACCATCGTCCGCGCGTCGACGCCCGCCGCGGCGCCAACTTCGAGAATCGGGAGCGAAGGGGGAACAGGCGATGGCGGGAAAGCGGGTGCGGCCCGGCGTGTAACCGGGTCCGGCGGCGTCGGCATCGCCGGCAGCGGCAGTTTCGGGCCTGCGGCGTCATCGCCGCCGGCATCGCCACTGCGCCGCTTCAGCGGCCGGATACCGGCGGTCGCGCGCTGCCACAGCCGCTTATCCTCGTCACCGCCGTCACCGCCGGGGGGTGATGACCGGCTGCCCGACATGAGCTGTCCCTTCCGATTACCGGTTGCACGCGGGGGTGCGATCACGGCCAGCGGCGCACCCCGCCTCGTCGCTCGCGCAGCCGTGAACGGCTTTCACAGGCTTATCATTGCTGGCCGCGGCCGGTGAGCTTAGCTGTCTGGGCAGGTGTTGCGCTCCTCGTCCACAGATGATGTCAACATGGTGATCAGCAGACGCCCGTCGGCCAGTCCCGCGCCCAGCGAGATCACGCCTCGCCATCTTTACATGTCGCGGCGGCGGTTGCTGGCCACTGGCATCGCCGGGGCAATCGCCACCGCGGCCGGCATCGGTTCGACCACAGTCGCGGCCAGCGATGGGCCGGCGCCACGCTCGAAATTCGCCAATTTCGTCAAGACACCGTGGGGCGCCGGTGAACACCTCACGGATTACGGTGCCATTACCACCTATAACAATTTTTACGAACTGGGTCTCGGCAAGGAGGACCCGCAGCGCAACGCGCATCTGCTGAAGCCGCGGCCGTGGACGCTGAGCGTCGACGGGCTGTGCGCCAAGCCGGCGCGTTTCGATATCGATGCGCTGATCGCCGCTCAGCCGTTGCAGGAGCGGATCTACCGCCTGCGCTGCGTCGAGGCGTGGTCAATGGTCGTTCCTTGGATCGGCTTTCCACTTGCTGCCCTGCTTGACCGGGTGGAACCGCTCGGCAACGCCAAGTTCGTCGCCTTTCAAACGCTGTTCGATCCGAAGCAATTGCCCGGCCAGCGCTCGCCGCTGCTGGAATGGCCCTATGTCGAAGGGCTTCGCCTCGACGAGGCTCGCCATCCGCTGGCCATCCTTGCCGTCGGCCTCTATGGCGAGGTGATGCCCAACCAGAACGGCGCGCCGATCCGGCTGATCGTACCGTGGAAGTATGGCTTCAAGAGCATCAAGTCGATCGTCCGCCTGACGCTCACCGAAACGATGCCGCAGACGGCGTGGAACCGCCAGGCACCCCGGGAGTACGGCTTCTACGCCAACGTCAATCCGGCGGTCGACCACCCGCGTTGGAGCCAGAAGCGTGAGCGGCGGATCGGTGAATTCTTTCGCCGCGATACCTTGCCCTTCAACGGTTACGGCGAAGAGGTCGCCGGCCTGTACGCCGGCATGGACCTGACGACGTGGTATTAGCCGAAGCGACCGTTGCCGAGGTGCCGCCGCGACGGGCAGTTCGAAGGCGCCGCTTCGATATCGTCGGCCGCGTCGTCAAGCCGGCCCTATTCACCCTCTGCCTGCTGCCGCTGGCAAGCCTCGCCTGGGGCTGGATGCACGGCAGCCTCGGCGCCAACCCGATCGAGGCGACGACGCGGACGCTTGGCGACTGGGCGTTGCAGTTGCTGCTGTTGACCCTCGCCGTCACTCCGGCGCGCCAACTCACCGGGTGGACGGGCGTGATGCGGCTGAGGCGCATGCTTGGCCTGTTCGCCTTCAGCTATGCCGTCTTGCACGTCGCCAGCTATGTCATTCTCGATCAGTTTTTTGCCTGGACCGCCATCTGGGCCGATGTCGTCAAGCGGCGCTACATCACCGCCGGGCTGGCGGCGTTCCTGCTGCTGCTGCCGCTCGCCGTAACCTCGACGTCCGGCTGGGTCAAACGGCTCGGGGCGCCAGTCTGGCGCCGACTCCACCGCCTTGTCTATCCGGCCGCGGCGCTGGCGGTTCTCCATCATTTCTGGATGGTCAAGGCCGATGTGCAACAGCCTCTCGTCTTGGCCGCCGCCCTCGCGCTGCTTCTCGGGTGGCGACTGATCGCCGCGCTCCGCCGACGGGGCGAGACACAACGGATGGCGCGCGCCACGCCGTCCGGCAAGGCCTGAGCATTACCGATCCGTAATCCACCGTTAACAATGGCGAAAGGATCGCAATCGTATAGTCACCATTGTTAGATCGGAGCTTCGACGTTGTCCCGCGGTGAAGCTCCGCTGATCCTCCCCCAACCTCCTCCTCATCCCCGCCCAAACGGCACTTCCCCCGGTGCCAGGGCGGGGAATTTTTTTGCCTCGCGGCCGCAAGGCGCCGCCGTGGGCGTGAACCGTTTGTCACCTGCGGGTAACCCTTCGTTAAGCTGACATCGGCTATTGATGATCGGGTCATCGGCGGTTCCTGCCCCCGCGGCACGCCGGAGATTTTTGAGAGACCTCCTCCCTCCCTATCCCCTCACTGTCGCTGCCATCTTTGTCCCGGATGGCAGCGGCCCCTTTTCCCCGCAACGGAAGCCGTTTCGATCGTCAATGGGCGTCGGCCCAATTGTCGCTCCAGCCGACATCGACGACGAGCGGCACGGTGAGCCGGGCAACGCCGGCCATTTCGCGGCGGATGAGCGCCGCCGTCGCCTCGATTTCCCGCTGCGGGACCTCGAACACCAACTCGTCATGCACCTGCAAGAGCATGCGCGCGGCAAACCCCGCCCGCGCCAGCGCCGGCGGCACACGGATCATCGCCCGCTTGATGATGTCGGCGGCGCCGCCCTGGATCGGCGCATTGATCGCCGCCCGCTCGGCAAAACTGCGCACCGTCGGCGTTTTGTCGGTGATGCCGCGCACGTAACAGCGCCGTCCGAACAAGGTGGTCACGAAGCCGCGACGCGCTGCCTCGGCCTTCGTGCGCTCCATGTAGTCGCGAATGCCGGGATAGCGTTCGAAATACGCGTCGATATAGGCGGCAGCCTCGCCGCGGCCGATGCCCAGTTGTCGGGCAAGGCCAAATGGCGAGATCCCGTAAATGATGCCGAAGTTGATGGCCTTCGCCTTGCGCCGCACCAGCGGGTCCATGCCGTCCAGCGGCACGCCGAACACCTGAGCGGCGGTGATGGCGTGGATATCCTGGCCGGCCGAGAATGCTTCCTTGAGCGCGCCGATGTCGGCGACATGCGCCAGCAGCCGCAACTCGATCTGCGAGTAGTCGGCGGACATCAGCACGTGGCCCGGCGGTGCGATGAACGCCCGGCGGATGCGCCGTCCCTCCTCGGTGCGGACCGGGATGTTCTGCAGATTGGGATCGGTGGACGACAGCCGGCCGGTGGCGGCAACGGCCTGCTGATAGGAAGTGTGCACGCGCCCGGTCACCGGGTCGATCTGCTCGACGAGCGCATCGGTATAGGTGCTTTTCAGCTTCGCCAGCTGCCGATACGCGAGAACCCGCGCGGGCAGCGCGTGGCCCTCGGCAGCCAGCGCTTCCAGGATGTCGGCGCCGGTGCTGTAGGCGCCGGTCTTACCCTTCTTGCCCTCGCCGAGCCCCATTTCGTCAAACAGCACGCCGCCCAACTGCTTCGGCGAGGCGATGTTGAAGGGCCGGCCGGCCAGCCGGTGGATCTCGGTTTCGAGTTCGGCGATCCGGTCGGCAAAGTCTACCGACAGTGCCTTGAGGGCATTCCGATCGACGCAGATGCCCGCCTGTTCCATCGCCGCGAGAACCGGCACCAGCGGGCGCTCCAGCGTCTCGTAGACGGTCACCAGCCTTTCCGCGAGCAGTCTCGGTTTCAGCAGCGCGTGCAAGCGCCAGGTCACGTCCGCATCCTCGGCGGCGTAGGTGAGCGCTTTGTCCAACGACACCTGATCGAACGTGACTTGCGATTTGCCGGTGCCACACACCTCGCCATAGGAAATGGTCCGCCAGCCGAGATGGCGTTCGGCGAGTTCATCCATCCCATGGCCGCCGATGCCGCCTTCGAGAACGTACGAGAGCAGCATCGTATCGTCGATCGGCGCGACGATGAGCCCGGCGCGCGCAAGCACCCGCATATCGTACTTGATGTTCTGGCCGATCTTGAGCACCGCCGGGTCAGCGAGGAGGGGCGCGAGCAGAGCCAATGCGCGGCCGCGGTCGATCTGAGGTTGCGCCGTTTCGTGCCCGATGGGCACGTAGGCGGCTTGCCCTGCCGCCAATGCCAGGGAAACGCCGACCAGTTGCGCCCGCATCGGGTCGAGGGAGGTCGTTTCCGTATCGATGGCGACGGCGCCTCGCTCGACCGCGCGCGCGATCCAGGCGGCAAGTGTCGCTTCGTCCTGGATCAGCGTGTAGGCCGATCGCGGATCGGCACCGTCAGTGGTCGCCTCCGGCGGGGCGCTGACCGCCGCCGCTTCCCGTTTCGCGCCAAGGCGCTGGATCAGTGCGCGGAACGCATTGGCTTCGAGGAAGGCCTTGAGAACGTCCCAATCCGGCGGCCGGGCGGCAAGCGCCGCCAGCGGCACCGGCAGTGGCACGTCGTCGCGCAAGCGGACAAGTTCCCGCGACAGCCGCGCCGCGTCGGCGTGTTCGAGCAATGCTGTCCGCCGCTTCGGTTGCGGAATGTCGCCCGCACGGGCAAGCAGTGTATCGAGGTCCCCGTAGGTTTCGATGAGTTGCGCCGCCGTTTTCACGCCGATGCCCGGCACGCCGGGGACATTGTCGATGGAATCGCCGGCGAGCGCCTGCACGTCGACGACACGGTCGGGGCCGACGCCGAACTTCTCGCGCACTTCCGCTGCGCCGATCGGCCGGTTTTTCACCGCATCCAGCATCCCAACCCCGGGGCCGATCAACTGCATCAGGTCCTTATCGGAGGACACGATGGTCACCTCGGCTCCCTGGTCCCGCGCCAGCCGGGTATAGGTGGCGATCAGGTCATCCGCCTCGAAGCCTTCGCTCTCGATGGCGACGACGTTGCAGGCCGCCGTCGCCTCCCGAACCAGCGCAAATTGCGGCACCAGCGCCTCCGGCGGCTCGCCACGGTTCGCCTTGTACGCCGGGTACAGCGTATTGCGGAACGTCGTGCGAGCAGCGTCGAAGACCACGGCGATGGCATCGCCCTCCGTTGCCTCGATCAGCTTCAGCAGCATCGCGGTGAAGCCAAACACCGCGTTCACGGGCGTCCCGTCCGACCGCGTCATCGGCGGCAAGGCATGGAACGCCCGGAAAATGAACCCCGATCCATCGATCAGGAACAGGTGTCGGAAAGGCAGAACGGTGGCCGCCACGGCCGTCAGTGAACCGCAGCGGGCGCGGCGCCTGTCCTGAGGACGAAATGGCGTGAGCAGTACGGGCAGGTCACCTCCCCCTCGGCGCCAAGATTCAGGTAGACAAGGGGGTGACCGAGGGGGCCGCCGCCGCCGTCGCAGGCGACAACGTGGCGGTCAACGGCTATCGTTTCGGCGACGTCATCCATCCGTTTGGGGTCCCGTGATCGCGCTGAACGCGGCGCGGCCGCCGCCGGCAGACTATAGCGTCGCAGCCCCGGCAATCAATGCGGAGGTCTTGCCGCCGGCGAGGCGGCGAGGCGAAGACCGACAAACCGCATCGCGTGCACCAAATTGCAACCTTTGCGCAGCTTAAATAGCGTGGGCAGTGCCTGTAAGTGGCGCATGGACGCGCTATTGTAAGCCGGACGCGATCCAAATCATGGAAATGGATCGCGGAGTTGCGCTATCTTGAACAGCCCGCTGGGTGGGATGTTCCTTAACGTAAATGGAGACAGGGGCATGGGGCACGCACTCGACGGAACACGCTGGCGCTTTTTCGCTCGCTACGTCGGCCGGTGCGCGGCTGCCTGCGGCGGGCCGCCGCGATCTTGCGGCCACCGCAAGCTGCGATGGCGATCCCTGGCGTTGCGCGCCTTCGCCGTCCTCCTCTGCGCGCTGTTGGCCGCACCGGCCACGGCCGATGATGCGCCAAACGAACTCTCGCTGCTGATCTGGACCGAGTACCTCGATCCTGAGGTGATCGCCGAGTTCGAGGCCGCACACAATGTCCGCATCAAGCGCACCTACTTTGAGTCCGACGACGCTCGTGACCGCATCGTTCAGGAGGTGGAAGGGCACGGGTTCGATCTGGCGCTGGTCAACGATGTCATGGTCGGCCCCTATGCCAAGCGCGGCTGGCTGGCGCCAATCGACAAGAATGCGATCCCAAACTTAAGTCACATCGGCGCGCGGTGGCTGTCCGCCTACCCGTCGGTCGAGACCTTCGGGGTGCCCTACTTCTGGGGTACGCTCGGCATCGCCTACCGGCGCGATCTGGTGAAGGGCCCGGTGAGCAGCTGGCTGGATTTGTTTCGGCCCGATGAATCGCTGCGTGGCCGCATCATCATGATCTACGACTCCCGTGACACCATCGGCATGGCGCTGCGCGCCCTCGGGCATTCGGTGAACTCGACCGACCCGGAACACCTCGCCGAAGCCGGACGGCTTCTGGAGGAGCAAAAACCCTTTGTCAGAAGCTATTCGTATGTGTCGCTGTCTGAAACATCGGGCCTGGTCACTGGCGAATTCTGGATGTCCATGATCTATAACGGCGATGCCTATCTTTTGAAAAACTACAACGAGAATATCGAATTTATTGTCCCAAAAGAAGGGACGAACCTTTGGACTGATTATTTTGTTGTATTTAAGACATCTCCGCGTAAAGAACTCGCCTTCAAGTTCCTGAATTTTCTCTCGGAGCCAGCGATCTCGGCACGCTTGGCGCAATATCTTCACTATGCGACACCCAATCTGTCGGCCCAAAAGTTTCTTCCGCCGGATTTTCTGACCGATCCATTGATCTACCCGCCGCCAGAGGTCGTTGCGCGCTCCGAGACGTACGCGGCACTGCCGGCGCAAACGACCAAAGCGCGAAACGCCATTTTTGCACGGCTGACCCACTGAGGAGGTGGCCGACCCTTGCGCCTGCGCACGCAGATCCTGTCGCTGCTGATCCCGCTGGTCGTTCTCCCGCTGCTGGTCCTGGGAACGGTCGCCTATCGCGAGTTGCAGACGATTTCCGAGCGCCAGACGCTGACACAGATGGCGACGCTGCTCAATCAGATCTCGTTGCAGATGCGCGCTGAGTTGCGGGCGGCGGCAGCTCACATCCAGGTCATGGCGAAGTCGAAGCTGGTGGAACGCTATGCGTTGACCGAAGATGCGGAACAACGCCTGCTGCTTCTGCAGCCAGCACTGCTTGACCAGTTCAAGGCTTTTCAGAAAACAGAGCCCGCATTCTATGAAATCCGGCTGCTGCTGACCGATGGCAGTGAAGACTTGCGTTCGGTGTTGACGCCTCTTCCCAACGCCACCGAAATGGAGGGCGGCACGCCATTGTTCGAGGCCATCCGCGACTTCGATGGCGAGGTTTACAGCAGCTTTGGCTGGAACCCGGATACCGGATTGCCGGCGCTGTTCATCGCCACCCCCCTTTATATCGCCGACCGGACCGAAGACCCGCTCCAGGCGCAGCCGAAGCTGCGGGGCTACCTGGTCTTCACCAAGTCGCTGGTGACCCTCGCCGATCAGGCGATGAATGGCCGCATCGGCGAGCAGGGCGCGCTGATCTTCAGCGATCAGGATGGGCGCATCTTCTTCCACACCGACACCGAAAGGGCGGGGCAGTGGCTGCCGCCGGCGTTGTTCACGCAGTTGCGCACCGTCGCCGACGCCAGTCCCAATGCCAGCCATTCGCTACGCGATGACGACGACGTCTTCGAGGCCCGGCGCATCCACGGCACCCTGTACGCTTTTGCGCAACTGCCCTCCAAGGAATTGCTGGCGGCGAGCCGGTGGCTGGGATTGATCGTCGCCTGCATCACGCTCGGCGCCATGGTCGTCACCACCGCCCTGGTGTTCACCTTTCTCAATGTCACCCTGGTGCGCTCGATCCGCCGCTTGAGCGAGGCGGCCAACGAGTTTGGCCGCGGCAACCTGACCGTACCGGTGCCGACCACCGAGCGGGGCGAAATCGGCGAGCTGGCGCAGGCGTTCCGCGAGATGGCAGACAACCTGCTGCGCTCGGGTGAGCAGATCCGCTATCTCGCTTACCACGACGGCCTGACCGGACTGCCAAACCGCTCTCGCTTCAGCGAATACCTGGATCATGCGCTGGCTTTTCAGCGCCGTCGCGGCGGTATGTTGGCGCTGATGTTCCTCGACCTCGACAACTTCAAGCGCGTCAACGACAGCCTTGGCCACGCCGTCGGCGATCAGTTGCTGCAGGAAGTGGCGCGCCGGTTGCGCCGCTGTCTGCGTGGCGAGGACTTCGTTTCGCCGGTTCCCAACGAGCCGGCCGGCCAGTTGCTGGCAAGGCTTGGTGGCGATGAATTCACCATTTGCTTGCCGAGCGTCTCCAGCCCGCACGATGCCAGCGGCGCGGCCCGCCGCATCCTCGACGCGATCGCGCAGCCGATCGTGATCGGCCATCACGAACTGCATGTCACGGTCAGCATCGGCGTGACGATGTATCCCAACGATGGCGAATCGGCGGAAGCGCTGATCAAGAATGCAGACATGGCCATGTACAGCGCCAAGGAGCAAGGCAAGGGTAATTTCCAGTTCTATTCTCAAGGCATGCACGCGGCGGCACTGGAGCGCCTCGCCCTCGAACGCCGCCTGCGGATTGCCATCGAACGCCACGAGTTCCGCCTGGACTACCAGCCCATCGTCGACCTCGGGACCGGTTACCTCGTGGGCACCGAGGCGCTGTTGCGCTGGGATCATCCCGAAGCGGGGACGATCAGCCCTGGCCAGTTCATCCCGCTCGCCGAGGAGACCGGGCTGATCGTACCGCTTGGCGAATGGGTGATCCGCGCGGCGGCGGCACAGTTGCGCGAATGGCAACGGGCAGGGCTGCCGCCGGTTTTCGTCGCCATCAACGTTTCGGCGGTGCAAATCACCCGCTCGCGCCTGGATCAGGTGCTGCTGTCGGTGCTGGCGGAGACCGGCATCGATCCGCATCTGCTGCATCTGGAATTGACCGAAACCAGCATCGTTGCCGCCGGCGATGATGCCGTCGCCGTGCTCGATCGGCTGCGGGCCATCGGCCTTCGCCTCGCACTCGATGACTTCGGTACCGGATACTCGTCGCTGCGTTACGCCCGCGACCTGCCGATCGACGCCTTGAAGATCGATCGCAGCTTCGTTCAGGACATCGCCGTCGACGACAGCGATGAAGCGATCGTCACCGCCATTCTCGGAATGGGGGAAAGCCTTGGCCTGCGCGTCATCGCCGAAGGCATCGAGACCCGCCACCAGCTCGAATTCCTGCGCCAGCGGGGTTGCCAGCTGGGGCAAGGCTACCTGTTCAGCCGGCCGGTCGCCGCCGCGCTGGTGCCCGCCCTTGCCCGCACCCGATTGATCGGGGACGAGGAGCGCGTCCTCACCATGCTGCCACCGCCGCGCGACACCAAGCCGCCCCGTCGACGGGTGAGTTAGGGCGACGCGTCAGACTGCTCCCCGTGCCGTTGGCGTCCCCTAGGGGATTCGAACCCCTGTTGCCGCCGTGAGAGGGCGGTGTCCTGGGCCTCTAGACGAAGGGGACCCGATTTCCGGGCAACGCCGCGCGGCGAACGAGCTTTCAGCCCGCGCCCCGCTCGGCGACCGTTCCGCTGTTGTAGCGGGCCGCGCCGGCGGGTGCAAGGTTGGGGTGCCGCCCGCAGGCCGTCGGCGGCCGCATGAGCAATCTCGGCGCCGGATCGCCACCGCTTCGTCTCGCATTGTCGACGAAAGCGACCGGCGACTGCGGATGGTTCGCATTTGCTCCGGTGCCAGCGCCATGTTAGCCTTCGTGGCTGGCTTTTAGCCGCGCGAGAAGGCAACGGCGGGGTGAGAACCCTGCCGCAACGGGGCGCCAACCCTGTTCAGCCTCGCGCCGCGAAACGGCAGCCGCGCCGCCCCTGAGGAGGGTACGCCCCATGGCTCACGCCTATGATCTGGTCATCCGCAACGGCCTGATCGCCGACGGCAGCGGTGCCGAACTCCGCATCGCCGACGTCGCCGTCGCCGGCGGGCGCATCGCCACGGTGGGCCGTGTGCCCGAACGCGGCGGCGAGGAAATCGACGCCTCGGGCCTGATCGTCACCCCCGGCTTCGTCGACATCCACACCCACTATGACGGCCAGGTCACCTGGGAAAACCGGCTCGTGCCCTCATCACAGCACGGGGTGACGACGGTGGTCATGGGCAATTGCGGCGTCGGCTTTGCCCCCTGCCGGCCCGACCAGCGCGACTTGCTGATCCGGCTGATGGAAGGGGTGGAGGACATCCCGCACCCGGTGCTGGTCGAGGGACTGCCTTGGACCTGGGAAACCTATCCCGATTACCTCGACTGGCTGGCCGCCCGCCGCTACGACACGGACATCTGCGGCTATGTGCCGCACGCGCCGGTGCGCGTCTACGTCATGGGCGAGCGTGGCGCCGACCGCGAGCCGGCCACGGATACCGACCTTGCGGCGATGGCGCGCATCGTGCGCGAAGCGGTCGAAGCCGGCGCCATGGGCTTTTCCACCTCCCGCACGTTCTTTCACAAGTCGAGCGACGGCAAGCCGACGCCGAGCTTCGAAGCGGCGGAGCGGGAGGTGATGGCGCTGGCCGGCGCGCTCAAGGCCGCCGGCAGCGGCGCGATGCAGATGATCTCGGACTTCGACGATCTGGAAGCGACGTTCGCCATGCTGCGCCGCCTCGTCGACTTCTCGGGCCGGCCGCTGTCGTTCTCGCTGCTGGAAGGCGCCTACGGACCGATGACGCTGCGCTGGCGCGAGATCCTCGATTGGGCGGCCGAGGCGTCTGCCGCCGGGCCGCCGATCCGCGCCCAGGTGCTCAGCCGCGCGATCGGCGTCATGCTCGGACATGAGCTGACGCTGAATACCTTTTACACCTGCGCGAGCTACGCCCAGCTCGCCGACCTGCCGTTCGCCGAGAAGATCCGCGAGCTGAGGCGACCGGAGGTGCGGGCGCGCATCCTCGCCGAGGCCGCCGACCCCGACCCCACCATCGTCCTCGGCCGGCTGGCGCGCGAGTTCGACCACATGTTCCTGCTCGGCGATCCACCCGACTATGAACAGCCCCTCGAACAGAGCATTGCGGCACGGGCGGCGCGCGCCGGCGTGAGCCCGGAAGAACTGGTCTACGACCTGATGCTGGAGCGGGAGGGCCGCAACACCCTTTACGTCACCCTCTGCAACTACGAGCAGGGCTCGCTTGCATCGTCGCTGGCGATGATGCGCCATCCCGCGGCGGTGCTCGGCCTCGGCGACGGCGGCGCCCACTGCGGCATGATCTGCGACGGCAGCTATCCGACCTTCATGCTCACCCATTGGGTGCGCGACCGGCAACGCGGTGAGCGGCTGGCGTTGCCGCTGGTGGTCAAGTGGCTGAGCCACGATACCGCCGCGGCGGTGGGGCTGCACGACCGCGGACAGATCGCCCCCGGCTACAAGGCGGACCTCAATCTCATCGATTTCGACCGGCTGCGGCTGTCCCCGCCGGAAGTGGTGCACGATCTGCCGAATGGCGGACGGCGCCTCGTGCAGCGGGCTGACGGCTATGCGGCGAAGATCGTCGGCGGCGAATTGGTCACCCGCGATGGCCAGACCTCGGGCGCTCTGCCCGGCCGGCTCGTTCGCGGCCCGCAACCGCCGCCCCCCCGCTGACAGGGGGCGCCTGCCGCGGCGGGTGTTCGTCCGTGACAACCCTTTGCACGGTTGCCTGGCATCGGCGATGATCGAGCTGTGACGGCCACCCCGCATATTGTCGTCGTGGACGACGATCCGGAAATCCGCCGCCTGCTGGCGCGGTTTCTTCGGCAGAACGGCTTTCGCGTCACCGGCGTGCGCAGCGCCGCCGAGCTGAAGGTGGCGATGGGCGAGGCGGCTGTCGACTTGCTGATCCTCGACCTGATGCTACCGGGAACGGATGGTTTGCAGATCTGCCAGGATCTGCGCCGATCATCGGCGATCCCGGTGATCATGCTGACCGCCAAGGGCGACGAAACGGACCGGATCGTCGGCCTCGAAGTGGGCGCCGATGACTATCTGCCGAAGCCGTTCAGCCCGCGCGAACTGCTCGCCCGCATCCGCGCCGTGCTCCGCCGCGCCGGCGCCGGCCCAACGACTGCGTGGCCGGCGGTCGGTCACACCTTCGCCTTCGCCGGGTGGCGGCTGGATACGATACGGCGCGAGCTCACCGCCGCCGACGGCACCATCGTCGATCTGACCACGGGAGAATACGACCTCCTGCTTGCCTTTCTCGAACACCCCGGGCGGGTGTTGTCGCGGGATCTGCTGCTCGATCTCGCCAAGAACCGAGGCGCCATCCCCTTCGATCGCAGCATCGACGTGCAGGTCAGCCGGCTGCGCCGCAAGCTCGAAGAGGAAGGGTCCGGCTCGTCGATGATCAAGACCGTCCGCGGCGCCGGCTATCTGTTCACCGCCGCGGTGTGCCGAGAATGATGCGCCTTTGGCCGCGAACGATCACCGGCGGCGCGGTGCTTGTGCTGCTGGCGGCGGTTACACTCTCGCACCTGGTCAGCATGGCGGCCTACCATGCCGACCTTGGCCGCCAGCTCGGCGCCAACACCCAACAGCAGTTCATCGACGGGATCGTGGCGGCGGTTCGCGGCATCGAAGCGACGCCGGCGGCGGACCGTGAGCGCGCCGCGCAGGCGATCGCCTCGCCGGGCGCCGACATCCGGTGGACGGCAGCACCGCCCGCCGCCACGCTGGAGTCGCTGCCGCCCGATCTCGCGACGCTGCGAGAGCAGATCAGGCAAGCCCTCCCCGGCTTGGCCGAGGACGCCGTGCGCTTCGCCGACCTCCACGTTGGCGCGAAGGAGGGGAGAGGATCGGCGCACGGGCTGGTCACCGCGGTCCGACTGACCGACGGCGGCTGGCTGATTTTCTCCATGGGTCACCGACCCGGCGCCCAGCCGGAATGGACGCCGCTGGTGCTGTCGACGACGGTCATGGTGATGCTGGTGGTGGTCGTGACCATCGTTCTCGTCCGCGTCCTCACCCGGCCGCTGCGCCAGCTCTCTGCCGCCGCCAAGCGGCTGGGCGTCGACGTCACCGCGCCGCCACTCCCCGTCGCCGGCCCCGAGGAGGTGCGTGAGGCCTCTCTCGCGTTCAACGAAATGCAGGCGCGGCTGCGCCGCCTCATCGACGACCGCACGCAGATGATGGCGGCGATGTCCCATGACCTGAAGACACCGCTGACCCGTTTGCGGCTGCGCAGCGAGTTCGTTGAAGACGAACACGAGCGGGAAAGGATGTTGGCCGACATCAGCGACATGGAATCGATGATCAGCTCGACACTCGCCTTTCTCAAGCAGGGTACGGAAACGGAAGAGACGAAACTGCTCGACGTCGCCTCGATCCTGGAAAGCTTGTGCGCCGATCATGCCGATCTCGGCCACGCCGTCCGCTACCGTGGCGCCGCCCACGCCAAGTTGCAGGGCCGGCATCTGGCGCTTAAGCGGGCCTTCGCCAACCTGATCGGCAACGCCGTCACCTACGGCGGCGGCGCGGATGTGCAGTTGAGCGAAGGTGCCGATGCCATTCGCGTCGCCATCTCGGATCGCGGCCCGGGGATCCCGCCCGCGGAGTTCGAGGCGGTCTTTCAGGCGTTCTACCGCGGCGAGGGCTCGCGCAACCGAGAGACCGGCGGCGTCGGCCTCGGCCTGACGGTGGCGCGGGCGATCGTTCGCGCGCATGGCGGCGATATCGTCCTCGACAATCTTCAAACTGGCGGACTGATGGTCGCCGTTACCCTGCCGCGTATCGGCGTTGACCGCGCCGCATTCACTGCCAGCCGTTGAGCGGGGGCAGAATTTCGTCGCCGGTCAACGCTGCCGCGATGCCCGCTGGCGCCCCGGTTCATCGCCCGATCCCGGCGCCGCCGGCACGGCGATGACCGGCATGGCGACCTCGTTGCGGCGAAGAAACGGCA
>JALOTH010000233.1 GCA_025458035.1 Rhodospirillales bacterium
GCGAACGCGAGGAGAAGTCGCAACACTCGAATGACGGCGTTTGCTTTGGCGGGGGTCTTTTCCCGCATCGCCTGATAGAAAAGTTTGACGTGCTTCCTCTTGATGGTCGAGAGCGGCGGATCGCTGGCGCGTTCAGACCAAGCCTGAATGGTGATCATTGACTGATCGTAGCTGCGTTTGGTGGCGGCGCTCAGCGAAGTGAACCGGTCATCCAATCGATATAGCTTAATGAGCCACGGCAGTGTGTCCGCTTGATTCGGCAGGACTTCGCGGCCTTGCCGCCATTCATCGACCTGACGGTTGAACTGCTGGGCTTCCGCAATCGCTTTTTCCAGTTGGTCGGCGAGACGGCGGGTGCACCATCCTTCGCGCTGAAGGTCGGCCGAGGGTTGCCAATAAAAGTAGGTGCCACGGCCGCCCCGGCCGTGCTTGCAGACGAAATAGCGTATCTTGACTTTACCCATTCGCCGCATTGGTCCACGCGTCGTCGAAGTCGTCCGACCGCGAAGCACCTCCCATCCGATCGAGCCACTGGTCAATCGCTTGCTTATCATAACCACCAACAACCGGAATAGGCCGCGGAAATCCGGTTTTGTGCAGTCGATGCGCATGATCGGTAAGCCAGCTTACCGATCGGCCGAGGTAGGCAGCCGTCTCGAAAGCGCTCAGGACTCGGCGCTCCACAAACCGTGGCCTTCGTCGGCTCATCCAGCCTACACCTCGCCAGGCGCTTGCAGCTCAACCAATTCGTCGCGGCTGGGCGAGATAGGGCCGATTCGGTCTGGCCCAGACTGAGCAGGTACGGGCAGGGATTGGAGATCGCCGGTTGGGGCGCAGTCAACGGCAGGGGGGCCTAGTTTACGAGCTGTGCCCTTCTTCCATTTCTGAAAGCCGCGGTCCCGATGCAGGAACGCCTTCAGAATGGCTGGAACGAGTTGGTCGAGACTGATGCTTTGGCCGTGGGCCTCTGCGTAGGCTTCTCGGTAGGCTTCAAGGTCGGCGGCAAGTGCGGTATCGATTGCCAGCTGCAGCTTGGTGGCGGGTCCATTTGGCGGTAACGCCGCAAGGGCGATCGGGCGGGGCTTCATGGTTTTTCCCCGTTGGGCTGCCCAACCAAGTTCGTTCTCAACGTCGGACGTTGTTGATCACTCATCGGGGTCTCCCGGATCAGCGGTGGTAAGCGGCAGTCGGAGGGAAGCACGGCGGCTCAGGTCGACGTCGAAGCCTTGATCGCCGCAGAACCGCGCGACGGCATCGCGCATCAGCACGCCGGCGGACGTGCGGTGCCGAAGTGCGGCCGTGGTCAGGCGGCGGTGCATCGGCAACAGGATACCGACGCTGATGCGTATCGGATGGATCGCGAACAGACGCCTGTCCGGTATCTCGCCGCTTTCGAGCCAGTTCAGGTAGCGGTGACCGGCCGCGTCCATCAGCTCGATCATCGTCTGGTCGGTGTGGATGAGGTGGACGCGCAACGCGCGGTGGATCGGCCGGGTGATTTCCACCGCCAGTTTGCGGGTTTGCCCGGCGGGAAAGCGTCGGGTCATGGCGCGCCGCCGGCCGGCAGCAACCGCGGATCGTAGGGGCTCAGCACCAGGTCGCGGTTGATCAGCACGCGCACCGGCCAGCCGGGGCGGATGGTGATCGTCGGCTGGATGTTGAGGAAGCGGTCGGCGACGCGGGAGCCGACGCGAGCGCTCTCCTGGGTGGCGGTATCGCCGACATCGGTGATGATTGTGCGCTCGCCGTCCTCGCGGTCGCGCGACAGGTTGCCGAGGAAGGAGATGACGGTGGAGATGCCGAGTCCGATGGCGACGGTGCCGAGGTGGTAATCGACGCCATCCTGCAGGCCGGCGGCGCCGGCCTGATCGGTCGCCGGCATGCGGGGAATCTGGATGCTCTTGCCGTTCGGCATGATGATCCGCTGCCAGGCCACCAGCGCGCGCTCCTGGCCGAAGGCAACGAACGAATCGTAGGTGCCCAGCAAGGTGGCGCCCTGCGGGATCAAGAGGTGGCGGCCGCTTGCGCTGTCGTAGACGTTCTCGGTGACTCTGGCGATGACGTCGCCGGGCAGGTCGCTGTTCAGGCCCGTCACCAGAGCCGCCGGGATGATCGTTCCCGCCTTCACCTCGTAGGGCGACAGCGGATCGGCGTAGGGCTTGCGGACGTAGACGTCGAAGTCGTCTGGAGCGCGGAGGAACTGGTTCTTGCGGTCCTGCATGTTCTGCCGGGCGACCGAGTCCTCGGGCGCATCGCTGGACACAGGCATCAAAGACCGCGACGGTTTGCTGCTGCCGGCCGTCTCAGCGCCGTCCGAGGGCGTTCCTGTCTGCCGCTCGTTGCGCTGGGAGTTGTTGGCGACGAACAGGCCCGAGCGGCGGGCGGCGTTGATTTCTTCGTCTATCCTCTTCTCGGCGTCGACCTGGGGATTGCGCGGCGGCGGGGCCGCGGGTGTGGGCGCTGGCGGCGCCAGTGACATCGGCCCGCCGGGTGCTGGCTGCGCGGTTGTGGCCGCCGGTGGCGCCGGAGGTGGCGGCGGCGGCGGGATCTGCGAGTAGTCCTTG